>CAJXQX010000003.1 GCA_913058185.1 uncultured Verrucomicrobiota bacterium
CAGACTACGTGTCGTTGCGGGTAGGATCTTTCCCGGTAAGGAAAGGATAAAGGGCACTCGAGCGGATTCATCGTAGAAAACGGTTTTCTGGGCGAAGCCATGAGCACCGGTACAGTCTCCGTGATCGGCCGTGAATATGATCTAGGTGTCTCGTTCATGCCCCGTAGTCTTCAGGGCGGTCAGCACTTTCCCTATTTCCTGATCGGAGCGTTCAATAAGCTGATAATAACCCCGTCGGTCTGCCGCCTAATCCATCATTGCGGCTCCACGCGGACTTCAACTCAGATGATTTGGACGGCGGGCGCGTCGGTCAGCGGGGCAACTACGAAGGTATTGTGGCCGCTCACGACCGCTTGGGGCGGGCAGGCGAATTGCAGGGCGCGGACGCACGCGGGGAACATATCGGGCGCGGGGTGATCGGCGAGGCGCTGGCAAGGCACCCCGTTGATTTTCACGACGAGGTCGACATCGACTGTGGCGGTGTCATCGAGGCCGAGGATGAAGGTGTTCGTGTCGTTTTCCAACACGGTGCCAAGGTTGAGCGAGAGGGTTAAGCCGACGCTGAGCGCGGCGGGTAGCACAATGCCGGCATCGCTCCCCAGCGGCACGGTGTCGCGGTAGGTTTGCGGATGGCGACGGGGCTGGCGGGCGAGCTCCGTAGGCCCGAGGCCGTCTTCGAGCAAGCGGCGGTAGTCCGCAACGCTCACGGGGAGCGTCTGCGAGCCCATATAGTTAAAGAGATAGAGTTGATCCGCCCCCTGTTCCCACGCCATGGCGGCCCAACCGCGAATGGTTTCGAGGGTATTGGGCACGTTCTGCCCCTTGGGCCACGCGCGCATGTTGTATTCGATGCCAGGCGCGAGCACGACATGATCGGCCGCCGCCCCGAGACGGGCCCGCCAGAGTTGCACCGGGATATCAAAATCGGTAGTGGTCCAGAACGGCGTGGGCACCAGCCAATCAATGAGCCCTTCACGGGCCCAAGCCGCTCCCGGCATACCCAAGCCATCCGCCGCGTCGGGATTTGCCGGCACCCGCACCCCCAGCTGAATGGGGTGGCCCCAACGGATGCTATACTCATCCACGAGCTCCCGCACTTCGCGCATAAAGTGAGTCAACGTTTCGCCGCCTTGGCTTTCCTCCCCGGGCTTAAAGTGCCAGCCAAACCTCATCCAATCGAGTTCTAGGCCATCGGCGTAGTAGCGCTCCAGCAGTTCCCTCACCAAAGCCATCGCATATTCACGCAAGGCGGGCTGATTGTAGTCCAGGCCGCGATCGACCCAGTTAGTGATCTCATCCCCCGGGATGCGCCAATACTCCGGATGTTCGATCCAATATGGACTGTGCATGTGGTTGGTGGTGTCGGACGCTTCGTGCACGTCATTCATCCGCATGCTTATCCAGGGAGAGATGCCTTTCTCCCGACTCCGATTGATCCAGATGGTATAGGGATCCAGCCCGCGCTCGTGTAGGAGTTTAGCGTTTTCCGGCCACCTCAAGGCTTTCCCGATCGGCTTTTTTTGATGCTCCGTCAATTCCCAGATCACGCCGCGAACCTCACTGGCATAACTGGTTTTCATCGCACTGGGGTTGAGAAAAAGGTGGCTGACTTCGGTGTCTGCATACTGGTCCACCCAGGCCTGCAAGCCTTCGATCGTCATGTCGTCGGCATCACGAGTGCCAAAAAAGTGGCTATTGTCTTCATTGATGATGAGGCCGAGCCGCGGGGCCGGATCGGTCGCCTGCAGGGTGAGTGGGAGGGTGAGCGGGAGGGTGAGCGGGAGGAAAGCGCAGAGCGCGAGGAAGAGGGGACGTCGGGTAGGCATGGGGCGCAATGGGAAGGGCGAGCGCGACCAGGAGGGGCAATGCCAATGTTTACTATGTTAACAAAGCAGCTTGTGGAGGGAAATCAAAAGGGACCCTACCGGCGTGCCCCTCGTGTCGGGCATGAATCAGGGACATCGGTCAGCCGGCCAAATCTTCATCTTTTGCGTTCAATCCCTTTCCTCGGAATCTTCGACCCCTTTCCGCGGAATTTTGCCGTCACTGGAAACTGGTAGCGCTTCTTTGTCTGGAGTGTCCAGGATAGGGCTTCACTCTGCCCCTTATGAAATCGCTGCTCATTGTTCTTTCCCTCGGACTTGCTCTGATTCTTTCCCCCTCAAAGTCCGCTGAGGCGGCTGACCAGCCTAATATCGTCTGGATCATGGCCGATGATCTTGGCTACGCGGAGCTCGGTTCTTTCGGGCAAAAGACCATCCTCACGCCTCATTTGGATCGCATGGCAAAAGAGGGCATGCGCTTCACTCATTTTTACGCGGGTGCCACCGTTTGTGCGCCGTCGCGCAGCGTCCTCATGACGGGATTGCATCACGGGCATACGCGGGTGCGAGGGAACGCCAATCCAGAAGCCGCGGGTCCTCAGCGTTTGCAGGAAGCTGACATCACCGTGGCGGAGGTGTTGAAGGAAGCGGGTTATCACACGGCTTTGTTCGGGAAGTGGGGCCTGGGAATGCCGGGAGACGAAGGCGTGCCCAACAAGCAGGGCTTCGATGAGTTTTTCGGCTACCTGAGCCAGCATCACGCCCACAATCATTTTCCCGATTACCTCTGGCGGAATGAGGAACGGATTCCTCTACCCAACAAGGTGATCCCGGTCGGAGAACACGGCGGAGGCTACGCGGAAGATGCTATCCTGTTCTCGGACGACCTCTTTGCGGATGAAGCGCTGAAGTATGCTGCGCAGAATCAGGAGCAGCCCTTCTTTCTCTATTGGAGCATGATCATTCCCCACGCCAACAACGAGCGCTCGCGGGTGCTGGGAGACGGTGCACACATGCCCGATTACGGTCCCTATGCGACCAAGGATTGGCCGGACCAGGACAAGGGGCAGGCGGCGATGATCACTCGCCTCGACAGCTACGTGGGTCGTTTCCTCGATCGACTGGAATCACTCGGTCTGGCCGAGAACACCTTGGTTATCTTCACGAGCGACAACGGTCCCCACAACGAAAGCAAACATGACCTGACGCGCTTCGAACCTGCGGGCCCCTACACGGGGATTAAGCGGAGTCTCACGGATGGCGGAATTCGAGTGCCCATGATCGCTTGGTGGCCTGGCAAGATTGCCGCCGGCACCGCTTCGGATCACCCGGCCTACTTTGGCGATCTCATGGCTACGGCGGCCGAACTCGCCGGTGCCGATATGCCCGAAGGGCTCGACAGTGTGAGTTTCGCACCCACGTTGCGCGGTAAGCCTAGGGAGCAGGAGTCGCACGAGTTTCTCTATTGGGAGTTCCACGAACGGACGTTCCGCCAAGCGGCGCTCTACGACGGACGCTGGAAGGGGATGCGGGTTGGATTGCAGGATGCACCGGTTGCCCTCTACGATCTGGACAACGATGTCGCCGAGCAAAAGGACGTCGCCGCTCTGCACCCGGAAATTGCCGAGAAGATCAGCAACTACCTGAAAACGGCGCGCACTGAGAATCCCAACTGGGTTCCCAAATGGAGCCCCGTGAGGTCAGACTAAAAAAGCTACCTCAATCTGACTCTTCACGCGCTCCCTGGATATTTATATTAAGCGTTTGACACCCTTTTCGGCTCTTCCTTTTCGGCTCTCTTTTCCGGGCACTTTTTCCGGGCCGTTTTGCGTCTTCTACTTGGTTGGGCTTGAATACGGTCATCAATTGGCTATTCTCTTAATATGGTCTCGTTTTTCCTCCTTTCCAGCCTGTTCGCTGGTGTCGTCGGGAGCTACATCATGGGCGGAACGATCCAGCTTCTTGGCCGTCTAGGCGGTGGCAAAGATATCGACATGGTGAAGGCCATCGGATCGCTATTCACCGGGAACAAGGAAACGGCCACTTTAACCGGAATCCTCATCCACTTGGCCGCCGGCGCAGGATTTGGCCTTATTTATGGCCTGGTTTTTACCAGCATCGGCATAACCCAATTCCCCGGCATCTTGTTGATCGGCCTCGGATGCGGACTCCTTCATGGCATCGGCATGTCGTACGTTTTGATGCTCTTCATCGCCGACAAACACCCGATAGAGGAATACCGATCGGTGACCTTGATGATCGGCGCAGCTCATTTAGTTGGACACGTCGTGTTCGGGGGAGTGGTCGGGCTGATTGGAGGCCTAGTATCCTCGATGGCTTAGGCCGTCGGTTTGAAACGCCTTCCCCAGAAAAAGGGGTCAGGCTTTGTAGTTTGTGGTAATTTTAAGCTTCCGTTCGAATTTAACGTCCGGGTTTCTAATCCAAGTATTCACCCTTCGACTCACTTCGTGCAGTCCACCCATATGAAGCCGTTCGGCCAGCCATCGATTGGTCACGGTGGTCCTGGACTTCATGGCGACCGCCAGAACGGTTTTCCAAGGAGCCGATTTTGCGCAATTCGTTGGATCCTCAGATTCGAGCCCCGACTCAAGCAATAGTTCGGATAAGGTCTCCTCCCAGATTAAGGTATGGCCTGCTTGCAGTGATGCTTCTGGACGACGGACATTCTCCTTAGTTTCCGCCTGCTCTTTCAAAATGTCCTTTTTGAATTTGGCTGAACCGAGCACCCACCCTTTGCACATTTGTTCGAACAATAATTCCCGTTTGGCCTGATTGTCAGCGGACAGCCACTTCAGATAATCACCGTAAAGTCGGTGCCCCTCAGCGGAGTCCGCTAATCCTCCGGCATGCTCCAATGCCTCTGCCGGTGAATGCCAACTGGGTCTTTGCCTGCGATTGTGCAGCCAGTAGAGACGAGAGTTTGGCCAATTCTTCAGATCATCGACCTGGCACATTCGCGCCCTAATCGGGTTGAGATGAATGTAGTGACAGAGCGCCCCAAGAGGGGAATCGGAGTCGACCAGTAAGCTCTTGTAGCGCCCTTGGAAAATGTGGCCGTTCTCCTTGCGGAGTCGATTGAACCGTGTCGCGAAAGTTCCCTGCCACAGTCTCATCCCCTCGACCAAGTTCCCCTGAGGAGTTTCGAGAGCGACATGAAAGTGGTTCGTCATGATCACCCACGCATGGATTTTCCAATTCAGTTTTTCGGCCGTTTCCCCGAGTGCCTTGAGGAGGGCCTTTTTGGCGCCTTCGCTTTTGAAAACGTTAGAGCGATAGTTGCCGCGATTGATCACGTGATAACACGCACCCTCAAATTCGATCCGTGGTTGGCGAGGGATGGGAGGAGGGAAGAAGAGAAATCAGGTTCCCATAACCACAAACTACAAAGCCTGACCCCTTTTTTCGGCCTCTTTTTTCGGCTTTTGAGGTGTCGTCGCACCGCTCCTCGGTAGGGCAGTCGGTATGAACCGGGGACATGGGTAACCAATGTCCCTAGACACTCTGTTACCCATGTCCCCGGCTCAACCTGACTGCCGCCGAGCGGAAACAGGCCATTGCCTCAAACGTGCCTCCGGTTGACAGACTTGCCTTTCAGAGCTTGTTGCCGCTCCGAAAATGAAAAACAAATTCCTCTCTGTCTTTAGCCTGCTCGTCATGATGGTCGCGTCTGCGGCCGCCCAGATGGGCCCGCCCATGCCGGCCGGGAAAACCTTTTACTCAGCCGAAGCACTCGTCGTCAGTCGGGGTGATGCAGATCTCGATTCGGGGGGCTCGATGTCGGCAAATCGTCTCGGTTTCGAGTTTGGCGTCATTCATGGCTTGAGCGCCCAGAGTTCACTCGGAGCCACTATCGGCTACGAGAATGTCAGCTACTCGTGGGACGATGTTCCGGCCTTCGGCGGCTTCAGCCCGTGGGACGACATCGACCGGTGGCAAGTCTCGCTGCAATACCGCTACGCCATCGATCGCGAGTCCTCCCTGTTCGTCATGCCGAGCGTAACCACGACCGGAGAGTCCGGCGTTTCGCTCAGCGACAGCATCGAGTTCGGCGCGATCGTCGGCTACACCAAACAGTTCAGTGAAACCCTCACCCTCGGCATTGGCGGAGGCGGCTTTTTCGGCCTCGAAGACACCAGCGGGTTTCCGGTGATTTTCGTTTTATGGGACTTCGCCGACAACTGGCGCCTCTTGAATCCGTTTCGTCCCGGTCCCAGTGGTCCGGCCGGCCTCGAAGTCGTTTATACTGGCCTCGACAATTGGGAGATTGGCTTCGGTGGCGGCTATCGGGTGAACCGCTACGCGCTCGATGACGTTGGCCCCGAGCCGGACGGATTCGGGCAAGACGAGGGCGCGGCGGTCTTCATCCGGGCGACCCGTAACTTCAAGACGGGCGGAACGCTCGACCTCTCGGTCGGGAGCATTGTCGGGGGCGAACTGGAGTTGGAAAACAGCGATGGGCGGCTCATTGGCGGCACCGACTACGATCCTTCACTTCTTTTCGCCATCGCCTTCTCCCAACGCTGGTGAGCCCAAGGCTTACCTTAAAAATATCAATATGACTACAACCCGAACTATTCTCGTCACCGGTGCGAGTGGAGGCATTGGCTCCGCACTCTGCTCCCAATTGAGCGCTGCCGGCCACACCGTCATCGCCGCAAGTCGCGAACTCGATCGCCTCACTGAAACCGATGCTACGCACAAGATCGCCGGCGATTGCACCTCCGAGGCGGGCGCCGTCGCCTTGCTCGAAGCCGCAAGCGAAGCGGCAGGAGGAACGCCCTTCGGACTGGCGCACTGTCTTGGCAACACGCTGCTCACCCCGCTCCACCGCACCCGCGCCAACGCTTGGACGGAGACGATGCGAGTCAATTTGGACAGTTCGTTTTATCTGCTGCACGCATGGATCAACCGGCGACTGAGTGAGAAGTCTGGCGGCAGCGCCGTCTTCGCGAGCTCAGTGGTCGCTCGAATCGGAGTGGCCAACCACGAAGCCATCGCCGCCGCCAAAGGTGGGCTCGAAGCCCTCGTGCGCAGCGCGGCCGCCACCTACGCAGCACAGAGCCTGCGCTTCAACTTGGTTGCTCCCGGCCTGACTGATACGCCGCTCACCGCACCGCTGTTGAAATCCGACGCCTTCCGAGCCGCCGCTACCAAACAGTATCCACTCCCCGGGCTGCAATCCGCCGATGACGTAGCCTCCGCGATGGCCTGGTTATTGAGCGATCAGTCCAGCCGTATTACCGGACAAGTCATTCCGGTCGATGGCGGTTTCACCTCCGTCCGCCCCCTCGTGAAATGAACGTTCCTTTCCACGGTTTGAGGCAGTTTGAAGACGTGACGTCATTTTGCTGCATAACTGGGTGACGGAGAAGCGGTCGGTGTCCGCTAAGCTGACAAACGGCATTTTCTGGTCCATTAGGGTATCATCTTTCCATGGCATATGCCCTTTTAAGTGTAACCTATGCCACTCGACACCCTGTAAACCATGTCCCCGGTTCATACCTCAAAGACATCTTGGCCTACGCCAAGATGTCTTTGACGACGTGGCCGTGGACGTCGGTGAGGCGAAAGTCTCGGCCTTGGAATCGGTAGGTGAGGCGTTCGTGGTCGAAGCCTAGGGTGTGGAGGATCGTGGCGTTGAGGTCGTGCACATGGACCGGGTTTTCGACCACGTCGAAACCGAAGTCGTCGGTTTTGCCGTAGGTGATTCCTGGCTTAATGCCGCCGCCGGCCAACCACATCGTAAACGCGCGGTTGTGGTGGTCGCGGCCGTTACGTTCGTCACCTTGAGCCATCGGCGTGCGGCCGAATTCTCCGCCCCAGATTACGAGCGTGTCCTTGAGCATGTCGCGGTCCTTCAGGTCTTGCAGGAGGGCGGCGACTGGTTGGTCGGTGTCGCGACAATTTTTGGTCAGCCCCTTATCGAGGCCGCCGTGTTGGTCCCAGGCTTCGTGGAAGAGCTGCACGAAGCGCACGCCGCGTTCGAGCATGCGGCGTCCGAGGAGACAATTGCGGGCAAAGTTGGACTTGCTGGGGTTTTTGATCGCGTAGGCGTCGAGCGTCGCGGCGGACTCTTGTTTGAGGTCCATCAACTCGGGCGCGCTGGCTTGGAGTTGGTAAGCGGTTTCGTAGGCTTGGATGCGTGCGGCGGTTTCCGGATCGGCCAGTTGGTTGAGCGTCTGGTGATTTAGTTTCTTGAGCGTGTCCAGCGCCGCGCGTTGCGCAGGGCGATCGTAACCTCCGGGATTTGAAAGATAGAGGATGGGGTCGCCGGTGCCGCGGAAGGGCACCCCGTTGTAGGAGGTGGGCAGGAAGCCGCAGCCGTAGTTGCTGGCGCCACCGCTGGTGCCTTTGGCACTGGTGAGCACGACGTAGCCGGGGAGCTGTTCGCTTTCGCTGCCGAGTCCGTAGACGGTCCAGGCGCCGAGGCTGGGGCGACCGAATTGGGCGTGGCCGGTGCTGAGGAATATCTGCGCGGGAGCGTGATTCACCGCATCGGTCTGCATCGATTTGATGAAGCAGATGTCATCGGAGTGTTCCGCGATGTGCGGAAGCAGGGTGCTGATCGTGGCTCCACTTTCGCCGTGGCGATTGAAGTCATACTTCGTGCCCATCAACGCTGAGTTGGGATTGATGAACGCGGCGCGGTAATCCTTCAACAGATCGGCCGGAGGTAACTCACCGTCGCGTTTTACGAGCTCCGGTTTGTGGTCGAAGAGATCGAGGTGACTGGGTGCGCCGGCTTGGAAAATATAAATGACCCGCTTCGCGGTGGGCGCAAAATGGGGAATCCGCACATCGAGCGGGTTGCCGGTGCCGGTGGTCGGAATCCCTTGTTGCGCGAAGAGATTATTGAGGGCGAGGCCAGCCATGCCGACACCGCAGTTGCGCAGGAACCAACGGCGAGATTGGAGGGTGGCGATTTCTTGGCGTATTTCGTGATCCATTTTTTAAAAAACCTCAGTTCTTACTTATGGTTTCGTCGAGATTGAGGAGGACCCGGGAGGCCATGGCCCACTTGGCGACTTCGCGCGGGGTGACCCCATCCGGGAGTTCCGGAATCACATTGGGATCGGGGAAGGCGATTTGGCGGATGTCCAACCAGCCTTCGGCGAGACGGGCATCCTGCGAATTCAGCAGTTCGGAGATGGCGGCGATTTCGGCGGCTTGGGCCGGGCGACCAGTGGTGAGCTGGTAGCCGTAGTCGGTGCGGTCGGCGGTGTCGGTGCCGCCTTCGTGGAGGATGCGCAGGGCGAGGGCTTGGGCTGCTTCGACGAAGATTGGTTCGTTGAGCGAGGTTAGCGCGGAGAGCGGGGTGTTGGACCGTTCGCGGCGAGCGCAGGAGGCGTCGCCATTGGGCGCGTCGAAGGACGACAGCGAGGGATCGGGCATGGACCGCTTACGGAACATATAAAGGGAACGACGGTAGCGCTCGGGTCCCGTGGCGGGATCCCAGTAGTCGGGCTTCACGTAGTTGTATTCGAGCACCGAGGCGGGGACGGGTGGGTAGATGCTGGGGCCGCCGAGTCTTTGGGTGAGCAGACCAGACGCGGTCAGCGCGATGTCACGAATGACTTCCGCTTCGGCGCGGAAACGTGGGCCGCGAGCCAACAGGCGATTGCGGGGGTCGCGTTCCCAGAGGGCGGGAGTGACCTCGGAGCTGCGTTGGTAGGCGTCGCTGGTGAGGATGGTTTTGAGGAGTTGCTTCGAGCTCCAATCACCTTCGCGGAAGTCCACCGCGAGCCAATCGAGCAACTCGAGGTATTCAGGCATCGGCGCGCGGGTGCCGAAGTCATCGGCCGTGATAACGAGGCCGGAGCCGAAGAGGGTCTGCCAGACGCGATTGACCTGCACGCGAGCGGTGAGGGGAGCGTCGGGGGCGGTCGCCCAGTTCGCGAGGTCGAGGCGAGTAGGGTTCTCGACGGTGAGCGGGTTAAGCACGGCGGGCACGGCGCGCGGGACCTCGTGTTTGGGCTGATCCCAGGAGCCGCGATCGAGGAGGCGGGTGGTGCGGGCGAGTTCGGGCCACGTGTCGGTGCTGTGGAGCACACTGGTGCGCGCTTCGGGGAATTCCTGGGCGACCTTGGCGGCGGTCGCATTGATGTCGGCCAAGGCGTCCTGAGACTTACGCCAGGCGGCAAAGATGGATTGTTGCTCGGCGTCGGTGCGCTGGTAGGCGGGCTTCTGGAGCGCGAGCAGGGCGGCGTGGTCGTAGCGGGTTGCGCGTGGCTTGGCGGCGTCGGTCAGCGCAAAGCGATATCGGCCGAGTTGTTGGTTCTCGCGGTCGTTGCCATCGCCCCCGTGGTTTTGCACGAGCTGGACCTTTAGGCGGCTACCGGCGGGAAGTTGGAGGGGCTCCTCGAATACGACAACGGCGGCGGATTCGGTGTGGCGCAGAATCGGTCCGCGATCGGGAGCCCAGCCGGTCGTCTTATCGCCATCGACCAAAAACTTGGCCGGACCGACGCGGCGTTTGTCCATCGGGTCTATGAGCTTGTGTTCGAAGTATTTCTTCAGATCACCGGTTTTGGTGGCGAAGTCGGCGGTGGCGGAAGCGAGTTTGATTTCCGTCCATTCCTCGGATCCGGGCACTTGGCTGAAGACCTCCACTTCACTGATCGCGAAGGTGCCCCAGTAGCTGCGGCCGGGACCACTGAACGGTTGATCGCCGTGCGTGAGTGCTTCGAGCCGGAGGCCGGTGACTTCAGTCAAGGTGACGTCGCCTTCCGTGATCGAGAAACCGGTGACGGTGGGATGGCCGAGGGTGAGGATACTGTGATCTTCGAGTTCCTCGGGATGGTTGAGGCCGCCTTTCCAAGTCTGACTGTCGGTGTCCCAAATGGTCCAGATGCCGTATTCAGCGCGTTGGGTGTCTTCCCAGGCGGCGAGGTCGGCTTCCCAGGTGGGGACGGTTGCGCGGGCCTGTTGGTTCAGGTCATCGAGCTCGGTGATGAGATTGGCGATATCGTCGCGTTGCTTATCGCTGTAGATCCAGGACTTCGCCTCGTGGGTTTCATTGAAGAAGGCGAAGAGACTGAAGTATTCGTCGTGCGTGATGGGATCGAACTTGTGGGTGTGGCACTGGGCGCATTGCACGGTGAGTCCGAGGGTGGATTTGCCAAAGGTGTCCATGCGATCGACGATGCCCTCGATGCGGAATTGTTCGGGGATAACGGCACCTTCTTCGTTGACCATACCGTTGCGCATGAAGCCGCTGGCGATGAGGTTGTCCTGAGTGGCACCGGGCAGGAGATCACCGGCGAGTTGCTCGGTGAGGAATTGATCGTAGGGCAGGTCGCGGTTGAGTGCGTCGACTACCCAATCGCGGTAGATCCATTGGTCGCGGGGTTTGTCTTTCTCGAAACCGTTGGTGTCGGAGTAGCGGGCGATATCCAGCCAGTGCCGGCCCCATTTTTCGCCGTAGGCGGGACGGGCGAGTAAGTCGTCGATCACCGCACTGGTGGCAGAAGTGGGATCCGTCGCGTAGGCCGCGAGGAACGTATCGATCTCAGCGGGGGACGGAGGCAGTCCGATGACATCAAGAAAGATTCGGCGCACCAGTGTGCGGGGAGCGGCAGCAGGAGTCGGGGAGAGGTCGTTCTCCTGCAGCTCTGCGTTGATCCAGGCATCGATGGGGTGTTGATCGGGGAAAGGGAGGGTGGCCTTTTGCGGCACCTGCCAGGCCCAGTGTTCATCGTAGGCGGCGCCCTGTTTGATCCATTTGGAGAGGATAGCGGCGTCCGCTTTGGTGAAGTCCTTCTTGGAATCGATGGGCGGCATACGCTCTTCGCTATCCCGGGTGGTGATGCGGTAGATCACTTCGCTCTCGTCGAGATTACCGGGGACAATGGGGGCGCGGCCGAAGATCTCGGTGTAGGCGCCCTCGGGGGTGTCGAGACGCAGGTCGGCCTCGCGGGTTTCCTCGTCGGGACCATGGCATTCGAGGCAGTTATCCGAGAGAATCGGCATCACATCGCGGCTAAAATCGATCTCGGCCTCCGCAGCGGCGAACGGGGCGATAACGAGAAGGCAGGTGGCAGTAGGGAAAAGACGACGCATGCTGGGCAAGGGGGTAGCTCTAACAGGTGGAGCGAATCGACGATCGATGCCAAACTATTGTGCAAAATTTAGTGTGCTGTGAGGCATCCTCCGTCGTCCCGCGGGGCGGGACTATGGCGGACTAGGGGGAAGGATTGCCACAAGAGGCTCAGAAAGCACAAAACCAGCAGGGCCCGATTAGGCTAAATCTCCGGAGCAATCATGTGCTTTTTGTGCCTTCTGTGGCAAAAATTAGCGGTGTGCTGGATCCGTGTTCATCGGTGGTTAAAAACCCCTTTTCGAACCGAATCGAGAACGCGAAAGAGTATGAGAACGATCCACCGTCGTCCCGCGTGGCGGGACTAAGGTGGACATGGTGCGCTGGTGCGCGTTACGCGATGAGCTCGGGGATGACTTGGCCGCCGAATTGGCTGAGTTGTTTAAAGCGGCCGGCGTGGTAGTAGGTGAGTCTGTTGTCGTCCAAGCCGAGCAACTTAAGGATCGTGCAATGCACGTCGCGGACGTGATGCACTTTGTCCACGGCCAACATGCCCATCTCGTCGGTCGCACCGATGGTGTGACCGGCTTTAACGCCGCCACCGGCGAACCACATGGTCATGGCGTTGGGGTTGTGGTCGCGGCCATAAGCCACGCCACCGCGCACACCGTTGTCGGGGGTGCGGCCGAATTCTCCACACCAGACCACGAGCGTGCTTTCGAGTAGGCCGCGTTGTTTGAGATCGGCGATCAGGGCCGCAATGGGTTGGTCGACCCCACGGACGAGATTGCCGTGCGCGCGCTCGATGTAGTCGTGACTGTCCCAGGTGCCGTTGTAGACCTGCACAAAACGGGTGCCTTTTTCGACGAGTTTTCGGGCGAGCAAACACTTGCGGCCGAAGCTGTCGGTCTCGGCTTGGCCGACTCCGTATTGCTCCTTGGTTTTGTCACTCTCGGCGGAGATATCCATCGTCTCGGGCACCTGCATCTGCATGCGGAACGCGAGTTCATAGTTGTCCATGCGCGCGGCGAGTTCGTCGAAGCCTTCATGGTGCGCGGCGTGTCGGGCGTTGAGCTCGGCGATGAGATCGAGGTTCTTGCGTTGCCGCGCCATGCTCACGCCGGGGGGCGGGGTAAGATCGAGAATGGGCGAACCTTTGGCGCGCAGGGGAGTGCCTTGGAAACTGGCCGGGAGGTAGCCGTTGCTCCAGTTGGCGGCGCCACCTTGCGGGTAGGAAATTTCGGGCAAGACTATAAAGCCGGGCAGGTCTTGATTGAGCGTGCCGAGGCCGTAGTTGACCCAGGCGCCGATGCCGGGATCACCGCCGAAGCGGTTGCCGCAGTTCATCTGATACATCGCGGTCGGGTGATTGACACTGTCGACCTGACAACCGCGAAAGAAACAGAGGTCGTCGGCGACCTTGGCAAGGTGCTCCCAGTTGGTGGCCATGTCGGCGCCGCTTTGGCCAACTTTGTGAAAATCGAACGGGCTGCGCACGTAGTAGCGTTTGCCGCTTTCCATGGCCGACTTCTGTTCGCCCTCGCGGGTAAACTCCGACAGATGCATGCGATCGAGCATGGGTTTGGGATCGAACGTATCGATGTGCGAAGGGCCGCCCTCCATCATGAGGAAAATGCAGTTCTTGGCCTTGGCGGGAAAGTGTCCGGGTTTGGGTGCGAGGGGGTTGACCTTATCCGCGGCGGATGCGCCTTGGGGCATCATCGCGGAGAACGCGACGCTACCGATGCTGGCGCCGAGGCTGTAGAGGAAATCGCGCCGAGTCGGAGCGTGCAGGGCGCGGCCTCCCGCGCAGGGAAAAAATGGTGTGCTCATTGGGGGGCTAAGAGGCAGGGATTATTCTACACGAAGCGCGGGAGCGCGTAGATGGTGCGCCGGCAGGGCGTGCCCCGAAGTGGTGATGAAATGGGTGCACTGAGGGGCAATTGAAGAGCAAAAGGGAACAGAGGTAAGGGAGCTGGGTGGATGGAACTGTGGGGTATCTGAGAATGGCCACAAGAGGCACAAAAGACACAAAACCAGCACGACGTGGTGAGTCTTTTAGGTTTAAATTAGAATCATGTGCTTTCTGTGCCTTTTGTGGCAAAAATTTTCGACGGATTTGTTAGGTTGAGGACTGAGATTCTTGTTACTTGTTACTTCTGCGGAGTAGCCGGGGATTTGGGGAAGGGGCGGTCAGCTTGCGTCGATTGACGAAGGGCCACGGCTTGGGCTGACAGGCGAGCGATGACCTTGGGATGTTCTGAGGCTAGGTTGGTGGCCTCACCGAGGTCGGTGGTGAGGTTGTAGAGTTGGGGTTCGGCGTAGAGGTGAAGTTTCCAGGGGCCGTCACGCATGGATTCTTTGGCGTTTTTACCTCTGCCGTAGCGGGAGTAGAGCGCGGGAACGGGAGACTCCGGTTCCGCGCCGAGGAGGAGCGCACTGCGATCGATCCCGTCGAGTCCCGCCGGGAGTTCAGTCACCCCCGTGAGGGCGGCAAACGTGGGCAATAGATCGAGCGCGGAAACGAAGTCGGAGCTGACTTGGTCGGCGGGCACATGGCCTGGCCACCACGCGAGGAAGGGCACGCGGAGTCCGCCTTCGAATACGGTGTGTTTGGTGCCTTGCAGCGGAGCGGCGGTGCCGGGCGTGCGGCGTTCGGGTCCGTTGTCACTGGTGAAAATGACGAGGGTATTCGCGGCGAGATCGAGTTCTTGGATTTTTGCCAGAATCTGCCCGGTGCTGTCGTCGAGTTCTTCGATGCAGTCGCCATAGAGACCACGAGCAGATTTACCTTTGAAGCGCGGTGACGCATCGAAGGGGATGTGTGGCATGGCGTGACCGAGGTAGAGGAAGAAAGGATCCGCTTGGTTTTGTTCGATTAAGGCGAGTGCTTCGGCGGTGTAGAGACCGGTGATCTCGGCGGGCACGGCAGGGCGTTGGACCACCTCGTCACCGCGCAGGATAGGCATGCCGCCTTCGTCCTTGAAATAGATGGTTTCCGGATCGTCGAGATTGTGGAGCACGCCGTAGTAGTGATCGAAACCTTGGTCGAGGGGACGCATGCCGGGCTGGAAACCCAAGTGCCATTTGCCGACGCAAGCGGTGGTGTAGCCGCGCGATTTAAAAACCTCGGCGAGGGTGATCTCTTCGCCGGCGAGTCCACGGATGGCACTGGGTCGGAGCACACCGGTGGCAAGTCCGACGCGTCCGGGATATTTCCCGGTCATGAGCGAAGCGCGCGATGGGGTGCAGAGTGGCGCAGTGACGGAAAAGTCGGTGAGCCGCAGCCCTTCGCGGGCCATGCGATCGAGGTGAGGGGTGCGGATATCGGTGGCGCCGTAAGGAGCAATGTCCCCGTAACCGAGATCGTCACAATTGATCAGAATGATATTGGGCCGCGTCGGCGTGGCCGCTCCCAACCCGCAGACGAGAGCGACTAGTAGACTCAACCAACTACTGTAGCGGCTAGTAAACATAGGATGATTCGGTGGGGTTACACTCTCGTGGAGTGCTCGTTCTCTTACTCTTTCTCGTTCTCATTCTCGATGGGATTGGTAGGGGAGCTGGGTGGAATTGCCGCAAAGAGGCGCAAAAAGTGTCTTATTGAATCGGGTGGTTTGAAGTGAGCCTATAGGCTCATCGCGGCAGATTGGTTTTGCGCATTTTTGCGGCAAAAACTTCGGCGGATTTGATGGGTTGAGGACTGAGTTTCTTGATACTTGTTACCTGATACTTGGCACTTCTGCGGAGCAGTTAATAAACATACGAGAATTCGGCGGCGTTGAAGAGGGCTAGGCAGACGTCGGCTAGAGCACGGGTGCGGAGGGGGACGTCGGCGGGTTGGAGGTCGGGCACGTAGTCGGCGTAGGCGTGGAGCACCTCTTCGAAGGTGAAAGATTCGCCGGTGTTTTCTTCGACGGCCTCGCGGGTCACCTGCAGGGGAGGTGACCATTTCTCCGGGGTATCGTGCGCGATCATGGTGGCAATGTCGTCCCAGTGGCCGACGCAGGTCGTTAGTTCGTCGGTCGATGGCGCGCGGTTGAGTGCGAGTTCGAAAACGCGCTCGATGATGGCGTCACTGTCAGTGGCGGAGTTCTCTTGCACGGCGCGGTTGGCCAGGGCGAGGGCGCGACCATGACTGGCCGAACTATTGAAAAGATTGAAGACCTGCGGGGTGACGACGGAGGCGTCGCGTTGTTCGCAGGAGAAGTCGGGGGCCGGTTGGTTGAAGACCTCCATGGCGGGATCGGGTAGGCCGCGGAGTTTGGTGGCGTAGAGGCTGCGACGATGGCGGTCGGTGGGTAGGGGGTTGGGCACCCAGGCGGGAGCGAATGCACCCATGACCTGACGCGGTTGCAAGGCGGCTTCGAGATTGATGTCGGGACGATTGGGGATGCCACCGATCTGCGGGTTGAGTTCGCCGGTCGCGCGAAGCATGGCGTCGCGCAGTTCTTCGGCGGTCAGGCGGCGCGGCAGGAACGCGGCGTAGGATTCGCCGACAGGATCGAGGGCGGCGAGTTGGGCGCGATCGGGATGACGGGTGCTGCGCCGGTAGGCGTCACTGGTCATGATCGTGCGATGCAGGGCTTTGATCGACCAATCGCCTTCGACCAATTCGGTGGCGAGCCAATCGAGGAGTTCGGGATGCGTGGGCGGTTTGCCGGTGCTACCAAAGTTGTTGGGATTGCCCGCGATGGGTTGACCAAAGTGCCAGAGCCAAACCCGGTTGACGATAGCCCGAGTGGTGAGGGCGTTGTCGGGACGAGCGACCCATTCGGCAAAGGCGCGACGGCGGCCCTCGATGTCCGTGGTCAGCGGTTCGGGCGGATCAATCCCGAGGGCGGAGAGCACGCCGGGCGGCACGGACTCGGTGCCGCCGAACGGATCGCCGTAGGGGAGAATCTGGGTGTCCTCGAGTTCGCCCTTGGTCATGCGGTTGTCCGGCATGCGCAGAGGATTGGAGATGTTGGTGAGGCTTGGCGTGCGGCCACCGTAGACGGCGAGCGCGAAGGGTTCGTAGCGTTCGATTTCCCAGTTCAGGCGACCGTAGCCTTTTTTGGCCATGCGTTCGTTGCCGTGGTCCTGCGGGGTGAAGCTGACCGCCTTGGGTGGAAATTCATCTTCGGGGGTTTCCGCCTTCAGTAAGATGCGGCGAATATTGTCGAAAACTTGATTAAACCCGCGGGAGTTTTTACCCGGGCCCGCGGCACGAACTTCGGCGAGGGCTTCGTGCCAGCGCGTGGGATCGCGCTTTTCATCGACGAACCACTGCTCGGCGTTGGCGAGGAGTAATTCGTCGTAGTAATTGAGCGTCGTGATGTATTCGTTGCGGCGTAGATCGAGGATGGATTTCTCCTGGAACCCATCGGTGTTTTCCTCGGGTAAAAAGGGAGCGCTCCGCTCGGAGAGTTGGGTGGTCGCGAAGACAGACTGGATGGCGTAGTAGTCGCGGGTGGGGATGGGGTCGAACTTATGGTCGTGGCAACGGGCGCATTGCAGGGACTGGGCGAGGAAGGTTTCGCCGACGCTGTTGGTGACATCATCGAGGAAGCGTTGCCGTGCGATCTTGGGCACCTCCATGGCGGTGAGTTCCCAAGGACCCATACGGAGGAATCCGGTGGCGACGATGAACTCGGGATTGTCAGGGTCGATCTCATCGCCGGCGATCTGCTCGCGGATGAATTCGTCGTAAGGTTTGTCGTCGTTGAAGGCGCGTACCACGTAATCGCGATAGCGCCAGGTATTACCGCGTTCGTAGTCGTTGGCGAAGCCACTGCTGTCGGCGTAGCGGGTGACATCGAGCCAGTGCTGGGCCATGCGTTCGCCGTAGTGGGGACTGGCGAGGAGGCGATCGATTAGATTGGGGATTGCTGAATTGGGATTTTGGATTGAATCGGATTGGAAGGCGGCGACTTCCTCGGGGGTTGGGGGGAGACCGAGGAGATCGAAGGTGGCGCGGCGAATGAAGGTGCGCGGGGCAACCGCTGGAGCGAGGGCGAGGCCTGCGGGAATACGGGCGTCGATGAAGGCGTCGATCGGGTGAGCACTGCCGACGGTGGGCACGTCGGGATGGGAGACGGGCTGGTAAGCCCAGATGCCTTTTGGGTCGTAGCGACGGTAGGTCCAGGAGTCGGCGAGTCCGCCACTGGTTGTGACCATGGTGCCGTCTTCGGCGTCCCATTGCTCGGCGTAGGCGGCGGCGATAGCGGTCTGGCGGGTTTGCTCGGGCCAGGGGGCTCCGCCGTTGATCCAATCGGCGAGCCAGGCCGTTTCTTCGGTGTCGAGTTGTTCGGCTTCCTTGGGCGGCATGGGCTCCCAGTCTTCGTGATCACGAAGCACGGCGAGGTAGAGGGGGCTGGTATTGAGCTGGCCAGGATCGACGGCGGGTTGATTGCTGTCGCCGCCGAAGATCATCTCACCCTCGGTGCGCAAATCGAGGCCGCCTTCGAACTCTTCATCCTGTCCGTGGCACGATACGCATTTTTCCTGGAGGAGGGGTTGCACGCGGTGCACGAACAGCACTTCGGCATCGTCGTAGACGACCTGCGCACTCAGACTGAGGGGTAACGTGCCGAGTAGGGCGACGAGATGTCGGGAGGTGACAGACATACGGATTAACGGGGGGCTAACGTGGCCACAAAAGCGGCATCGCGGGTGTTGACGCACACGAGCTGGGAGGGTGAACCGGCAAAGGAGATGGAGGTGGGTTTGGACGGAAGTTTGATGGTGCCGAGGTCGCGACCGGTGGCATCAAATACGTGGACCCCATCGAGCGCGGCGCACCACAGGCGACCGGCCGGATCGAAGGCGAGACCGTCGAGGCCGCGAGTTTTGAGGGAGGCAAAAACTTCGCGTGGTCCCAGCGAGCCGTCGGCGTGGAGGGCAAAACGTAAGATGTCCCGAGCACTGGCATCGGTGAGGTAGATATACGACTCGTCGGGCGCGAAGACGATCCCATTGGGTTTGGCTAAGCCGCGGACAACCGCAGTGAGCTGGCCGGTGGTGGGATCGTAGCGGTAGACGTTTTGCTCGCTGAGCTCTTTCACTTCGTCGGGGCGTTTGGCGAAAAGGAAGTCGGGATCGGTGAACCAGATGGAACCATCGGAATGGACCGCGGCATCGTTGGGTCGATTGAGGCGTTTACCTTCGAAGCGATCCGCGAGCACGGCCGTCATTTGACCAGCCGCATTCCAGCGGCTGAGACGACGCGTAGTTTGCTCGACGACGTAGAAACCACCACGACCATCGGGCCGGAAGGAGGTGGCTTCGGGAGCATCGTCCCGCCAGATCGAGAGACCCTCGCCGGTCGTCCACTTGAATACGAAGCGATCGTGATGGGCGGCGTAGTAGAGCGTATCACCGATCCACTGGGTGCCTTCGCTGCCGGCGTAACCACCGCCGATCATGGTCCAGGAGGAATCAGGCGCGAACGGCGAGACGGCGAGGGTGTGATCGGTGGGAGGCTGACTATTTTGCTTCAGGTGCAGGTCGAAGAATGCAGTCGTGGCCGCAACGCCGGGTGTGAAGTTCTGCTGCTGATTGAGAAAGGCGTGGGGCGCTTTTTTGATGAGGGTGAGGCCGGTGGGAATGCCGAGGCGCAACATGTCACGGCGCAAGTCGTCGGCGTGGGTGCTGGGGTCGTCAAGTTCACCGGCCATGAACAGGAGCGGCGGGTCGCTCGGGTCGATGTGATGACGAGGCGAGGCGAGGGCGTAGATGGCGGGGGCGGCGCTCTGGGTGTCGCCCAAGAAAGGTCGGTAGTGAGGGTTCGCTGGCTGCTGGGAAAGTTTGAGAATTCGATCGGTTTCGAGATCGCTTTGAGCGCCCATGGCGACGGCGGTCTGCACGGCACTGCTGTGTTCGGCGTGACCTCCATCGCCCTCGAGTTCGGGGATGCCGCCACTGGTGGCGAGCAAAGCGGCGATGTGGCCGCCCGCGGAGAGACCGGTGACCCCGATTGAGTCCGGATCGATGCCGTAGATGACCGCATTGGCGCGCAGCCAACGCACGGCGGCCTTGGCATCGTGAAGCGCGGCGGGAAACTTTGCTTCGCCGGAGAGGCTATAACTGATGGTGACGGTGACGTAGCCCTCCGTCGCGAGAGTCTGCGCGAGCGGGGTCATCTGGGTGCGGTCACCCTTGAACCAGCCGCCCCCATGAATGCAAACGATGGCGGGGAGCGTGGTGCCCATTCCCGCCGGACGGTAAAGATCGAGCTTCAGCTCCCGATCACCGTAGCGCGCATAGGTCAGATCGTGATGCGTTTCGAGACCCTCTTGAATCGCCGCGGGCACGGTGGTTCGAACCACTTTGGCGGGGGCAGCGGACTGGGCCGAGGACGAGGCAGCGAATGATGAGCCGATTAGAACGACGAAAACGAGTGAGCGGGGAAATTTGGCGAACATGGGGTAATGGACGAAGGGGAGCATTTACTGAGGCATATTTTTCCGCTGAGGAATAGGAAAACCGAACTCAGCGGGGAGATTCTTTCGTGCCACCTAGTGGCACACCGATTTCCCGGGGAATCTTACGGTCATGATCGCGGAGGGATGAGTGGGGGGGCGGCGGACATGCAGAGAAGGATAGCCACAAGAGGCACAATGAAGCGTGTGAGCGCGGAGATGGCACGCCGAGTTGACGTGCCCCAAAGCGGTGATGAAAACGGGTGCCCATTTGGGCAGTTGAAGAACAAATGCACAAAACCTGCATGGCGCGATGAGCTGATTGGTCACATTAAACCCTCTCGGAAATTATGTGCTTTTTGTGCCTTCTGTGGCAAAATCAGCGGTGTGTTGGCTCTGCATATCTCTGCTCCCTTTTGCTCATCAATTGCCCTTCAGGGCACCCATTTAATCACCACTACGGGGCACACCCTGCGGGCGCACTATCTACGCGCTCCCGCGCTACGTGTGAAAAACAGCGGTGGGGACGTTGGAGCAGGGATCGAGAAACTAGACGAAGAGTTCGTCGAGTCCGCCGGTGCTGTCACCGTGGGAGTCGATATCCACGCCGGAACCATTCAGGAGACTCAGCCACAGGTTACAGAGCGGCGTCTTGGGATCGCTCATCACGAGGTGGCGACCGTGCTTCACGCCGGCGCCTCCGCCGGTGAGCAGCGTGGGGCAATTCGTGAGGTAGTGGATGGAGTTGATGTTACTCCCGAAGGTGACAGCGGTATTGTCGTAGAGGGACGAGCCATCGATCTCTTTGGACGCTTTCAACTTGCCGATGAAATAGGCCAGCAATTTGGCGTGAGTTTGATCGCGGTTTTCGGAGACATCCTGCCGATCTCCTTGCACGTAGTGACTCATGTTGTGCGAGGTGATGGTCGCGCCTAAACTCTGGATCAACGAATCGGTCGGCATGCGGTAGGAGAAGACGCGAGTAGCGTCGACCTGCATGGCTGCGATCATGAGATCATACATCATCTTGATCTCTTCATATCCCTTGAGACTCGCCTCGGGTTCGTTGACCGGATCTTGGGGGAAACGTTTAGGGACTTCGAGCCACTCTTCTTCTTTGGAGAGACGAATTTCGATTTCGCGGATAGATTGAAAATATTCGTCGAGCTTATCGACATCCGTGGCGGTGAGACCCTTCTGCACGGATCGAGCGTCAGCGATCACGCCGTCGAGCACACTGCGGCGCTTTTTGAGCTGAGCTTGGCGATGCTCAAGAGGGGTATTGTCGTCGGAGAAGAGACGATGGTAGGCAGCGACGGGAGTGTCGAGTCCGGCCATCGGTTTGCCCTGGCGATTCCAGGCGAGGGAGGCGCCCGGGCCGTGGCCATCGGCTTTGCGGCCGGTGAGTTGGAGCGAGGTGAAACGCGTGTCGCGACCAAACTGCTCTGCCGCGACTTGGTCGGCAGAAATGGTGTTGTTGAAGCTCTTGCCGGGAACCCCGTAGCGGTTGGCGCCGGTCAGCCAAAAGGTGGAGCCCCAGTGCGCTTCGGTGGAGAACTGATTCTGGAGGTTTTGGATGATAGTGATGTCATCCTTATACGGGGCCAGCGGGCTGAGGTTTTGCGGTAGCTCGTAGTTGGTGCCGACTTGCTGGCGATCGGGGAACCACGTTTCTTTGGTCACGCCCCAGCCCATGGAGAGGAAGACCATGCGTTTGGGCGCTTTGACGATCTCGGCTGCTTTTGCGAGTCGGGCGAAGCCAATCGACTCCAAGGTGGGGAGAGCGATAAGGGCAGTCGCGCTGCCCAGAAATGATCTGCGGGTTAGGGGGTTCATGCCGGATTCTCTATTTAAGTTTAAATCGTTTTGAGAGCACGACGCCGAGGATAAACTGATCCATGGCGTAGTCCTGGGCCTGGGCGCGCGCCATAATGTCATCGGCCATGTTGTAATCGATAAACCCAAACGGTCGGCCGAGGGCATATTCGATTAATCCCTCGGTGAAACCCCGCGCGAAGGCAGACTCTTGTTCGGCCATGCGATCTCGGAACTCGAACCAGTCATGGAAGGGTGTGCCATCGGGGAGCGTGCCGGAAGGATCGATCGGAATGCTCACGGGTGTTTTCAGTTTGCGGGACTTGCCGGTGGTTAAGTCATCGATGATCTGCTCAAACACCTCGGCTTCGCGCCAATGACCGACGGCATTGAAGTTTTCCAAACCGAAGCCCAACGGATCGATGGTGCGGTGGCACTGGGCACACTGCGGTTCTTCCTGATGGAGCTTTTGTAGATCACGCGCGCTGAGCACGTGGTCGGCCAGGCGACTGAGTTGAGGCACATTGGCTGGGGCCGGGGGAGGCGCATCGTTGAGAAGGGTGCGTAGGATCCAAGCGCCGCGTTCGACGGGCGACGATCTTTCACCGTCGGAGCCCATCGCCATGACGGCGGCGGTGCCCAGCAGACCGCCACGCGGGTGATGAGACGGAACGGGGACGCGACGGAAGTGCTCTCCGTCCACTCCGGAGATGCCGTAGTAACCGGCGAGCAGATTATTGACCACAATGTGGTCGGATTTCAGTAACTCGCCGATCGGGCGACTGGCCAAGATCGTGTCCTTGACGGTTTCGTAAATTTCGCGACGAGCAGATTCTTTAACACTGTCATCAAAGCGCGGATATTTTTCGTAGCTGAATTGGAAAAAATCCAACCGCTCCATGTGGAGCCACTGGTGGGTGAAGCCGCTGATAAATGCGTCGGCCCGAGGATCGTTTAAGAGTCGGTGGGTTTGGCGAGCAAGTGTGCTGGCATCATGCAGTTTCCCCTTGGCGGCGATGCGTTCGAGGGTTTCGTCAGGCGGAGCACTCCAGAGAAAATAGGAGAGGCGAACCGCGAGTTCCTGGTCCGTGAGTTCACGATGCTCATCGCCGAAGGTGGGCTCGTTGAGGTAGAGGAATCCCGGGGAGGCCAGCACGACGGAGAGCTGCTCTTTCAGGGCCTCGTTGGGGGAGACGCCGTCTGCCACATCATCCTCGTAAAGCGCCATCAGACGGTCGATGAACCCGGCGGAAGGCGCTTTGGTGCGGAAGGCCCTCTTTGCAAAGTTTTCGAGAATAGCGCGATGGTGTTGGGTTTTGGATTGTCCGGCGGCTTTGGGGACGAACAGATTCGGATTTGATTGGACGGGGGGAGCGGTGGCGAATGGCCCCTCCCATTCAACCCAATCGACCCAGAGCGTAGCGGGAGGACCGCGATCGGTCTTTTGCGTGTGTTCGCGGAAGAACAGTTTGGCGGCGTTGAGAGAGTTGATGTGACGCTCGCGAATTCGGACGATCGAGGCGCTGTCGTCGGAGGGCGTGAATTCGAATTCGATGATCTCCGGCTCGGCCATGGTGCCGGTGACTTTGCGGAATCCCGCCACGTTCATTTCACCTTTTTTGATGCCGGATGGCGCAGGACCGAATTCGATGTAGCGGCGGTGCTCGGGCACATTTTCGCCTAGGAGCGCGATACGAGTGCGGAAGATGAATTTCTGTCCTTCGTTCTGGGCGGGTAGGTTGAAGTTAGGCAGACCGAATTCGTAGAAATAGTTGAACAGTGGTGCGCCGGTGTGGGAGTCGGGGTGAAGAAAGAAAGCGGGATGGTTGAGCCAGCGGTAGTTCTCCGCTTTGAGGCCGTACCCAATTTCCTGATAATCAATCTCCAGACCATCGGGCGCTACAAAACGGTCGCGGAGGGCGGAAGGATTGAATGCTTTGGGCAGCCGGGCGGTGAACCGGTGGAGCTCGCGGGGGACGATCTCTTCGGCTTCGAAACGAGTCTTCTTGATCGGGCGTGGCTTCCCAGTCGACATCGCCAAATCGAGCGCGCGGCGGCCGAGGGTGAGGTATTGTTCGAATTGATCGCTGGAAAAGAAGAGGGCAGAGCCGTTGGTATCGAAGCCGCCGGGATTAGCGTCGTCGGGTAGGTCGGAAGCATCGATCTTAACTCCGAGTAATGACTCGATGGTGTTTTCGTATTCGCGGCGGTTGAGCCGACGCATGGTGATTACACCGCCGGAGTCGCTGAGGGCATCGCGAGCGATGACGAGCTGGCGAGAAAGGTCGCCGAGGAATTCCGTTTTTTCAACGACCGAGAGTTGGTCTTCGTCCTTGGGTGGCATCTCGCCGGAGTTCACGGCATTGAGGACCTTCTGCCAGGATTCGGCCGCCGCGATGGAGTCCATCGTGAAAGAAATGTCTTCGAGATTCATGCCCCCTTCCTCTTCCACGCTGTCGTGGCATTTGAGGCAGTTGTTGTTCAATACCTCGAAATGGCTCTCGGGCATCACGCCGTGAATGCGTCCCTCAATTTCTGAGAGGGCAAGGGGTTGGGCGGATGCGACACAGGTCACGAGTCCCAGCGTAAGGAAAGAGGCGGGGCGTCCTTTTTTCATAGCGATGCGGTTAAGGAAGTGGATTGCGCGGTGGAACTCCATGCCAATCTGAAATTGGTTGTCGTGGCGAGTTCTCGCCCGTTGAAGAACAAAAGCACGAAAGCCGTTAGCCTGCATTTTTTAACCACAGATTGGCGCAGATTGATGGATTAGATTCTCCGTCGAGAAAGAGAAAGAGAAAGAGAAAGAGAAAGAGAACGAGAACGAGAACGAGGAAGAGGAAGAGGAAGAGGAATGAGGGCGAAGGCCGCTAAGGCGCGCGAGTGGGAAGGGGTCACGTCGGAAAAAGTTTATTACGTTCCGCAGGGCGGAACTGCATAAAACTTTTTAACGACATGACCCCGGCGGGCCGTATTTTCTGTCTCTTGATAATTGGAACTTGGAACTTGCTACTTCGCCGCACAGGCGGCGATGCATGCCCCAGTGGATCGTTTTGGGGAAGGGGTTCAGGTCGTGACTAAATTGCTTTGCAATGCGTCTACGACCTGACCCCTACGGTCAGTAATCTTGATACCTGTTACTTCGTCGCCGACCTAGCGGCGAGGTCTGGATGCTGTTCGAGTAATTGTTCGGGGCTATAGAAGGTTTTTTGATCCTTCGTGGCAGCGCGGAGCTCGGCGACGTTCTCGGCGCTTGAGAGTTCGGCGATTACCTTATTGCCTCGGAAGGCGACGCGCACGTAAGTGGCGACATCGGCGACTTCTTGGTCGTTGAGCATGCCCTCAAATGGAGTCATCGGAGGGACACCCTTCTTGGGATCATACTCAACTCCGGCTACTTTGATCGTGCCCCAAATTCCTTTGAGGATAATCTTGATGAGCAAGTCGTCGTCGCCGTCGATCCATTCGGATTCGAACAACGGAGGATAGACGCCGGCGATAGCGCCTTTGCCGTCCTCGCCGTGACAGGTCGCGCAATAGGCATCGCGCTGATAAATTTCCTCACCCCGTTTGAAGGCGGCTTGAATCGGTGCCGACATATTGGTGATCGGAATGGAGGAGGTTTCGGCGGTGGATCGGGAAGCTTCGGCGAGATCGATCTCTTCGGAGCGCACCTTGGCGATGAAGGTTTTGGTCGCGGCGTTGAGCCCGTCCTTTTTAGCCAGGGCGGTGATGTCGTCTTCGAGCGTATCCCAAACGTCTTGGCTCACGAAACCGGCCCAGTGATCGCTGGGAAGCTGCAGAGCAGTGAGGGCGACCCGGGCACCGAGTGCATTGTCCAACCAGGAGGCGGCAACGAGCGCGGAAAGACGCACCCGCTCATCCTTGTCTTTGGCGGCCTTCATGAACAAGGCGGGAGCAGAAGGAATCTGCCGATAAGCGTAGCGCAGCACGTAAACGGCGGCGGCCCGAAGTTCGGACGTCTTGGCATTGAGGCAGGCTCTGAGTAGGTCCGCATCGACTTGGTTTTGTCCCCAAGTGGTCCAGAGGGCCTCGGCGCGATGGCGATCGTAGTCCGGATCGCTTTTGTCCAGTGCAGCCACCCATGCCGTGACCGCAGGCAGAACCACGGCGGCATCGTGCCCGCGCAGCTCACGACGCACGCGGTAGCGGGTGCGCTGTTCAGGGCTCTTGAGCAAGTCGAGCAACGTCGCGACGGACTGTCCGGCGATTTGCGCGCGTTCAACCAAAGGGCGGTCGGAATACGTGACGCGGTAGATGCGACCGTGATCGTGATCGCGATTTGGATCGCGGGCCGAGTGCTGCATGTGACCGATCAACGGATTGTGCCAATCGACAATGTAGAGCG
The DNA here is from genome assembly GCA_913058185.1 of uncultured Verrucomicrobiota bacterium. Classification (GTDB taxonomy): domain Bacteria; phylum Verrucomicrobiota; class Verrucomicrobiia; order Opitutales; family Opitutaceae; genus Actomonas. The sequence goes on from CAJXQX010000003.1 coordinate 26,464, forward strand.
CTCCGTCGGGACCAAATTCCATGTCAACGGGACGGAAGTTCGGGTCATCCGAGACAATCAAGTCCTGACGATGCTCGCCGGTGAAGCCGGAACCATCATCAACCATGGTGTGCTGTTTGGTGCCCAGAAATCCAATCGTATTGTTGATCAAGAAATCGCCTTGGACGTCAGCCGGAAAGTGACGAGATGAGATAAATTCTGTTCCGGAAGTCGGACGCACTCGTTGAGTAGTGAACTGAGCGACCTTGCGAATTTCCTTACCGTGGGAGATTTTAGCGGAGAGGGGAACGGACCACCAGTTGGCGCCGCCGGAAGCATCGGAAAGGAACATCTGCCCCCAGTCATCGAACGCAATACCCCAAGGGTTGGAAACGTCAGTCTGCATGAAGCGTTCGAGACGCCAGGATTTGGGATCCCAACGCCAGACTCCGCCGTCGGAGGCGCGTTCTGGGCCGTAGGGGGTCTCGACCTGCGAGTGCAAGAAACGACCTTCGTTCATGTAAATGGCTCCCGAGGGATCAGCCGAGAAGGCGGAGATGGAATGGTGAGTATCGTGGGGGTCGAAACCGTGCACGAGGATATCGGTGCGGTCAGCTCGATCATCGCCATCTTCATCGACCAAACGCACGAGGTTCGGTTGTTGGGCGAGGTAGACGACTCCGTCGTGAGCGAGCTCGAAACCGATCGGCATGTGCAACCCATCCGCGAACGTTATCTGGCGATCGGCGCGGCCGTCTCCATCGGTGTCCTCAAAAATGAGCAACTTGTCGTTGGGTTTCTCGTCGCCCGGACGGTAGTGCGGGTAAGACGGGATGACAGCCACCCAGAGGCGACCTTTTGTGTCCCACGACATTTGCACGGGGTTACGCAGTTCCGGGAATTCACTCTCAGAAGCGAAGAGATCGATATTGTAGCCCTTGGGCAGATCGAAGGATTCGAGCGCCTTCTCCACGGCGAGAAACTCGATCGGGCGATCGAAGTTGGTCGTGACGTCGGTGAGACTACGGGTGGTGCTGTCGTCAACTTTAACGTCTTCGATTTCACCTTGAGCGACGCGATGGATGGCGGCGTCGCGCAGTTGGGTCATCTGGCGGTTCTTTTCGATTTCCTCTGGATAGTTTTCGTTGCCGAATGGCTTGTAGCGGCGGCCGTAAACGTGAACGCCGTTCAGGATGGCGTAGTCGTTTCGCCAGAACCAATTCTTCTCGTCGACCGCTCGGTAGACGGCGTCGTATTCGGCGACAGGTTTGCCAAGCATACCATGTTCACGGTAGACCCGCTGGGCCAAACGTTGGCCGAACCACTGGTAGGTCTCCGAGGTGAGCGCGAATCCATTGATCGTCTGTGCGCCGGGTGTTTCATCAAAGTGCTGCTTACTCTCGTTAAACATGTCGATGAAGTTGACTTCATGGAGGCGAGCGATGCGTCGCATCGCCTCGGTGTAACGTGCCAAGTTTTCGTTTTCCTTTATTCCACTGGGGAGATCCTGTTCGGCGGAAAGGTCCTCGAAGGTCGTGGGCGATACGAGGTAGAGTTCGGGGGGCTGGCGTCCGTTATAGGACTGGGCGAGGGTGTGCTGCACGAAGGCATCCAATTCGGCTTCGAAGAGAGCGAGACCGTCCTCACCGTTGAACGATTCGTTGTAGCCGAAAAACGCGATCAGCTTGTCGGGCTGGAGGCGGTTCAACCACTCGTCGGGCGATTCGTAGTGTCCAATGCCGTAGTGAGTCTGCAGGTCGGGGTGGAATTGATCTGCGCCGGGGAAGGCCCATTGATCAGGCCGACCCGAGCGGGGACGGAAACCAGGCGTATCGCCGGGGAAACCGAGATTGCGCACGATGACTTCCGCATTGGGGAATCGGTGCTGCACGGCGGTTTCGAAGTGCGGGAAATAAACCATGCGCTCGGCTAGGCCGTTGCCGACCAAGACAATACTTTCGCCCTTGGTGGGCTGTCCGATTTTGGGCACGAAGGCTGATCCGATGGTGAGTCCCTTTTTCGGCCAGTAGTCCGGTTCGTCGGCCTGTTTATGGAAGCCGAACATGTTGGGTCGATAGGAGCCAATGAGCCCGGCATCGACACCTGCTTCGGGGATCTCGATGCCCAGTAGCCAGAAGGCTCCCTGCACGATAAGACGACGGGTGGAGGCGTTGCTCAGATCAACCGATGCACCCAACGTGCTGGCGAATACGTTGCCCTTCTTGCCACCGGGAATTTGGTAGGACTTCGTCCAGGCGATGGGTTGCAAAGGATCGTTCTTGTTGAAGTCCGGGTCGTTCTTGGCGAAACCCGGAGTGTAGTCGTAAGGACCCGGACCGATAGGTTCGTCGTCCGGGTTCATGCCCGTGAGGACTCCTCCGTAAACCAACGGCACCGCATCCGCGCCCAGCGGATCGCGCACGGTGTAGACATCGGCCGCGCTCCAGATCGAACCTGACTCAATCCCGCGGGTGACGGCGTGGGCATCTTGAATGATGCCACGGGTGCTTTCCTTTTTATGCCAACCGTGGTGGGCGATCCAGGAGGTGCCCAAGATCGATTGGCCGAACCCGCCCTGCCAGGCGGTCTTGTCGCCTTTGTAATTGAAACTGTAATGCGCCCATTTGGAATCGGAGGGGAAGTTAAAGGCGTGGGTGGCAGTGCGCAGGCCGATGACGGGGCGACCGGATTTAAGGTAGTTGTCCACCTCTTTCATCTGGTCATCGGATAAGTCGCGGAAACGCGTCGCGATGATCATCAAGTCCGCCTCCCGCAGTGCTTCGAGTCCCGGGATATTGGAGGTGTAGTTGGGGTTTATCATCCCCGCTCTCTCCGGGTCCTGAGCGAAGAGCACGACGGTATCGAAGCCGTGGCGTTTGGTCAGAATCTTCGCCAGCTGTGGTAGCGCCTCTTCGGAGCGATATTCCTCATCGCCACTGACGAGGACGATGCGTTTACCTGCACCCGCTCCGTCCTCCGATCCTTCCTGCAAAAGCCACTTGGGTCCGTAGTCATTGTCGAATGTGAGCATGCCTTCTTCCCAAGGCGAGGCAGCCGCGAATGTGATCAGCGTAGGAAAAAGTAGGGCGAGAATGAAGCGTTTCATAAAGTAGAAGTGACGAGGGGGAGTAGGACTGAGTTGCAGTAGGCGCCGTCGCCTTCGGTGACGGTGTCGGGGTCGCCGATAGCGGCGTGACATTCGTCTTCGACGACGATCCAGCCGTCATAATTATTGGCCGCGAGGTGTTTGGTGATGCCAACGTGGTCGAGGATGCCTCCACCCATGGGCTCCCATTCGCCGGCGGCGTTCATGTCCTTGAAGTGGACGTGCACGACTTGAGAGAAATACTTTTTGACGATCTCAAACGGGTCCATGCCCCCCGCGGCGATGTGGCCGGAGTCAGGGATGTAACCGAGCACACTTTGGTCGAGACCGTTGAGCAGAATCTCGTAATCCTCCGCGGTGCGGAAAACGGAACCAGGAGGCGAGTTCGGGTGATAACCCGAACGGATACCGAGGTCCGCCGCGCGCTTGGCGATGGCGTTGGCGTTGAGCAGACAATTCTTTTGGCGCTCCACGAGGTTCTCGCGGTCGCTGCCTGGCATCTGGCAGATGTTGAGCATCGTATCGGGAAAGTGGGTGAGGATCTGGAGACATTCGTCGGCGCGAGCGCGCTCTTCGTCGGTCTCTTCGGGCAAGAGCCAATCCTCCACCAGGGTGAGCGCCGGCATGGCCACCTTGGCCGCGCTCAGGTGCTCGCCGAGTAATTTGGGATCGGCCAGTTTTCCGAGAAAACGGGTCTCAGATTCGACGCCGGCGTAACCGGCTTCGGCGGTGATTTTAATGATGTGATCGAGTCGACCGTCATAGACGCCGCCGCTCATTTGCCAGGTGTAGGTTTGGCAACCGATTTGGATAGACATAGGATTTATTCTCCGAGGAGGAAGTTGGTGGTAGCGGTGTTGAAGGCTTCGAGTTCTTCCCAGTGATGCACGTGGCCGCTCTTGGTGAAGAGCTGCAATTGCGAACCCGGAATGTGGGCGTGGAGGAATTCGGAGCAGGCGAGAGGAGTGAAGATGTCGAGCGTGCCGACGGTGATGAGGGTCGGTTGCGTGATCTGGCTGAGGCGCTCGACGGCGTCGTGGTTGATGCACGCATCGCACTGGCCGTTGAAGCCAGCCTGGGGTTGCGGGTTCTCGTTGGCGGCGGCATCGAGGCAGGCTTGGGCCATATCGTCGTCATGGGCCTCCATCCAATCAGGCGTCCAGATCCAGAGGAGTAGGAGTTGCATGAACTCATCGAGGCCGACTTTGGCGCGCATGTCTTTGAAGTGGCCGAAGACGCGCTTCATGTAGTTGTCGCACTTGGCCCAGGTGCTCACGAGCACGAGGCGGTCGACCTTGGCGGGGTGGCGGAGGGCGAGTTCCTGAGCAATGGCACCGCCCATGGAAAGTCCGGCTACGTGGGCCTGGGCGATTCCCTCGGCATACATCAATGCGGCGACATCATCAGCCATTATGGCCGTGGTGTAGGGGCCGGCGGTGATGGGGGACTCGCCGATGCCGCGATTGTCGATGAGGTAGCACGTGAAATGCTTCTCATAGGTTTTAACGTGTTCTTCCCAGACGGAACCATCGGCGCCGAGGCCCATGATCAACATCAAGGGGGCGCCTTGACCACGTTTCGTGAAATGCAGGATATCGCTCATATTAAATTATGCGTATTTTGTGGGGGTGTTGGAGGGGAGCTTAGAGGCAGGGTGTTTTAACCACAGATTTCACGGATTAGCACAGATTTATAAATAGAAACGCATCCGATATAATCTGAGTAGATCTGTGAAATTTGTGGTTAATTTTGCAGGGTAAAGAGAAAGGGTTTAGGAAGTATTCGTCGTCGGTCCGTGGAATAGAACTTCCGCCGACAGTTTAGCTTGGGTGGGCGTGGTGGACGCGGAGGAGAAAGAGAAAGAGAACGATTACGAGAGGGAGATTGTTCGGATCGAGAAAGAGAAAGAGTAAAGAGAAAGAGAAAGATTTTAAGCGGGGTGGGAGTCCCGGTAGGCTTGAGGGGTGATGCGCATGAAACGGGCGAATTCCTTGGTCATGTAGCTTTGATCACAGAAGCCGCTTTCTGCGGCGATTTGGACCAGGGGTAGATTGGTTTGAGTGAGCATGCGGCACGCGCCTTTGAGCCGCACCCGTTTGAGGTAGGCAAAGGGGCTCATGTTGAAACGTTTTTGAAAAAGCCGTTCGAGCGTGCGCACCGTTGATCCGGCTCTTTCCGCCAGATCAGCAACGGTGATGCGGGAGGCGAAGTTTTGCTCCACGAAGTCGATCACGTTGGACAATTCCGGATAGGGACCCGCAGCCGCCCGCGCTGCTTTGAACTCACGGGTGAAACCTTCCAGTCCTACAATGGTGCCGGAAGCGTCATACAGCGGGAGTTTGGTGGTGGTATACCACTCCACCGACAAATCATTGTGGGTGACCAACTCGACTTTGTTCATGATCGGCTCCCCTGTGCACATGACATCTTCGTCATCCTTTTGGTAGGAGTCGGCGAGATAAGGGGCGATCAATTCGTAGTCAGTCTTGCCCAAAACTTCGTCTTGGTCGCGCCGACCGATCAGGTGGACGAGCGCATCATTGGCTGCGGTGAACCGATGGGCGCGGTCTTTGGTGAAATAGCAGATGTCTCGCAGATACGCGAAGAGTCCCAGCCGATGGGCGGAACTCTGGTCCACGTCGTTATTCGAGTTTTCCCCGACAATGATGGTGCTTTTTTGGACCATCAAACGGAACTGAGCGTCCTACGCGGGGGGGCGAGAAATGCGCAGGTTTTACAGTGGAAGGGGTTCACAAATAGGAATTTACTCCATTTGATAATCTCGACCAAGCGAAGCGGAAAGTATTTTTCGCAATCAGATCGATTATCATAAGGTGGAAATTAGAGACTGAGGTAGTGGTGAATGGGCCGATATTTTAAGCTCTTTCCGCGCGAGGTGATAGATATTCAACGTACCGGGTATTGTTTAAAAACGACACGATTCGTGGCGAAGCCCCAGTCCTAAGCCGCTGAATCAGTTAAACGCCTGGGCGTTTTTTGCGCGCAGGGCGGCGAGGTTTCTTGGCGGCACCCGGGGCGGTTTTACTGAGAGTGGAGCCTTCGTGCCACGTTCCGTCGACTTGAGTGCCGATGGCGGAGGGTTGGAGGCCCCGTTGATTGCGTTGGAGCAAACTGTTGAGCACGTCGATCGCGGTTGCGCCCATAACGTCGCGATGCTGATCGATCCCGGCAGCGCCCGGGACGTCATCAATGATATTCAGGCTCACAAACCCGATGTCTTCCGGTATGCGCAGACCCTCAGCTTCGGCCGCTTCAATGAAGTTTTCACAACGTCCGATGACGACTTGAGGACGATAGGTGCGGATCCAATGACGGATTTCATCCACCTGACTTTCAGGACTCAACTCGAGGGTCGGAACCGGCTCGAGGGGTATATCGGAATGAGATTGGGCGTAGTCATGGGCCGCCTCCCATTGATGACTGCATCGGATAGCGAGATCGCGCCGCACCGCCAGTCCTACTCGATTAAATCCGCGCTTACGCAGGTGTTCCCAGCACAGTAGTAGATCCTCGTAGTGATTCGGCACGAGGTGATGGAATTGTGAGTAGGGGTTGGCCCGTTCGACGGTTACGACGGAAAATGATTTCCAATCCAGCGGGAAGGGTTTGTCAGGATCTTCGAAGGGAGCAAGGATCAGGCCTCGAATGCCGCGGGCGTTGAGGATACGACTAAATCGACCGGGAGATGCGCCATCTTTTTGCGCCCAGAGATGTTGCAAACTGTAACCCAATTCTCGAGCCCGTGCGGTGGCGCCGGCCAAAAATTGTTGCGCACTGGGTCGATTGATCCAGGCCTCATGGGTCGTCCAATTTGAGACCAGACTGATAACTGAAAAATCCCGAAAAACGCGCACGCGACTGCGGTGGGCGGCGAGGGCGGAAAGAGCGGGATCGGGAGCGTAGCCCAGTTTTGCGGCGATACGTTTGACGCGTTTACGCGTCTTCTCGGGCAGTCGCGGATGGTCGCGCAGCGCGAGAGACACGGAAGCGATGCTCAGTTTTGCTTTTGCAGCTACGTCCTTGAGCGTGACGCGTCGGGAAAAGTGGTCGGCAGAGGGCTCAGCCATGGGGTTAGCGCGAAGGCGATCTAATCTTGGGGTGGTCGGTGGGTAACGTGAGGTAGGCTCACTTCCCCAGACTCTGAAAATTGCCCTTTGAGCGCAAGATGAGTTAAAATATTAAGCGCCTTGGGGGAGGAGAGAGGTTTTCGCATCACTCCGATCTGCGGTGATCGTCCGGGGTGATTCCCTCATTCTTGCGGCGGAGGAAGAGAACAGGGCACGAGCGGTAGCCCGGTGGTGTCAGTGCGCACTTGGAATATGCTTCCCGCGTGGGGTTGGGCGGCGAGTTGTTCGTCGCTCAACCCGCCTCGGGCGGAGGTGATGAAGAGGGTGCGATCGTCCTCGCCGCCAAAGGTGCAGGACGTCACTTGGGTGACGGGGAGCTCGACGCGATCGAGGATGTCGCCGGTTTCCCCATCGAGGTGCAGCACGACGGAACCGCCCCAGACTGCCAGCCAGATGTGGCCGTTGGCATCCACCTTGAGACCGTCGGGTACCGTGCCATCATCGGGAAATTCGCGCAGAATGCGGCGATTGCTGATTTGATGTGAGTTTGGGTCATATTCGAACACCGACAGGTTGTGGGCGAGTGAATCGACGTAGTAGAACTTGGTGTGATCGGGCGACCAGCCCAGGCCGTTGGAGAGCGTGATATGGGTTAGCGCGATATGGAGGGGGCCGGTGGAATCCGCTCGATAGAGGGAGGCGGTTTCGCGCGAATCATCGAGGGCGGCACTGCCCACCCAAGGGTGTCCGTCCGGGCCACAAAATCCGTCGTTGAAGCGATGGGCGGGTGGCAGGTTGGGAATGGGGGCATCGATTGGAACCACTTTACCGGTGGGTTCATGCAGCCAAGCGCAGTCGCGTTCACGAGCGGTCCACCACCAGCCGTTGCTGGCGGGTAGAGCGACGCCCAGAGCTGCGGAGTTCATGTCGAAGTGCGTAATATTTCCGCTGGCCGTGTCATGGCGATACAAGCGCCCTTCGGTGATATTGACCCAGTAGAGTGTGTTGTCGTGCCAGACGGGACCTTCGGCGAGAGCGTGTTGAACATCGAGGTAGAGAGAAGCTTGCATGGTGGTGAGACTGGAAATTTTACAGAAGGTAACGAAGAGAACTAAGCCGGGTGGATGGAATTGAATTTGAAAGTGGTAGGGCGCTGAGGGGCAGGGAGGGGAATTGCCCCAAAAAGGCACAAAAAACTCTTTGTTGAGGACGTTCGTTTGGTGTGAGCCTATAGGCTCATCGCGGCGGTTCGGTTTTGTGCCTTTTTGTGGCAAAAATCTTCGGTGGAGTTGCGGCTGCCTGAGGTGAATTGGCTCTGCTTCCTCCTGTGAAAACTAGCGGCGGCGTGGCTTTGTTTTCTTCGTTACCTTCTGTAAATGTCAGCGTTGGATCCACCGTCGTCTCGTAAAGCGGGACTATGGCGGACATTGTGGTTCCGTGGTCATTGGTTTTTGCCGCGGGCGTCGATGGGCCAGGTGGTGCGGATGGTTTGGTCGGTGGTGATAACTTTAACCTCGTCGGCTAGATTCACGACGGTGCAGACGTGAGCGGGGACAAAGAGAATTCGTTCGCCGACTTGGAGCTGGGCCACGTCTTCGCCGCGAACGTAACCGTGTTCCTCATTGACCGCGACGACGGCGATATCGCGGCCGTCGGCGGCGAGGGCGCTGATACCCTCGCGGGCGCGGTCGGATGAAAATGTTTTGGAACCGGCATCGATTAACGCGAGATCAGAGGTGGGCTTGTCGACCACGGTCGCGAGGACTTGCAGCGCCACGTGATCCCACGGCATCACATCGGCATTTTGGGTGAGAGAGAGATCTCCGAAAACGTAGGCCCCGGGGCGAACCGCTTGCACCCGCCCGTTGGACTGTTGGGTGATGGCGGTGGCACTGACACTGCAGCCGGGCCAAACCGGTAGGGCGGGATTGATGGCGTCCCGCACGGTGCAGATATGGGTGAGCAAGGCTTCCACGTCGGTGGTCCGGTTGGAGTGGTCCTTGCCGTAAAACTGTCCCTCGTGGGTGTAGAATCCGGCCAACTCGAGCAGAGGTTCAGCGTCGATCTTACTCGCCATGCGTTGAGCAGATTCGAGGGCACGCACGCCCTCGCGGTTGAGGCCGGTATCAATGGCCAACATCACCGGCAGATTGAGACCGACCTGGTGGATCAATGGAATCAATGCTTCGAGATGTGCTTCACTGGTGGTGGCGAGACGAAGTTCATCGAGCTGTTCGGCCAAAGCCGCGATACGTGGTGCCTGACGTTGATCAACGAGCGAGTGCGCTACGAAGATCTCGCGGACTCCGCTGGGGAGCATGGCTTCCGCTTCGCCGAGTTTGGCGCACGTGAGTCCCTTGGCACCGAGCTCGATTTGGCGCCGGGCGACGGGCACGAGTTTGTGGGTCTTGATGTGCGGGCGCAGATCGATGCCGGCCTCGTCACAGGTCGACTGCATGCGTTGCAGATTGGTCTCTAGTCGATCCTCGAAGACGAGGAGACTGGGGGTAAATAGTTCGTCCATGGAAGTCACGGTTCGATACGACCGAGTTGGCTGATACCCATGCCGCCGTCGATCGCGATGACTTGGCCGGTAATGTAACTCGCGGCGGGCGAGAGGAGGAAGGAGACGGCTCCAGCACAATCTTTCGGCGTGCCGAGGCGGTTGAGTAGCGTGCGTTTGGCGTAGAGCTCGGCTCCGGCCGGATCGGTGTTGAGCCACCGTTCGGTGAGCGGCGTGCGCATCATGCCGGGGGCGATACCATTGACCCGAATGTCGTGCGGGGCGAGGGCTTGAGCGAGGGTGCGAGTCATCATGACGAGCGCTCCTTTGGACGTGTCGTAGGCGCTGGAATCGATCTCCGCTTGCGAGCCGTTGATCGACGAGGTGATCACGACTGCACCGGGTCGCTTCCGGGCCGTCAGTTCACGGGCGAATGCCTGAACCGTAAAATAGGTCGCGCGAACGTTGAGGTTCTGGGTGCGGTCCCAGCGCTCGAGATCCATTTCGAGAAATGGGATGTCGAAGATGCTGCCTGCGTTGCAGACCAGCAGGTTGAGATCGACCTGAGCGTCGAATGCCGCGGCAATAAGTTTTGCCGGAGTGTCGGTGTCGGTCAGGTCGCCGGTGACATAATGCTCGGTCTCGGCGATTTCGGGTGGACGAGCGGTGTGGCCATGGAAGACGACGGAAGCACCGGATTCCTGCAGTCCGCGGGCGATCCCGAGACCCAGTCCTTGGGATGAACCCGTGACGAGGGCGGCGTTACCCGAGAGCGAGAGGGTTTTCATCTTTAAGTTGAAGAAGGTTGAGCAGATTATCGCAAGTCACGGCGCGGTGAAGTTCGGGTGGCAGCACCTTCAGGCAGTCGGTCTCTTCAGCGTAGGTGCTGCGCAACGACATCTGGTTGTCGACGTAGCTTTGAAACGGGGTGTCGGAGCCCCACATGAGTTTGGTGGGGTAAGCCTCCGCGAGTGCCAGGAGCACCGCGGCGGGATTGGTGTAATCGGCGGCGAATCGGCGTTCGGAGGGAGCGATGTTGGGGAATCCCTTGGTGGCGCATTCGCAGTGAATGCGGTGGGCGGAACAATCAAACCACGTGTTGGGCAGTTCGGCGACACGGTCGAGACATGCTCGGTCGAAGCGGCAGGAATGGGCGAGGCAGAATCGCACGGCGGGGGTGGCTTCAGCGATTTTGAGAATGCTGCTGGCCTGAGCCCAGGTGTCGGCTGGATCCACGCTGGAATGAATGATGAAGGGCAGGTCAAAATCGGCGGCGAATTCGAGGAAACCCCGACCGACGGTGAGCAGCGCTTCGACGTCTGCCTTAATCATGGTGGGCTGAATTTTCAGGCCATAGAAGGGATACTTCGCGTGGAGCTCGCGTAGTTTGACGAGTTGGGCCTCCGGTTCGCGCATCGGATCGAGAATGGCGAACGGGATCGTGTGGGCGCCGAGGTCGGGGTAGAGCTCGTAGATCTCGTGCAGCATACGCTCATTCTCAAAGGCGTAGGGGACCGTCTCGAGTCCACCGACCACGATTTCCTTCCGCCGCATGGCCTCCAAGTCGAAGCAAAGGTTGTTCACCATCGGAAAGACCACCCAACGATCTACACCGCAATGGCGGCCCTCGGTGACCAGGGCGGGCAGGTCTTGAGCGTAGGGGTGGTAGCTGTTGAGGTAGAAATAAGGATCTACCCCGAGGTGGTTGTGGCAATCGATGATCACAGGATTGGGAGAGTTGCGAGTGAATTTGACGTGGTTTGGAGAAACATCAATCCGATGCGGCCGACAGCGGGAAAAAGTTTTCAAAAATCGGGCGTAAAGCCCGACCCACGCCGAATTGTTTCATGAAGTATGGTGGGTCGGGCTTTATGCCCGACAGCGCCCAACAAGGGTTGCGCCGTCACCCGGATTTTGCTGCAGTGGAGATCTACGTTCGTGGCTGAAATTTCATTACTCCCCACCGTCCAACTCATGCCCTACACCTTTCCTAAATCCCAAGAGTTCTTCGCCCGCGCCAAGCACAGTATCGCTGGCGGCGTTAATAGCGGAATCCGTCTGCTCGAGCAGCCGGTGCCGTTGTATTTCGAAAGGGGAGAGGGGGCCCGAGTATGGGATGTGGATGGAAACGAGTATATCGATTTTCAACTCGGACAGGGCGCTCTGCTTTATGGTCACGCTCCGGCGGGGCTGGCCGATGCGATCGCGGCTCAAGCCAAACTGGGTCTTCATTGGGCGGCGCAATGCGAGCTCGAATTGGATGTCGCGGAACGCCTGCAGAAGATGGTGCCTTCCGCCGAGCTCGTTCGATTCAGTAATTCGGCGACGGAGGCCGTGATGGCGGCGTTTCGGTTGGCGCGAACGCAAACCGGCCGGAAATTGATCCTGAAATTCGAAGGCCACTATCACGGCTGGAGTGACGAAGGGTTGGTGGGTTTCGCTAATCCTCCCAGCACGTGGAATGATCCGGAGTCACCGGGGCACGCGCATCCCAGTAAGGGTATCATTGAGGAAGTTAAGGACCAGTTCGTGGTCGCGCGCTGGAATGATATCGAACATCTGCGGCGGCGGGTCGAGCAATTCAAGGGTCAGATCGCCGCGATCGTGTGCGAACCAGCCATGTGTAATACCTGCTGTATCGAGCCGGAGGAGGGCATGTTGGCCACGATCCGGGAACTCTGTGATCAGGAGGGCATGTTGATGATAGCTGACGAAACGATCACGGGATTCCGGTTCGGTGCGGCGGGCGCTCAAGGTTATTACAATGTGCGCCCGGATCTGACGGTGTTGGGCAAAGCCATCGGGGGAGGAACGCCGTTCGCGGCCCTCACCGGAACCCGGGAGGCCATGGCCAAGATCATCTCCGGCGAGTCGATGCATGCCGGCACCTTGAATGCGAATCCGTTGTGTCTGGCGGCGAGTCGCTGGTGTTTAGATGAAGTCCTGGCACAAGGTCCGGAGCTCCCGGCGAAGTTGAATCAACTGGGTCAAAAACTCATGGTGGGTTTACGCAAGCTGGCCGATGACCATGGCGTTCCCTTGCGGCCGCAAGGGCCGGGATTGGCGTTTCATTCGTTGATGTTGAAACCCGGTAAAGAAGAGCGGCCGGTGCGGAATTATCGGGATTACGCGGAACTGCAGGATGTCGCTCGCTGGACGCATTTACGGCGTTGTTTGCTGGAGGAAGGCGTGCGGGCGATCGAGCGCGGGTTGTGGTCGATCAGTCTGGCTCATACCGAGCAGGATATTGCTGACGCGCTGAAGCTGGCCGAGGTCGCATTTAAACGGCATGCGGAGAGTTGGACGGACGCCTGAAACGGGAATCTCGAATCGCCGACTGATCATGTGTGCCCGGATCCTCTTTGGTAGTTTCTTTCACGAGACGCATACGTTTCTCGGAGAGATGACGACATGGGCGGATTTTAACGTCACGCGGGATACGGACATCCTGGCCAAGATCGGCGACGGTTCGCCGACAGATGGATTTTTGACGACGGCCCAGGAGCTGGGTTTGACGGTGGTGCCCACGGTGGATGCGCGGGTATTCCCCAGTGGTATGGTGGCGGATGGAGCGCTGGAAATATTTTGGGCCGAGTTTGAGGAACGCGCGCGTCCGGCCTTAGTGGGCGGAATCGATGCGATCTATTTGGTCCTGCACGGGGCGATGGTCACGGAGACGATGACCGATCCAGAGGGCGAATTACTGGAGCGGCTCCGTGCACTGCCTAGAGCGGAAGAGTTACCGATTTTTGGCGTGTTCGATTTGCACGCGAACCTGTCCGAACGCCAGTGCCGGCTCGTCAACGGAATGGTGGCTTATCGGGAAAACCCCCACGCGGACGCTCGGGCTTCAGCTGTGCGAGCGACTGAGTTAATGGGCCGGGCGTTACGCGAAAATCAGACCACCAGAATGACCCTTTGCCGTCTGCCCCTGGTGTGGGCTCCGCCGGGCACGGGCACGGCGACGGATCCCATGCGCACTTTGGAGGAAGCCATGCGGGAACTCGAAACGAGCAATCCCGCCGTGTGGGCGGGCAATGTTGTGTCCGGATTTTCCTTCGCGGACACTCCGGACACCGGCGTTTCACTCAGTCTCGTTCATACGGGTGACCTCGAAACGGTGCGCGACGACCTCGAGCGGTTGGCGCGTATGGCTTGGGATCTCCGCGAGAAGGGCCGCGTGGATTACCCCTCGGTGGATGAGGTGCTGCAGCATTTTTCCGTATCGGTGGACGGGCCGATTATTCTGGTGGAGCCGGCGGACAACATCGGCGGTGGTGCGCCCGGTGATGGCACCGGCGTGCTGCGCGGTCTATTGCAGCGCGGCACGGCAAATGCGTTGGTGGCGATCAATGATCCCGCCGCGGTGCAGAAGCTGTCAGCCTGTGCGATCGGGGACGCGGCTGAGCTTTCGGTCGGAGGTAAAGGGTCGCCGTTGGATCGTGGCCCCGTGGACCTCGTTGTATCCTTGATTTCGCGGAGCGACGGAAACTTTGAACTCGAGGATCCGAACAGTCATCTGGCTTCGATGAACGGAACGTCGATTACGATGGGTCCGTGCGCGGTGGTGCGAACCGGAGGCATAACGATCCTGCTCACGAGTCGTAAAACCCCGCCGTTTGATCTGGGCCAGTATCGGAGTCAGGGCATTGAACCGACCGATTTCGCCGTGATCGGCGTGAAGGCCGCGGTAGCGCATCGGCGAGCTTATGATCCGATTATGGGAGGCACGTTTTTTGTCGATACCCCCGGCCCGTGCCGCAGTGATTTGACGACGTTTCCTTGGCAGCATCTGCATCGTCCGGTGTGGCCGCTCGACGATATCACCGACCCTCAATTCAAAATTTCATGAACCATCCCGCCGTATCCTATCCGCGCGAAGCCGGCACCCCGGTATCGCATCTTCCCTTCAGTCCCGCCGTGCAAGTTGGCGATCTGATTTTTGTTTCTGGTCAAGCTTCGGTTGATCTCACCGGTAAAATCGTTACCGATACTTTTGAGGGTGAATTCCGCCGTTCGATCGAAAACCTGCGGGCGGTTTTGGAGACATCCGGCAGTGACTTGGCCCACGTGGTGAAGACGCATAATTTCGTGCGTGAACCCGAAGACGTAGCGAAGTTCAACGAGCTCTACCGCGAGTATTTCACCGCGCCGTATCCGGCGCGCACGACGATCTGCAAATGCCTAGGGTCGAACCTGAAATTCGAAATGGACTGCATAGCCGTGCCAAAGACGAGCTGAGAGGCATCCGCCGTCGTCCCGCTTCGCGGGACTATGGCGAGACAGGGGAATGGTTTTAACCACAGATTGCGCAGATTACTCGGATTTTAGACTAAAGACTGAAACTCAACGGTGGAGTAGATCTGTGAAAATCTGAGCAATCTGTGGTTAAAAAAACAGCGGTGGAGTGGAACTGCCAGGTTAGTGGTTTTGCCTAGTGGATTTCCAAGTTTTGCGGAGGTCTTTGTTTAAGGCTTGGGCGTCTAGCCAGGTGTCGCCGAAACAGCTGAGGCCGTAGACGGGGGCGGCGTTGCCTAGCTCGGGGACGGCCAGAACGGGAGCCGTGGTCTTTTGCGTGTGGAGGTGCGTGAAGAGCCCGTTGAGGTAAGTGAGCCAATCCCGGTATTCCGGGGTGCGACGACCGGTGGATGTTAGCACGGGAATTTGGCAGTGATGGCCGTTGAAGGGGCGGAGGTGAAACTGGGTAGCCGCGTTGAGGTGCTCGACGGGTTTACGCAGCCGCTCCCAATAGGTGCCGGGGGCGTGATGCCGAACGACCGCGAAATGAGAGTGATCGAGGCAGAGCGGCAGGGTCGTCTTGCGTTGGCGTTTAAATCCTCGGGTCAGGGCGAGGGTCTTCTCGGGAGTTTCGGTAAAGGTGTCGCGATGCGTTTCGATGGCGTAAGGTAGATCAAAATCACGGGCGACCGCATCGATGTGAATCGCTAGTTTAACCATGTCGGCCAGCGAAGAATCCGTGTCACCGAGTTGAATGCCAAGAGCAACAGCGCCAAGTTTTTTGGCAGCACGAAACTGAGCTTTGACGGGACTGGGTTTACTGAAACTTGCGACGGCGAGATATTGCAGTGATCCCCGCTCAGCTAGTTCGGGAATCGGGGCGGAGAACAGTCCATCGCAACCGGCGTCAGCAACGGCCTCGAACTTCTTCGCCCACGACCACTCGCGCGACTTGGTGGGATATTGGCGCAGCGACCAAAGGGTGCCGAAAATGTGGAGCGGACGGGAAGGGAAGCTCATGACTAATCAGATGCGGCGTCGGACGGTTTACGGCGGACATGCCCGTCAAAGTCCCGCTCTGCGGGACGACGGCGGAAGCAGAACGATACGCCTAGCGTTACGATGAGTGAACCGGTGGCGACCCAGAGGTTGGAGACCGGGGAGAATGCGATCGACCAACCAGCGACGGTGCCGAGGCCCATGCCCAACAAAACGCCCATGGGGCGAATTTGCCATTTGTTCACCACAATCATCATGCAACCCACCATCGGACCGAAGAACGCTCCCATGATGGCTTGGGTGCTTTGAAACAACGAGCCCATGAGCGTAGCAAATCCAGCGGCGGCCATAGCGAGCACGCCGACTCCCACGGTGGCGTAGCGGCCGAAGCGCATGAGTTCGGCGGGGGTGCGGGGTCGTCCGAACCGTTGTAGCCAGTCATTGGTCAACGTGCCGGCCAATGCGATGATTCCGCTGGTCATGCTACTCATGGTCGCGGCAAGGATGGTGGCGATCAATAGGCCGGCGATACCGGGCGGCAGTTCGGTGGTGATAAAGTAGGCGAGGGCCTGATCGGCGTTCTCTGGCAAGTTGGGGTCGGGGTGATTTTGAAACCAGACCCACAACAATAGACCCGCCGAGACGAGCAGAACGCAGACGATGATTACGCCCCATGTATTGACCGCAAACGCCTTGGCTGCGGCCTGCGGTGACTCGGCGGCGTGGTAGCGTTGGAGCATCATCAGGTCGGCGGTGTAGCTGCCTAAGTTGCCGATCATAAGACCAATTACCACGGTCCAAAATGTGAGGTCGACGGTGAGGTCGAACGAGAAGTTAAAGAGGTTCAGCCGTTCGCCGACATCGAGCTGAGCGTAGATTTCGCCGATAGGGAGATCCAGTTTGTGGAGGATGAACCCAATGATGAATGCCATGCCTAGGGCCATGATGCAGAACTGGATGGCATCGGTAACGATAACACTGCGAATGCCGCCGATTGCGGTATAGGCCGTGCAGGTAACACCGATACTGATTACGATGGGCCAGAACCAGGAATCATCCAGACCGGTCGCACCGATGAGGACTAACGTAGGCGCGACCAGAATGGCAGCCATCCAACCAATTCGTAGGAGAATAAACATGGCCGACAGACAAAGTCGAACCGGTGTCCCGAGACGTTCTTCGATGATGTCGTAAGGATGATTGCCGCCTCCGGCGAGGTAGCGGGGCAGGAACCAAAATCGCAGCAGCGCCCACGTGAGCGGGAACCCCAGCATCCCCATCACAATGCCTGCGCCCGACGAGAACCCCACGCTCGTATAGATCACATAGCTGACCCCGCTAAACAGAGTCGCGGCCATACTGAAGCCGACCATGATCATACCGAGTCGGCCGGTAAAAGCACCCTTTGAAGTAAAGAACTCTTCGCTGTCTCCCTTCTTACCGCGACTGGCGAGACCCGCCCAGACGACACCGATGAGGTAGAGAATAATTACAGCAATATCGAGTGGTCGCATTAAGTAGGGGTAGGGTGGGGTTTCGAGTAAGTGAGGAGGGGGGGCAGCAACGGTAAAAGCGCGGTGCTAACCGTTATTAACGGTAAATGTCTTTTCGGTGCGCAATGCGGACCACCAATACGATCAGAACGTCGTCTTCAATTTCATAGATGACTCGGTAGTCGCCAATCCTGATTCGATAAATTCGGTCTGCTCCAACCAGTTTCCTCACTCCGTGAGGGCGGGGATCCTGCTGAAGGCGTTCAATCGCACGGTAAATTGTGCCCGTTTGTGATCGGTCGATTCTCTTCAGATCCTTCTCGGCTGAGCGGGTGAGTTCAACTCGGTAGAAGTCCATCGGCGATCAATCGCTTTTTCACATCTGCTAGACTGACGCGTTTCTCTTCTCGTCGCTCTGCCACGGCCGCGAGATCGGATACGTCCTGTAACAGTTCCTCGTATTCGGCGACGGGCAAAACGACCGACACACGCTGACCATCTTCGTCAGTGATAAACTGGGTGCTCATGGTTAAGTCACCTCAGGTTCGGTGAGGATACGCAACTCCCTTCACCAGCTGGTCCAGCCGCCGTCGATAACGAGACTGTGGCCTGTGACGTAGGATGCACTATCGGAAAGTAAAAATAATGTGGGTCCCACGATCTCTTCATTTACCCCGAGGCGATTAAGGGCGGTCTTGGCCAGTAGGTCTTCCGTGAATTTGGGGTTAGCCTCCTGCACCGCGGCGGGTGGAAAGGGTCCTGGAGTGATGGCGTTGAAGCGTAAGTTGGATGGGCCGTAGTGGACGGCTAAATATCGAGTCATCTGCAAGAGGGCCGCTTTGCTCGCGCCGTAGTCGATGGGATTGGGCGTCATCGGGTCGATATAGATCCGAGGGTCGGGTGCGACTACGCCATACATGCTGGAGAAAATCACAATGTTACCGGTGCCGCGTCCTTTCATCTTCTCGGCGAGAGCACGGCAAAACACAAACGTGGGCGTGAGTGTGCGATCAAACGTATTCTGAAATACCTCGGCCGGAAGATCCTCCAGTCGATGTCCACTGGAAGACGAGAAGGCGAGGTGGGCGACTCCATCGGGCAGGCCGTGTTCGGCCACCAGCTGGTCGATGGCAGCGGGCAGAGTGGACGGATCATTCACATCGAGCGTGACCGGAATGGTTCGCTTCAAACTGTGTTTTTGCACAAGGGCCTCGGCCCGGCCGGGCAAATCAATACAAACGACCTGAGCCGCTTCGGCATCGAGCGCCCGGGTGATCGCTGAGCCGAGGTAACCGGCACCGCCGGTGATCCAAATTGATTTACCAGTAAGGTTGCGGGCGTAACTCATTTGGCGGTGTAGCCTCCGTCGATGGCGAGGTTGGCGCCGGTGATGTAGGTCGATGCGTCACTGAGCAGGAACACGACACTGCCGCCGATTTCGGGGGCGTCGGCCATGCGGCCGAGCATGGTCATTTTGCCGTAGCGTTCGAGGAAGGCGTCGGCTTGGGGTTGGTCGGGGTTGTAGATTCCGCCCGGAGAAACGACGTTCACCCGCACGTTCATTTCGCCGTAGTGCGAGGCCAGGTAACGGGTTAGGTTGATCATGCCGCCCTTGTGGAAAAAGTAGTCGGGCGAGGCGGACATCGAAGTGCCTTCGTAGAGCCACGGGTTCATCCCGATGGTGCCCATTTGCGAGGCGATGTTGACGATGCTACCAGAGCCCTTATCCGCCATGGTATCGCCGAAGGTGCGCACGGTGGCGAAGAATCCGGTGGCATTGACGTCCATCGATTCGCGCCACTGATCGAGGTCGGCTGAGTAACCTTTCATGGGACGACTGACGGCGTTGAAGACGATACCATCGACGCGACCGTGTTCGGCCAGCACGCGATCGCGTAAGGCCTGCAATGATTCCTCGGAACCGATATCCACCTCGTCCACGTGCACGGTTCGCCCGCGGGCTTGTTCGGAGGCGGCAAGAGTCTCGAGGGCTTCACGATTACGGGAGGCAACGATCAACGTCGCGCCCGCCGCGCCCAAAGCGTCGACCAAGGCGCGGCCGAGCAGCCCAGTGCCGCCGAATTGGATGATGACTTTTCCGGCGAGAGAGAATGACAACGGATCAGGCATGCGGATTACAATGAGGGACGAATGTTTTCGGGTAATTCTGCGAGATCGCCTTGGAGGGTTTTGAGCCCGGCCTGCACGTAGGAACTGATGCCGACCACGTCGGCGCCGATATTGATAACGCGAACTCCTTCGGAGACCAAGTCGTCGAGCGGTGCGTAGCGGCCGGAAGCGATCAGAAACTTACCATTCGCGCGGGCGGCGGCGGCAACACGTTGGCGGGCTGCGATCACCTCGGGATCGGCGAGCTGGCCCACCTTGCCAATGCGATGGCTGAAGTCACCCGGACCAAACAGGAAGGCGTTGAAGCCGGGCACGGCCGCGATGGCTTCGACCTGTTCCAGTGCTTCGGGCGATTCGATCTGGAGAATGATGATACGTTCCTCGTTGGAGTTCCGCAGGTAGTCCTCGACAGGTTCGATGCAGAAATGACCGTCGATGTTACCACCATCCAAAGCCCGTTTCCCGAGAGGAAGGAATCGAGTCCATTCGACGATCTGGCAGGCTTCCTCAGCAGATTCGACGTGAGGCACGATGATACCGGCAGCCCCGGCTTCCAGCGGGCGCACATAGTCGCTGTATCCACCCTTGGATATGCGCACCAAGGCATCGATATTCTGGGTGCGGGCGGCTCGGACTTGATTCTCGATCGTGGCCCAATCGTTGGGCACATGTTCTTGGCAGAGCCAAACCCCATCGACGCCGCAGAGACCGGCCAATTCGATCGCCCGAGGATCGGCCAGATTGATTTTTAGAGTGGTAGCGATCTGGTTGTCGCGGATTTTTTGGAGGATGCGACTGGTGCGAAGTTTCATGATAGTTTGAAGTGAGTGATGGTAGGATTAGTTGAAAGTGATTTCAGAAAGGGAAACGCGACGACCGTCTTGTTCGCGGCTGAGTTTACCGGCGATGACGAGCTGCATCAGCTCGGCGGTTTCAGAAAAAGGGAAGGGGTGTTTGCCGGTGCGTAGGTATTCGGTGAACGCGACGAGCTGGGCTTTGAAAGCGAAGAAACTATCGGCCGAGGCGGTCTGGACCCGACCGGCGGTGCCGCAGAGCTGAAGGCAACCGAAGCCGCCGACCATATCCTGATTGGCAATCACCACGATATCGACGCCGCGGCGATGGGTGAGGTGCACGACGTTGCGCTCGAGCGTGCCGGTGTTTTGGGCGGTAAGAAATCCGGGACCAAGAATGGGATAAATTGCCTCGAGAGCGTGGATGCCGTAGGTCTCCCAGGACTTGGCGGTGGTGATGCTGACAAAACGAAGGTCACCAAGGTTTCGGGTCGAATGGCGGTAAGGCATGAATTCCTTGGTGTAGCGCATGCTGCTGGAGGACATGATGGCGCGACCGTCGGCGACCCACTGGTTGAAGGTGCGCAGATCGGGCGTGTTGTCGGCGAGTGGTTTGTCAATGAAGACCGGCACACCTGCTTCGACAAAAGGCCGGGCGCGTTCGACGTGTTCGCCCCCTATATCGGTGGCGATGATGACGGCATCCACCTCACCGATCACCGCCTCGGGTGAGTCCACCACGTGAGGAATGAGTGAACACTTCGCGACGTGTTCGGCGGTGAATCCGCCTTCACCAGCACAATGGATGTGGGTGACCTGCGCGCCCGGAATGGTGAGGCCCTCGGTGGGCTCTATGTTGAGGTAGGCCGGAATACCAGGGAAGGGGCACTCGGCAGTCATCGCTTCGCGGTCATAGCCGTTGAACATGGCACTCCACGAATAGGGGTGACCGTTGCCCGGCGTGGAACCGAGTATGGCGAGACGAATATTGGAGGGGTCGGGAACGAGACTCATAAGACGCTTACTCGATGGTGAAAGGGGGATTTTGGCCGGAGCGACGAGAGTCTAAGCAGGGGAATTGGAAAACAGATCGTGGCAGGAAATGCGGCGACCGGAGTCGGCCGAGGTGATGGCGGCGAGATTGAAACGCAGCGTTTGCGCAGCGGCCGAAAGCGAACAGAGCCGCGCGGGCTGGCTCTCAATTTGATCGAGGAAGGCGTGAGCTTGCGCTTCGAAATGGGAGTCGCGCTCGGGCACGGCGCCTTCGTGCCAGGTCCATTCGGTTTCCCCGAGTTGAAGGATGCCCCAGCGTTGTTGGTGGTATTCGATTTTTACCGAACCCAGGGCCGTGTGAAATTGCAGGGTGTTTTCGGACGGAGCCTGAAACTGATTCAGCGCGTAGTTGACCAGAATATCGCCGTGTCGGGCTGAGATGTTGACCGTGTCTTCGATGGTGACCTCAGGCAGCACCTGATGGGCACAGTCACAGTAGAGCGTGTCAGTCGGGCCGATGACGCTCTCGACGAAGTTCGCCGTGTGCGTGATCGCATCTTGGATGACGCCGCCGCCCGTGTGTCGGTGGGCGTAGTAGGTTTTACTGTAGTGGACGGTGTGAGCCGGACGCCCGCTGGGGAAATGACCGCCGCCGGTGAAGGTCACGTGTTTGATCGGACCCAATGAGCCCTTCTTTACAAAGGAACGAGCCGCTTGCAGGAATGGATAGACATGCTGCACGTAGGCGACCGAGACCTCTCGGTCCGATTCCTGATGCGCTCGGAGTAAATCAGCGACGCCGGTGAAATCGGCGGCGAGCGGTTTTTCAATCAGCACGTGTTTGCCGGCCGCGAGTGCGGCGAGGGCCATGGGCACGTGCAATTGCGGAGGTGTGCAGATCACGACCGCATCGATTTCCGGAGTCAGTGCTGTTTCGAAGTCCGCGCTTGTCTCCACATCGTAGGTTTGAGCGATGGTGTCGCGAAGCGTTTCGCTGGGGTCACAGCCACTCACCGACGCGCGGCCCGTTTGGAGAAAGCACCGCAAATGGCGTTCGCCGATACTGCCGCAGCCTACAACTAGAACTGAATGCATAAAAAAGAGGGGAGGAGAAGAGGCCGATGAGCGGTGAGTAACCCGGCGCGAGATTGAGCGTGTGAAAGCATGGGTTGCATCGAAGTCTCTAATTTGTATACACGCGTATCCGCAAGCAAATGAAAAGTGTTAACTCAGACGTCGCATACGACCACATCCGCTCGCAGATCCTAGGAGGAAGCTATGCGCCCGGTCATGCGCTCATGACGGAATCCTTGGCCGAGGAGATTGGCGTCAGTCGCACGCCGGTGCGGGATGCTTTACGGAAACTGGAGGCGGATGGCCTCGTGGTGATTCAACCGCGATTGGGCGCGCGCGTGAGAAAATTTGAAGCCAACGAGTTTCGGGAGATGTGCGAATTGCGGCTGGCGTTGGAGGCCCAGACGGCGGGCCTTGCGGCCAAGAATCGCACGGCGGTCGATCTGCATGAGATCGAAGCGCCGCTGATCGCCATGCGGCAACTTACGGCGGAATTGGAGACCGTCCGGTCGCGAGTCCCCAAGATCAATAAATTGATGCTGGAGGACGTGCGGTTTCATATTGCCATCATTTCCGCCGCCAAGAACGAACTGATGAAGAAGGAAATTCTAAGGCTGCATCTGATCCACCGCGTGACGCAGACGTCGGTGGGGCAGAATATTCTAGGATCAGATACACGGGAAGCGCAGGTCGCTAATGGTAGCCGTGTGTTGGCCGAGCATGAGGCAATTTATGCGGCGATCGCGAAGGGTGACGCCAAGGCCGCCAAATTCGCGATGGAGCAACACATTGAAAACCTCATTGAAATATCGCTTCGCCGGATAGCTCAACAAGAGCGGGAACGTTTTGCCCGCAGCCTGACCGCAGATGAACTCGTTTATACCGCCTAACGTTCAGACCGATATACCCTCTTTGGAAAAATACTTAGCGACCGAATTTTCACAGAAGGAAACGAAGATAACAAAGCCCTGATATCAAACTAGCTCCTGCTTCGTTCGCTTCGTTGCCTTCTGTAAAATCAAGACACCTATTTAAAATGAAATTACCCCGCTCGATTCTGATTGTGATACTCACAACGGTAGCTGCCACCGTGATGGCAGAGACGCTCGACCTGGGCTCAAAACGCGAGCTCATGGTGGACCACTGGTTGATCGATAAGTTGAGTGATGCGGAGCTGCGACTGCAAACGCCGCGCAATGAAGGCGTGTCCTTCGCCTTTGACCGATCCCACGAAGGAGCCTTTAGCGGCTACGTGTCGATCGTGACGCTACCGGATGATGGCGGATTTCGGGCGTATTATCGGGGTTTACCGGTGGCGGTGCGGGCTGGATCAGTCGAAGAAGTCACCGCCTATGCGGAATCGTCGGATGGGATTACGTGGTCCAAACCAATCGATAATGTGGCGTTGATCGGTATGCCGGAGGTGACCCACAATCTTTCGATCTTCTATGATTCCAAACCGGGCGTGCCGATGGATGAGCAGTGGAAGGGCATCGGAGGACTCAACGATGGCGGGTTGGTGCGGGTGGTGTCGGCGGACGGTCTCACCTGGCGGAAGTTGATGGGCAATACGCCGATGATGCCAAAAATACCAGAGTCGGAGAAGATGTATCGTTACGACTCCCAGAACTTGGCCTTCTGGTCAGAGTCGGAACAGCAGTATGTGTGTTACTTTCGCCACGTGAGGGCGGTTGAGGGAATGGGCCCGCGCGTGCGTTTGATTGGCCGAGCGACGAGTCCGGATTTCATCCATTGGACCGATCATGGGGAGATGGACTTTCATCGGGCCGATGGCTCGGCCGCGCCGGTGGAACATCTCTACACCAACCAAACGGGTCCCTACATGCGGGCGCCTCACCTCTACGTCGCGATCGCGGCCCGGTTCATGCCCGGGCGTCAGGTTTTGACCGACGCAGAAGCGGAGGAGGTGGGAGTGAATCCCGATTACTTCAATGACATCTCGGATAGCGTATTGATGACGACCCGAGGGGGCACCGTTTATGATCGCACCTTCATGGCAGGATTTGCTCGGCCCGGAATCGGGCTCAGTAATTGGACTTCGCGCTCGAACTACCCGGCGCTGAATGTCATCCAAACGGGCCCGGCGGAAATGTCGTTTTTTGTGCAGAAAGCTTACGGTCAACCGGATCACCGCATGGAACGCTACTCCCTGCGATTGGACGGTTTTGCATCACTCAACGCCGGCTATGCTGGTGGCGAGATGACAACCAGGCCGTTCCGTTTTTTAGGCAATGAACTGGAAATCAACTACGCCACCTCGGCGGCCGGCAGCCTGCGGTTCGAGCTCCAAGATGAAGCCGGCCACGTATTCCCCGGATTCGGACTGTCGAACTCACGAGAGATTATCGGTGATCAAATATCACGGGTCGTCGCATGGACCGGCGGCACCAGTCTGAAGGCGTTGGCCGGCAAGACCGTGCGGCTGCGGGTGGTGATGAAAGATGCGGATCTGTTTTCCCTCCAGTTTCGATGAATTTGCTGAAATACGGAATTCTCAACCGATGGGTGGTGGGGTGGATCTGGGCATTCTCAAGTCTGGTTTCGGCGGCTGAACGCAGCCCTGAGTTAACTCTCATGGAAACACCGTCAGGGGTGGAGTATGGCGTGTGGGGGTATGCTTCGGAGTCTCCCTCTCCGGTGTTGATCAATTTGGGTAACACGATCGAAGGCGTATTGGGTAGCGCCTATTTTCGTCAGTCCGGTAACGCCCTGGCCGAATTGGGTTATCTCAGTGTATCCATCGATATTCCCGGACACGGGAAACGACATCGGGAAGGCGAACCGGATGATTTGTCCGTATGGCGTTATCGATTGGAACGGGGAGAGGATTTTGTGGCGGAGAACAACCGACGTTTGTCGGAAGTGGTCGACCATCTCATTACAGCTGGCCTAGCGGATTCGGATCGTATCGCAATCTGCGGAACGTCCCGGGGCGGTTTTTTGGCGCTGCATTTTGCAGCCCATGATCGCCGGGTAAAGGCGGTCGCGGCTTATGCTCCGGTGACCGACCTGATGGTGTTGCGAGAATTTAAGGGCGCTGACAATGTGCCTCTGGTGGCCAAACTCTCAGTGGTGCGCTTGGCGAACCGGTTGGCGACTCAGTCGGTTTGGATCATAATCGGTGATCGTGATGAGCGGGTGGGCACGGATGAATCCATTGCGGTGGTCCGGGCGATTACGGCGGAGGCATTGCAGCGTGGAGAGCCGGGGGAGGTAGAGTTACATGTTTTGCCCGAGCCGAAAGGGCACACCACGCCGCAGGGTGCGGCGGATATGGCGGCAGAATGGATTGATCGACAGATCAGAATTAAAACGAAGGAATAACCATGGAATCTCGAAGAAAATTCATGCAGCAAATGATGGTGGGAGGCGCCGCGGCGTTGGCGCCGCCGTTGTGGGCGAAGGGTGATTTGGCATTGGGATATCAACGACCGGAAGATCATCCGATCCGGCGGCATTTTTCTGATTTCAGCCGGATGCCATCTCAGGCGAAGATTGACCAGATTGAACGGGTGACCTCGGCCTCCCGGGCCCATCCCAGCAATATCTTGGTTTGCATGCCAAAGGTGACGCCCGAAGCGATTCGGCAGGTTCGGGTGGCGGACTTCGATGGCATGGATCAGTTCTCCGATAATTTCGGACTGAAATTTGAATCGATCACGGATTTCTTTGATAATGAAAATTCGATCACAACTTCGGGCAGCCATTTAGCGGCGCAGAGTATCCGATATGCGGCGAGTGGTGATCAGGCGGCGTTGACGGCGGCGCGGCGGGCTTTCGCTTCGCTCCGCAAGATCTTCGAATTTGGGGTCGAGCAGGGACTCCCGGGATTTATGGGGAAACCCTACCATTTCAAATATTCCACGCATACAACCGGTGACCAATACCTCCACACCCTGTGGGGATTGTGGAGTTTCCATGCAGTCGCTTCGAAGCGGGAGCGCGGTGAAATCAAGGAGATGATCGTCGCGATTGCGGACCATCAAATCGCGGTCGACTTTACCCAGTATTATAAAGATGGGCGGAGTTGGAACATGCGGGAAGATACGACCGACTACAACGCGATCATGGCTGCGTTGGTGGCGTCGGCTTATAAACTGACCGGCGAACAGAAATACTTGGATTCGTATGAATTTGTGATGGAAGGCAGTCGTTGGCTGACGCATCGCCGGTTGGATGGTATCATTGCCGAGATCAAGGCGGGCACATGGGAAATTCCGCCTTGGGAAGTGTTGGTGGGAGATAGTAAACGGCCCGGAGAATTCGCGCATTGGGAGCAGATTCAGCACTGCCAATTCACGGCGATCGCGGCATCGATTATTCGCGAATGCGTGCCTGAACATTTTAGCCAACAACAGTTGAGTGATGTCGTGGGGTTTTGGTGGGAAGACAATGTGGTCGGCTTCGACCGGGAGTATTGGGGGTATCTTTATTGGTTTTTGGTTTCCGCGGAAGATCGCAGTTGGCGATCGTTTCCTCGGACGGAGAGAGTTCCGCGAGATCAGTGGTTTGGCGGTCATCCGATGCTCTCGTTCTCCTCGCCCTGGATCTACGGGGATTGTTTGGCGCGGTTCCAATGGACGGCGATGGTGGTGGCCCGACATTGTCCCCCCAAACGAGCGGAGGCCGTGGCCTTCGCGAGGGAGACGTTGGAGCGGTTGCAACCTCATCATCTCCTTTGGATTTCCGACCCGGACGGAAAGCAAATCCCGCCGGAATTGCGTTACTTTACCGAATTTCTTAGCAGTGAAGTCCCCGAGTGCATGATTGCATCCTACTGGGAAGGTCGGCGTCTCAACCTTTGGTCCTAAAGCCATCCAATATGAAAATCCCCTCAACCCTTGTTCGAGTCACTGCCCTGCTTTTTCTGGGAGTGGCCGTCGCGGTGACCCAAGGCGCTGACGCTCCGATGGGCGTTCGAAAAGTGAAGGACATTGTCATTTATGAGGACGACGGGTTTCACGCGGCATTTCCTTCGGTGGTGAAGCGTCCGGACGGAGAAGTCTGGGTGGCGTTTCGCCGCGCGCCTAACCGATTATTGTGGGGCGAAACGCACAACAATCACGTGGATCCCAATAGCTACCTGATGATGGTGCGTTCTTCGGATGGGGTGACGTTCTCTCCTGAGCCGGAATTGATTTACGCGGACGCTTGGGGCGGTTCGCAGGATCCGTGTATGTTGCAGCTACGTGACGGCACCTTGCTCTGCATGACTTATGGGTGGACGTTCGTGCGGCCTGAAGGCATCGCGAACCTGAAGGCTCCGGTGAGGAACGTAGGTTCGGGAGCGATATTTAACGGTGGGTATTATCTGCGCTCGGAGGATGGCGGAGAGCATTGGCAGGGCCCGATGCATGCGCCGCACATCGAACCAGAGTTGCTGCGTGATCCCTTCGGCGAACCGATCACGGCCTATAATCGGGGCGCGGCCGTGGAGGGTAAGGATGGACGACTCTTCTGGGTTGCGGCGGCGACCGATCGGATTTCGCCGCATCGCACCTCCAATCACCTGATGATCTCGGAGGATAAGGGACTGTCGTGGGAATATTCGACGTCAGTGGCGGTCGACGACGAGGTAACCTTTAACGAAGCTTCGATCTATGAAACGCCGCAGGGTGATCTAGTGGCATTTTTGCGCACGGCTAATTTCGAAGACCAAGCCTGTATCGCCCGCTCCACCGATGGTGGCCGTAGTTTCGAACCGTGGCAGGGCATGGGTTGGCAAGGTCACCCGCTGCACGCCACGCGGCTGCCCGATGATCGGGTCTTATTGGTTTATGGATACCGGCACGCTCCGATGGGTATTCGGGCCCGCGTGCTCAATGCCGAGTGCACCGATTTTGCGACGGCCCCTGAGATTGTGCTTCGCGATGATGGCACGACTTCGGATCTCGGTTATCCGTGGTCGGTGATGTTGGATGATAAGCGCGTTTTGGTAACCTATTATATTAACGTCGACGGCGGCCTGCAGCACATCGCGGGCACGATCTTGGCACTGGATTAAACTTCTTCAAAATCTCCCATGAAAAGACCTCAAATTCGAGCTGTGCTGGTAGCGGTGTTGTTAGTAGCAGCTCTACGCCCTGATATCATGGCGGCCGGGCTCAACCCGATCGGCCAGCAACGTCAGTTCTTCTTCGATGATGCTATTGTCGAAACGCTAGAGAACACCCGCCGGAAGTTAAACCCGGCGTTAAAACTGGCGGACAATCCCGTGATCAAACGGGACAAACCCTGGGAAGGGCCGGACATGCGTTTGGCGTGGGTGATTTTTGATCAGCGCATGGGTAAGTTTCGCATGCGTTATTCCTCCGGGGTATTTCGGGCGGCGGGGCGGGACGAGAAAGGGGACGTGATCGTAAAGGGAGAATATGATGAGGAGGCAGCCAAGCGCGTGGTGTGCGAGGCCTTCTCCGATGACGGCGTGAACTGGGTCAAACCCGAGTTGGGCTTGGTTGAGTTCGAGGGATCAACCGCGAACAACATCCTGCCCGATTCCGCGCTCTATTATTACCTCTTTGAAGATTTGCATGACCCCGACCCGGCCAAACGCTACAAGGCACAGGTGCGCACGGGCACCTTCGACGGCGATGGCATGACCTATGAGATGTATTACTCGGCTGACGCTTACACCTGGACGGCTTTCGGCGGTAATCCGATCATCGACACCGGCACGCAACATGGCCGCTGGGGGCCATCGGATTTCATGGGTTGGGATCCTATTCGGGAGACCTATGCGACGCACATGGAGAATAATTTCCACATGCATTCACCCACTCATCACCGGCGTTCGATTGGCCGGGCGGAGAGTCCGGACATGATCAATTGGACGGAACCGGAAACAATCATCGTGGTGGACGATGAAGACTACCCCGATACGGAGTTCTATCACTTTCCCGCTATCGCGCATGAGGGCTGGTATATGGGATTCCTGTGGATCTTTTCGACGACCAATACTCAGCACGAACCACACTTTGCGTTTAGTCGGGATGGAATTAACTACGATCGCACGTATCGAGAGCCGATCATTCGTCGCGGGGACAACGGGCGGTTTGATGCCGTATCGGTTTATGCCAACCGCCCGATCATTCACGGCGATGAAGTGCTCTGTTACTACACGGGCACAAATTGGCGTTCGCCCGAACAGTTGGTGGTGCTGGGCGATAAGGCGGAAGCTAAGATCGGCTTAGCCAAGCTACCGCTTGATGGGTTCGTATCTCTCGAAGGCGCGCGCCATGAATTCAGTCGCGTTACGACACGCACGTTTACCTTTGAAGGGGAAAAGTTGGAGCTGAACCTCCAGGCGGCATTGCAGCAATGGGGCGCCGAACCTTGCGAAGTGAAGGTGGAAATCCTCAACGGGCGCCATGCCCCGATCGAGGGCTTCGCTTTTGATGACGCCGATACGCTCTCGACCACCGCGGTTGATCACGTGGTGACCTGGCGTGGCGGTGATGCGGATGTCTCTGCTTTAGCCGGTCAATCGATTCGTCTAAAAATCCATTTCAAGAACGCCAAACTCTACACGTTTCAATTCCGATGAAAGGCCGTCTGATTACCGCCGCCGCGCTCGTTTGGGTCGCGGGACTTTCCGCTACGGAGCGTTTGCTCTTCGACGACTACTACCAGCATCCGCGGGTCAACGAGCAGTATGCCCAAGGCGTGGCGCGAGGTGGTGCCGATCTGCGTGGACTCTCCAACTTCTATGCGCCCCATGCCACGGGGATTCCGAATGGCACGTTTGTTTTCGCGGAGTTGATCGCCGAGAAATGGGCCACGGAAGTGAGCGACCAACCGATCTCGAGCGAATTGTTGGAGGGGGTGGGTGGTTACATGTTGGTGTGTCCGGTGCGCGAGGAGTTGGGCGGCCGGGCAAATTTGACCGAGCATGAGGCGGATATCCTGGAAGCATTTGTGGCCAACGGCGGCAGCCTGATGATGGTGGCCAACAGTGTTTCGGATCCGGATAAGATCGGTTTCGACTTTGCCGGCATGAATCTCATCGGGGCCCGCTTCGGTGCTCAGTTTTTACCGACCCAGACAGATACCATTTCGGTGCCGATCGCGCCGGATCATCCGGTGTTTGATGGCGTGTCGGATATCATCTTTGGCAATGGGGCGACCATCGCGATTGCGGAGAAACCATCGCTTGATGCCGTGGTGTTGATGGCCAGTCATCGCGAAGGCGCAGAAGGACCGGTCGCGGTGTTGATCACCCATGGGAAGGGCAAGGTGCTGATGCTCGGAGATGCCGGCACCTTGGGGAATGCCCACGCGTTTCGCGGCGATACGGGTCACGCGGAGGGTTTGCGCCAAATGATGTTTGCGCTCCTGCCGGACGGACCGATGCCGCATTACGGTTGGATAACGGGGACATCGCTGAGGGTGGAGGTGCGCGAAGAACAGGTGGTGTCCGGTTATCCGGAATTGATGGAGGTGTTTCGGCTCCCGCATCCGGTGGGCACTCAAGTATTTTCCAGCGGCATGCGGCAGATTGATTTGGAGGCGTCGGGCGCATCAGCGACCGCGGCGTCGAGTAAGGATTTTGTATCAGTCGTGGTCGAGCGGTCGGGCGAGTTCTTATTGATGGTCGGGGCCGCCTCAGGCGGTGGTTTTGCGGCCGATTGGCAGATCAGTGATCAGGGGATGGCGACCAAATTGATGCCCAATGGTCGACTGTTAGAGGGTGAGATGCCGCGTGATCAGGATGGGGTTAGTTGGTCGCCGGTATTGATGAATGAAATCATCGGCGGTCCGTTGCGGACTTACGCGCAGCCCGGTGAAACGTGGTCCGCGCAGACGTTGGTTCGTTGGCCGCAGTTGCAACTGGGTGCGGTGGCGCGCCATGAGTCGAAGGCGGCTACATTTCACTTTGTCGGCGAAGAGGATTACGCGGGGGAGCCGTGTTATCGAATTAAGCGGATCATCGAATTGGACGGTGGCAACTGGTCGCTGGGTGATCTGGTGGATGCAGAGTATGCGGTTTATATGGAATCGTTAGGTCTTACGGTGCAGGCCGGTGGAATGCTCACGGTATCGGAGTATTGGATTAGTCGGACCACGCAGTTGCCCGTGCATACGAAGGTAAGCACGACGGCGACGGTGTGGTGGGAAGATCCCCGATTCCCCGCGAAACACGTAGGGAGTCACGATTCCAAGAATTACGAAAATTGGGAGCGGACGAATTTTGTGGTGACCTACGGCCGGGTGCTTGAGGCGGATTTTGCGGACGGGCGGTGAGGCGGAGGTGGCGGATGGGGTCTGTCGTTCGCTCGGTTCGAAAGGGGTCACGTCGGAAAAAGTTAACGGCTCCCGCTTCGCGGGATTCGTTAACTTTTTAACGACATGACCCCGTGGGCTTCGAACGTCGTGGGGTTGGCGTCGCTAAAATGTGAATGAAGTCGGCTTGTCTCGCCGAAGCTTTAGCGAAGGCGGAAGACGTAATTCATCTTTTGCGACCCGACCCCTTACCCGCACAGTCGCACAGACTCGAGAACGAGAAAGAGAACGAGAACGATTACGAGGAAGAGCCGGAGAGGCTGATCGGGAGGAGCTTACTTCTTTGCACTCGCCGCTAGGATGACCCAGGCGGCGGAGGTGCGGGCGTCTTCATCGGGGTGATCGAGGAGGGGCGCGATGGCGGGGATATCGCTCGGCTTGTAGTAGGGCATGATGCCTTGGACGCTATGGAAGATGAGCAGTGGATCATTCGTGGCGATGGATGCTTCCAGAAATTTGCGCCACTTCGGCATGTCGGCGGGAGAGGCGTTCAGAAAGTGGGCGTTGGCGACGACGACCGTGTTCACGAGATCAACCTCTTCGGCGGTATTGGCCGCCGCGGCGAGTGCCGCTAAGATTGTCGGATCAGTGGGTTTTAGGCGGGCCAGCATGTAGGCGACGCGGAGCCGAGTATCTCCGTCGCCGGTCTTTAGCCATGTGACGATTTGCGGAGCGGCAGAAGCGGGGAGGTCGCGGGACCAATTGCACCAGAGGGCGAAGGCGGCGTCTTTATCAGGGGCGTCGGCGGCCCATGCTTCCATGTTTGACACCACGTGGGGCGGCGGTGGAGCCAACAGTTTGGCCGCGGACTCGGCGGCATGCACGCGATCGGGCAATCCGGGCATGGTGGCGATATTGAAGATTTTGTTGATCCAAATTTGGCGCGCTTGTGGGGTGCGATCGACCCGGGCGAGGGCGCGCCAGTTGGTGATACGCATGATGGGGGTATCGTCCTGAACAAACCGGATGGGATAATAGTGCTCCCAGACCAATCGACTATGCCCAAACGGAATTAGGACTTCCGCGGCGTGGATTTGATCGACGGGGGTGCCGACTTCGAGGACTTCTGCGAGCGTGGCGATAGCACGATCCGTGAGCGGACTAGCAACGGCGGAAGTCGCTAGGGTGAGGGTTAGGAGTAGGCCAGAAATCGAAGAGCGGAGAG
This sequence comes from uncultured Verrucomicrobiota bacterium, assembly GCA_913058185.1. Classification (GTDB taxonomy): domain Bacteria; phylum Verrucomicrobiota; class Verrucomicrobiia; order Opitutales; family Opitutaceae; genus Actomonas. The sequence continues at coordinate 59,326 of CAJXQX010000003.1, forward strand.
ACATGGTAGGTGACGAATGGTTTAAACTTTAGGAGGTCGTGGGATGTTGCCAAACGACGTTATGGTGCGGCGTGCCGTTGAGATGATGAGCGATGTTTTCGGCGATCACACCCCAGCGATAGTGCATGGTTTCGTGGGTGGGTTTATGCGGTGTCATGACCACGTTGTCCAACTCGTGGAAGGGAGCGGTGGCTGGATGGCAGGGCTGATCGTCGGTCGGGTAGGTCCACCAAACATCGAGTCCCGCGCCACCGATGCGCCGCTCGGCCAATGCGGTGTAGAGTGCGGCTTCATTGATGACAGGACCGCGACCGACATTGATGATGAAGGCCGATGCTTTCATGAGGGTGAGCTCAGTGGTGCTGATCAAATCAATCGTGCCCGCGGCGCTGGGGATTGCGATGATCACAAAGTCCGCCGACGGCAAGTGCATCGCCAATTCAGCCAACGGGCCAAACGCCGTGAGGTTGAGATCGGCAGCGCGTTCAGGTGAAGCGGAGCGGTTAAGCACGGTGACCTTCATGTCCAAAAACTGTCCCCAACGCACCAGCTCGCGTCCAATGTGACCGAGACCTAGCACGAGTAAATTCTTGCCGCTGACCTCGGGGAGGAAGGGGCGTTCGGGAGTCCAGTTACCTTGCCGGAGATTGCGGTCGAGTTTGAGCACGCCCTGTTGCAAGTTGAGCATGTGCGCGAAAGCCCGTTCCGCGACGGCGCGTTCGTGACCGTAGACGTTACACAGGGTGCTACCGGAAGGCAGGACTGGGATGCTGATGCCATCGACCCCAGCTCCCACACTCTGCACGAGGAGGGGGCGCTGAGTGGACGGAACGTGCCACTCGGATTTGAAGAGACCTGATACCACGGCGTCCAGATTCGGCAGCAGAGCCCGCACCGCTTCGTCGTCGAGGTGATCGAGTTCGATCAGCTTATGGGGCACCGTGAGTCGTGCGGCGAGAGCAGGCGCAAATCTGGCGTCGATTGCGATACGAACGGGATTGGTGGACATGGATATCGTGGATTGGGTTTATTCGAACAGGGCTTCGCCGGGAGCGAGATGGGCGCGGCAGACATCGAGGTCGAGCTCCACCCCGAGACCCGGCGCGTCGGATAGCGGAATATGGCCGTCGCGGAAGAGTGGCACATCACGTCGCACGTATTGGCCAATCCAGGGGGTTTCGATGAAGTGGTATTCAACGCCGAGAAAGCTGCGGCAGGTGGCGCCGACATTAGCCGCGGCGATGGTGGCGAGAGCTCCTCCGTTACCGTGGAAGGCGGCCGCACGGTGGTGGACTTCGGCGTATTGCGCGATTTTTTGCAATTCGTGCATGCCGCCACAAAACATCACGTCTGGATGAATGATATCGCAGGCCTGATGATCAATGAATTGACGGGCCTGTTCTAGGCAGAGCATCTCGCCGATACAGATGGGAATGGGACTGCCAGCGCGCACCTCCGCGCAGGAATCGGGATTCACAATCGGGGTCGGATCCTCCAGCCAAAGTAGATTGAGCGGCTCGAGGGCTTGGGCTAGCCGGATGGCGTCGGGCACGTTGTATTGCATGTGGCAATCGGCACAGAGCTCGAAGTCGGGTCCAGCGGTTTCGCGGACCACGGTGAGGCGTTCCACGATGCGGTTGATTTGAGTCAGGGTGAGGCTGCGGTTCCACACGTCGGTGTTCGCATCCGGGGCCATGAAATCGATGTCGAACTTGAGTTGGGAAAACCCTTCGGCGCAGCTGGACTCAGCCATCTCCTCCCAGGCATCGAGGTTGGTCACGTCGGCGGGCGTGCTGCGGTCGAGGTAGACTTTGACCTGATCGCGAAAACGACCACCGAGGAGATTGTAGGCCGGGGTTCCGAGTGTCTTGCCGATAAGATCACAGAGCGCGATTTCGACTCCGCTGACCGCCCAGATCGGAGTTCCCCAAGGGGTAGCGGTCGGCGAACAAAACGGGACGGCGTTCATGCCGGGCGTCATCTCGCCGAAGCGAGACGTGGCAGCATGGGGAGCGGCGGTGCCGTAGAGCATCTCGGACACAATCGCGTTCACCGCGAATACATCTCGACCTTCGAAGTAGGCGTGCAGGTATTCGATGCCGCGGCGAATGCCCATGAAATCGTCGCATTCCCCAAGGCCGAACTGTCCGTTGTCAGCGTCGATGCGCACGATGATTTTGGAAATTTTGGGTTCGTCTTCGCCACCGACGCCGTGCTCGCGGGGGCCACGAAGGCGCATCATGCGGATAGAGGATATTTTCATAGTGAGGTTCGAGAAATTCGGGAATTTCTCGGAAGTCGGCCAAATAGATTCAGCGGGTTCTCAAAGGGTAGAATGGTGGGGTAGGTAGGATGAATTTTCATCCCAAGGGTATTAACGTTTTCATAGTCGAGTCCGATTCGATCACGAATGTTTCAACGTTTCCGCAATGCATCAGATCTGCAATGTTCTTGTGGCTATTTGGGCGGAAAAACTACGGCGAAAATTGGGTGAATATTCAGGCATAAGATTTTACGGTGGGAGTCGCAGTGCTGTCCGAAAAGAAAGTGGTCGGTCGAGCAAATTGGTTCTAGCTCGGATCGGCGTTTGATGGTTTCTAGAACCCGATGTCATCACCCCGTGAAATCAAACTCTGGTCAGCATTGCCGACCCCGTTGCACGCCGACCTATCGGTGGATGATGCCGCCGTCGCGCGAACGATCACCGCATCCATTGCCGGAGGCATGACCGGCGTATTTCTGGCCGGGACGTGCGGAGAAGGCCCGTGGTTGCCGGAACGCGAAAAGGAGCGACTGATCAGAACAGCCAAAGCCACGGCGGGTGATCGGTTGAAACTGGCGGCGCAGGTCTCGGATAACTCCGTGCCGCGGGTGCTGGATAATATTTCGCGAGTAGCAGCAGCGGGCGCCGACATTGCGGTGATGGCCTCGCCTGCGACCTTCATGAATGCGACCCCGGACCGGGTGGTAGCGTTGTTTACGGACGTGGTGAACGCGAGTGCGTTGCCCATGTCGATTTACGATCTTGGGGCGCACCGACCGGTGATGATTCCGGTCGAGCGACTGCGAGACGTTTATGGACTGCCAAATGTGGTGATGGTTAAGGACAGCTCGGGTGATCCCGCGCGTCGAGCTGAGGCCATGGCGGTTCGGGACACTCATCCCGGCTTGCAGCTCTTCAACGGCGACGAGTTTCGTTGCGTCGAGTATCTTGAGGCTGGCTATGACGGTTGCATGTTCGGTGGGGCCGTTGCGATGATGCCGCAGCTGCGGCAAATTGTTGATTTAGTGGCGAAAGGGGACGGGGCGGCGGCGCGACTCGCTGACGCGGAGATGCGCCGGGTGCTGTTTGGTATTTATGGCGGTAAGTCGATTGCGTGTTGGTTGACGGGATTGAAGCACTGCTTGGTGCAGCAAGGGCTGTTTGAGTCTTCGGCCTCATTTTTTGAGTATCCGCTCACGGCTGAGTGTCGGGAGTTTATCGAAACCTACGCCGCGGAAAGTGCGGCATAACCCCGGGGAATCTTGCGATGATTACTGGTGCTAAACAAAATTCGGAAATGTTACGGGCAATTGTCACAGGAGGAGCGACTAACATTGGTCGAGCGATCACGGAGCGTTTGTTGGCCGACGGCGCACGTGTGGTCGTGGGTCAGCCAGATATAACTGTGGCGACCGCGTTGCGGGAGAAATATGGCGACCAGGTAGTGGCCTTGCAGGTGCACGTGGCGGACGCGGCCCAATGTCGGGCGTTTGTGGACGAAGCCGCCCGGGTGTTGGGTGGCTTGGATGGGTTGATCAATAACGCTGCGATCACGGGGGCCAAAGCTCTGACCACTTTGGGCGAACTATCGTCCGATGATTTCGACCGAATGATGAAGGTTAATTTGGGTGGCCCAATTTTCTGTGCTCAAGCCGCCCTGCCGCATTTGCGGGAAGCAGGCGGTGGCGTGATTGTGAACGTTTCTTCGGTGAATGCATTTAAACCGCAGGCTGGGGGGATGGTCTATGCTGCGACAAAAGCGGCGCTTGGATCGGTGACTCAATCCATGGCTCGGGAGCTGGCGTCCGATGGTATCCGGGTGGTGGCGGTAGCGCCGGGAGATATTCGCGTGGATACCTCGGAGGCGTCGGCGAAGACCATGGCCGAGCGCGGGCTCGATTCCGGAATCGCGGCTCAAACACCCTTAGGGCAAGGGGAGCCCAATGACATAGCGGAGACGGTGGCTTTTCTTTGCTCGGGCAAAGCCAAATTTGTGACTGGAACAACCTGGGTCGTTGACGGCGGCTTGCTCGCATGAATCGGCCGCCGATAGATGGTTGGTCCGGAGAATTTTGGGTGAAACTGTCGGGCGTAAAGCCCGATCCACCCGGCAGGGCGCAGACTCCGAAATGTGGGTCGGGCTTTATGCCCGAAATTCCGACCTCGTCAAAGCGGCACGATGACAAACAGGGCGTCGCCGGACTGCACCGCAGGCTCATACCGCCGCAGCACGATCGTGCCGCCGGTCTCCGCGTAGATCGCGGTAGACGGACCTCCATCGTCAGGTTGAACACTTCCGAGTTTTGCGGTGGCTTCGACCGTGTCCCGCAGTTCGACCAGCGGTTCGAAGGTTCCCGCGTGCGGCGCCGGATGATGCGCTTGCAGATGCGTCTCTTCGGCTTCGATCGATTGATGGAAGGGTTGGTCGGCCAAAGTCGGTTTCGGCCCGGTGACACAACCGAGTTCGATCAACAGATTTTGCAAACCGCGGTTCAACGCTGCGAGATCCTCGGGCAATACGCCGCCCGCGCCGCGACACTCCGTGTAGATGGCGGCGACCTTACGGGTGAACGCGGCACTCAGGGTGCGTCCTGGAAGGAATGGTCCGGCCCAGCACCAGAACGAATCAAAGCAGGCCGCCATCGCGCGCTGAGTCGCATTGCGTTCGGTCCCACCGCCGACGATGTAACCGACCCAGGGATGAAGCTCGAGGGCAAGACCGCCGCTGTGCAGGTCCACGTAGTGGGTCGCATGGGCGAGAACCTTGGTGTCGAAGAGATGAGCCAGTTGACTTGTCGAGCTGCCATCCCCCGTGCCGGGAAAGGCCCGGGCGAGATTTTCTCCGTCGACCGGATGGAAACGTTGCCTCGCGCCAAAGGCGGCTTCGTTGAGCACCGGAACGAGAATCACCGTGCCGCGCAGGTCGGTAGGGTTCCAGGTATCGATCCACTGACGGAGCAGGGTCGGCCCTTCGTATTCATCGCCGTGCGTCGCGCCATTGACGAGCAGCACGGGGCCGGGTGCGCCGCGCCAGATCCAAGCATCGAATCCGAGAGTCGCGTTGCCGAAACGGTGGCGATGTTGTCCGGTGGGCAGAGACGTCCAATCCAGGGGCGAAGAACTCGGAGAAACGTTTGTCATGATTGAGCCGGGAACCAACGGAGCACGTTTGCAGCAAACGGGGTGGGATCCGGAGGGGCAATCGCAGACCGAATATATGCGGACGACACGGAGGACGTTCCTCCCGGGAGGGACCGGCTCTGTCCGGTCCGGGCAGGCTGAATGGGTGTCGGGTGGAGTTTTTGAGAGGCAGGGAATGTCGGGCATAAAGCCCGACCCACAGCGAAGCGATGGAACTGAAATGTGGGTCGGGCTTTACGCCCGACATCGCGTTTGCCTCCCAGAATCTACCACGAGTGGAGGTCTCGCATGAGCATTTGGAAATACGCCGACAGGTGGCAGGCTCCGTCGCGCGAGATCGCGGTGACGATGGACGAAGGACAAACGCCGTTGATCCGGTCGACGCAGCTTGGCCCCGAATTGGGCCTGAAGAATCTTTGGTTCAAATATGAAGGAGGTAACCCGACGGGATCATACAAGGACCGGTTTGCGGCGGCGGCGGTGACACATCTACGGCAGGAGGAGAAACAGCTCTGTCTCGGCACTTCGAGCGGTAACACGGGTGCAGCGGTGGCGGCGTATTGCGCGCGGGCGGGCATCGCCTGTTATCTGGCGATCGTGGAAGGCGCGCCGGACGGGAAGCTTCGGCAGATGCGGGCCTATGGTGCCCATCTTTACCGGGTGAAGGATTTTGGTAAATCGCCGGAAGTGAATAACGCGGTGATGACGGGTTTACGGGAACTGGCCCAGGAGTTGGACGCTGGATTCGAGGTGAGTGCGTTTGCGCTTTCGCCGCGTGGCATGGCGGGGGTGAAGACGATCGGTTACGAAATCGCCGAGGCTTTGGCGGATGAATCGTTTGCGGTCTTCAGTCCGGCGGGCGGCGGGGGGCTCACGCTGGCGGTCGCTCGCGGCGTGAAGGAATTCGGTCGCGGTGGCCGCGTGCATTGTGTGCAGCCGCTGGGAAACGATACCATTGCAACGTCGTTGCGGAGTGGGGCGGATCGAGCCGAGGCGGTAGATTCGACTACGACCATCAGCGGCCTGCAGGTTGGCAGTGTGCTCGATGGTGATGAGGTAATCGCGGAATGCCGAAAGCAAGGCGGCACGGGTTACGTCGTGGCGGATGAATCAGTGCTCGAGTGGCAATCGCGATTAGCCCGCGAAGAAGGAATTTTTTGCGAGCCTGCCGGAGCTGTGGCGCTGGCAGGAGTAGCTGAGGCCTGTCGTCGTGGTGAAATAAATTCGGCTGAACATGTGGTGTGTCTCGTCACGGGAGTGGGCTTCAAAGACGAGCAATCGGTGATTGGTATGACCGGAGTCGAACCCACTCCGATGCTGACGTCCTTCAGTGAATTTTCTACGGCGGTGAAATCGGCGGTTTCTTAAAAGTGATGATGAAAAACAAAATAAAGATAAACGGGCGTAAGACGAACCATTGGGTGTTGGGACTCTTAGCGATGGTGGTCATCGGTGACGTGTTGATGGCGGCGGCTACCGACATTGGTTCGCGACGAGAGTTGTTTGTGGATGACGCGTTGATCGAGCGGTTGGAGGGTGGAGCGGAGCTCCGACTTCATCATCCCGTGCCGCAAGAGATCGTGCTCGAGCACGATGAACCGTGGGAGGGCACGGGCAGTGGCTACCACAGCGTGTTTCAGGATGGGGATCTTTACCGCATGTATTACAAGTCGTGGAATATCTCGTCGTTCGCCGAAGCCAAACCAGGTGAGAGTGAAGTGCATCCCCGCCTGTGCGCTTATGCGGAGAGTGATGATGGGATCCATTGGCGCAAACCGTCCCTCGGTCTGCATGAATTTCAAGGCTCCACCGATAACAACATCGTGCTCGTTCAGGAAAAAATGGGCGAACTGGAGCTTGATGCAGCGCACCCGGCGGTGTTCCTCGATACGAACCCTAACGCCCCGGCAGACGCGCGCTACAAGGCGATCATCCGTCAGATGGCTCATCCCGATACCACTCTCATTGCGCTCAAATCGCCTGATGGTATCCATTGGTCGCTGTTGCATGACGAGCCCATCATCACGGATGGTAAATTCGATTCCCAGAACCTGGCCTTTTGGGATGAAGTTGCGGGCTGCTATCGTGCCTATTGGCGTTACTTCATCCCGGATGAAGACGATTACTGGATGGGCAGTCGCGCGATTCGCACGGCGACTTCAAAGGATTTTATTCACTGGGAAAATCAGGCAGATCTGACCTACGAAGATTCCCCGTTGGAGCAACTCTACACCAACGTGGTCAAGCCCTACCATCGAGCCCCGCACCTACTGTTGGGATTTCCGGCTCGTTATCTCGAGCGTGGTCACGAGGACAAGACAGCGGAGGAGCGGGCGGAGCTCGGTGAATTGGAAGATCCTGAACGGGTGGCCCAATGGTCGGCCTCGATGTTGGCGCTGCCGGAGTTGGATGCGCGTCAGAGTCGAGGCCATGCTTCCGAACGTTATGGCGCAGCGCTTACGGATACTTTGCTTATGGCCAGTCGGAATGGGGTAAGCTTCAAACGTTGGAACGAAGCTTTCCTAAGCCCCGGCATGGAACGCCCCGGCACCTGGCACTATGGCCAACAATACATGGCGTGGCATGTCGTTGAAACGAAGTCAGCGCTCTTGGGCGCGCCGAACGAACTGTCGCTGTATGCGGTGGAAAGTTATTGGACCGCACCGGGTAGTGCGTTGCGGCGTTACACGTTGCGGTTGGACGGATTTGTATCGTTGCGCGCACCGAGTTCGGGCGGCGAACTCGTCACTACCCCCATTCGCTTTGAGGGCTCACAATTGGCGCTGAATTTCGCCACTTCGGCCGCCGGGAGCGTTCGGGTCGAGATTCAGGATGAGAGTGGACAGCCGTTACCGGGGTTTGCCCTGTCCGATTGTGCACCGCTCTACGGTAATACGATTGAACGGGCGGTGACTTGGACGGCAGGCCGCCGGTTAGCGGCCCTCGTGGGACGCACGGTGCGGCTGCGTTTCGTGCTGCAGGATGCCGATGTCTATGCCTACCAGTTTAAGCCGGTGCGGTGATTCTATTGAACTGTTTCACCGGGTCACCCGTTGCGGGGTGGCGGATGGGACGGGAGATTACGTTCGGTTCACTTGATGGAATGCATGGTTCCAAGGGTCCTGAATCGATCGGGTTCGATTCGGGATCCGAGGAGTGACACGCGGTTGGGCATTTGCTCAACTTAGGCTAATTACCCCCGGTTCCCTATGATCGATTCGCATCAACATTTTTGGCAATATTCCCCTGAGGAATACGATTGGATCGACGAGGACATGGCGGTCATCCGTCATGACTTCACTCCGACGGATCTCCGTGCGACTGCGGTTCAACTGGGCGTGACGGGTTCCGTGGCGGTGCAGGCGCGCCAAACGATTGAGGAGTCCCAGTGGCTGCTCGAGTCGGCGGCGTCGAACAACTTCATCCGTGGGGTGGTGGGTTGGGTGCCACTAGCTGAGCCAACCGTGGCCGATGATCTGGCCGCCTTGGCGGCCAACCCAATTTTCAAAGGCGTGCGTCATGTGGTGCAGGGGGAATCTGATCCGGAGTTTCTGGTCCGGCCAGAATTCAACGCCGGGATCCGGGCAGTTACGCAACAGGAGCTCGTCTACGATATTTTGATTACGGCACCTCAATTGCCGGCGAGCATCGATTTTGTAGACCGACACCCGCAGCAACGGTTCGTGCTCGATCATATCGCGAAACCAGTAATTGGCGTGGAGGGCCCGCCCTCCGCGTGGCGCGAAGATATCGCGGCCCTAGCGAAGCGTCCGAATGTGAGCTGCAAGTTCTCTGGCGTCGTTACCGAAATCGATGGTGAGTTGTGGGACGAAGAGCTGTTGCAACCCTACTGGGAAATCGTGCTCGAGGCCTTTGGGCCGCAGCGTTTGATGTTTGGATCGGATTGGCCCGTATGTCTGGTGCGCTCTGAATACGACCGATGGTTGGAGTTTGTGCAGTCCATGGCGGGCAAATTGTCCCCCTCCGAGCAAGAAAGGATCTTGGGTGGAACCGCCACCGATGTTTATCGTTTGGACTGACCTCAGATCCTACCCCTGAGAATCGTTCTCTTACTCGTTCTCGTTCTCATTCTCATTCTCTTTACTTAACCCCACCTCCTTCCACGGGAGAGCGTCCGTCGGCCTCCAGTAACTCCGCACCGGGCTCATCCTACTTCGCCAAGGCTTCGTCGGACATGACGAGCCGGCTATTACTTAGATCTAACCATTCTTCAATCCGCTGTAGCCGAGGTCGCTGACCTCGGTATCCTGCCGCCTTATTATATCCCCACCATGACTCGTCCATTTTTTGCTTTCTTATGCGGTGCCTTTCTGGCCCTCAATCTCGCTGCGGAGCGCCCCAACGTCGTAATCGTCATCACCGATGACCAAGGTTACGGTGACGTCTCCGCTCATGGTAACCCGATCCTGCAGACGCCCGAGATGGATCGCCTGCATGGGGAGTCCGTGAGGCTGACAAACTATCATGTGAGTCCCACCTGCGCACCGACGCGTGGCGCGCTCATGAGTGGCCATTATACGAATCGCGCCGGTCCGTGGCACACCATCATGGGGCGCTCCTTCTTGCGCGTTGGTGAGACTACTCTAGGTGAGGTGTTCTCTGCCAACGGTTATGCGACTGGCATGTTCGGCAAATGGCATCTGGGTGATAATTATCCTTATCGTCCCCAAGATCGCGGCTTCACGGAAGTCGTAGCTCACGGTGGTGGTGGTGTAGGTCAAACTCCCGACTATTGGGACAACGCTTACTTCGATGATACGCTCCACCACAACGGGGTGCCCAAGAAGTATGAAGGCTACTGCACCGACGTTTACTTCTCCGAAGCCAAGCGTTTCATGGCCGAGTCGCACTCTGCCGGGAAACCGTTTCTCACCTACATCTCGATGAATGCGCCGCATAGCCCGTTTCACGCGCCCGAGAAATATTGGAAACCCTACATCGATGCCGGGCTTCCTCAGAAGGAAGCGATCTTCTTTGGCATGATTGCCAATATCGACGAGAACTTAGGCACCCTGCGCACCTGGCTCGCCGATCGCGGGCTCGCGGATAATACCATCTTTATCTTCACCACCGACAACGGCACTGCTTCGGGGGACCAGGTGTTCAACTCCGGCATGAACGGCAAGAAGGGTAGCGCCTACGATGGTGGTCACCGCGTGCCGTTTTTCATGCACTGGCCGGACGGTGGCTTCACTCAAGCCCGAGATATTCCAGAGCTCACCGCCCACATCGATATTCTGCCTACGCTCATGGAACTGTGCAAAGTCGATGGCCCCGCCGATTACAAATACGATGGGCTGTCGCTCCGCCCGCTATTGCGCCCATCTAAAGGTTCCGCGCCCTGGAAAGACCGGGTGATCATCACCGATTCGCAACGGGTGGTGGATCCCATCAAGTGGAAGTCGTCCTCCACCATGAGCCAACGCTGGCGCCTAATTAACGGCAAAGAGCTCTACGACATGGACAACGACGCAGGGCAAACCACTGATATCGCCGGGCAATTTCCCGGCGTGGTCGCACATCTTCGTGGTGCCTACGATGCTTGGTGGGCCGATATTTCACCGTCTTTCGTGATCGATGAGCGTCCGGTTCTTGGCCACGACGCGGCCAACCCAACCCAACTTACCGGACACGATTGGCTCACGGATGGCAGAATATCTCCGTGGAACCAGGCGCATATCCGCAAAGGGCATACGGGAGTAGGTTATTGGGCCGTTCGGGTCGCGGAAGCAGGGCGTTACAAGATTTCGCTCCGTCGTTGGCCTCAAGAACTCTCCCGTGCCATCACCGCTGCGGTTGCGCCCGGCGAACCCGTTCCAGGCGGGACGGCGTTCCGTGAAACGCCCGGAATATCCCTCGCGATTAATCAAGCCACCTTGCGCATCGGAGGGCATGATTTAAAGGCGGTTGTCGGACCAAATGACGAAGCTGCCACCTTTACGGTCGAACTCGAAGTCGGTGATGCCGAACTGGAAGGAGCCTTCCAATTCTCTGATGATAGCCCGGCATTGGGCTCCTACTACGCCGTGGTCGAGCGGCTGTAGAGGCAGTGCGGACGACACGGAGGTCGTCCCTCCGAGGGGAGGGACCGGCCTCCGTCCGGTCCGAGCGGTTGTCGCACTTGTCGGGCGTTCCTCCATCGCCAAGGCTTTCTTGTCCGCCGTAGTCCCGTCCTGCGGGACGAAGGAGGAACGCCCGACAACTCCGCTTAGCGCATGAGAGTCTGCATCGTGGTCCAGTTCTCTCCGCCGGGAGTGAGTGGTATCAAACAGGGTTCAGTAAATTTCCACCAACGTTGGGTGACGGGATCCGCGGCGGTGGCGGCATCATCGGCGGCGTGATCGTCACCCACATATTCGCTGTAAGTGAAAAGCCAAATATCCTCACCGAGCTCGATCAGAAACGTCACCCAATAGCGTCGGTGACTGCGGGCCATTTGATCGACCACTCCCGGCCAGTTGGTCTGGTGCAAGGTGCGGTATTGCAGTTCGGAATCAGAGGTGAGACCAGACATCACGCCAGAGCGCTCAATGGCGCGGCCATCACTTGGTTCAGGCAGAGTAGGACCGATCACGTTGATCAGCTCCATGGGCAGCCAATCCATGCCGGACTCCCCCCGAGGGTGAGCCTGTAATAGATCTGAAAGGTGAGCGAACCAGGGATCCTGTTGCACGAGTTTAGCAGCGTCCCGTGGGTCGCTGCCGGCGTATTCAGTGAAAAGAAATACGAACGTAGATTTTTTCGTCTCTTGAAAATGGATACTGACGTTGGACAGCCCCAGGCTGGCCCAACGCTCCTTGGTGGTATCGTCCGGTGCTGCGGTTGCAGCGTCGAGGTCGGCCGCTTTTCCGGGACGAACGATGGAAATCAGGCCTACGCGGCGAAAGTTTTCGGAACGGATACGGTTTTCGTAAGGAGACATGAAGCGAGGAATAAAGAGAGCCTGTTTATTACAGGCGATGAATAGGGTTTAGACTGCGGCGACAGGATTACTGTCCATCAATGGATGAGGGGGACGTAGCTGGCTACGTCCCCCTCATTTAAACACTAAAGCAGTTTTAATTAACAACAACCGAGCCTAGCCGAGGATGTTTTCGCCCTTATTCTCCTGCTGATGAATCGTAACGGGCCATCCGGGGAATTGATTATTCGGATTTCCGTCCAACGCATCCACCGAGAATCGGAATGACTCAATGTGGTAGGTTTTGGCTTCGGTGTCGAATGTGACGAAACCGAACCCGCTGCCTTTCTCGTGCGCCTTGTCGTAGCGATTAGGGGCCTTGCCCGTCACGGGATTCCCGACGGCGTAGACGTAAACGAGGTTGCCGAACGAATCCACAAACTCGCCCGTATTCGCGAGGCCGTGGGCGGGGCGATTGGTGTGAGCCATGCCCACATCATCGGGGCGCCACCAACGGGGATAACCTGCAGAGATCGCCGGGGTGCAGAATGACCAGCTGCCGTTACGTTGTTCGGTGGAACCGTATTGCACGAGCGTCGTGAGATGCTGGTCACCGTTGATGTGGAGCGGCATGGCAGGGCGGAGTAAGTCGACGGCGCGATTGCGCGGGGTTTGAGGCCAAGCACCCGAGTCGAGGTCGCCCTTGAGGAACTTGTCGATGCCTCCGTGATGGGTCGCCACTGCGGCGAACACCGTTTGGGAGAGCACGGCCTTGAGGGTGTGACCTCGCCAATCCTTTGCCCAGGATTCGAGGAAATCTTCCTGCCGTTTTCCGAGGAGGTCCAAACCGGGTTTGTCCAGGGTCGTGCAATCGAAATTGGGATCCGACACATGGTCGGCCCGGCCTGACCCGGTGTCGACCTTCTCGGGACCACTCTTGAACATACGGTCCGCGAGGATCGCGAAGCCAACGCCACCGTAAACCATGTCGCCGTAGTAGGCGCTGATGTTCTGCAGGATCGGAGTGGGGTCGAAGGCGTCGGGATGGTGGGCGACGTGCGTGCGGTGCACGGCGTGAACCATGCGCGCGGGTTGAATGTATCCACCCTTCGAGGATGCACCACCGTCGGTCGTATTCATGGGTTTTCCGCCTTCGCCCCAAATGTTGCCCTGGAACACGTCGTGGTCATCGGGCAGAACGATTGTGGGCTGGTTGCGCATGGCATCACGGAAGGCCCAACCAAATTGGTAGTATTTGCGCAGGTAATTGAGGATGGCCGGACCGGCTTGGTCGCGGATGATACCGAAACCGCCATGAGATTCGTAGATCTGATCACCCGAGAAGAGGGCGATATCGGGATCCATATTGATGACGTTTTGGGCCACGGGTTCGTAGGGGAAACCGTAGTCGTTTTGGCAGGTGAGGGCGGCCATCCGCAATGGTCGTCCGACGGGATTTGCGCGGATGATACCCGTCCATTCGTCCGGTGTTTCGGTATCGTTGGTGTGGTCTTCGTTGTAGACCAGTTTGTAGGGCGTATCTACCGATTCGTCCCAGTTGGGGATCCGGAAGGTCGCGACCCAGGCGTCGCGGTCGAGTTGGGCTTCCCCGAGGCTTTCCCAGGCACCGTTGCGTTCGACGAGGAGTTCCACGTCGTGATTGTCTTTTTTGCCCATGGGGCCAGTCAGCGCGCTGATCTTCATCACGAAACCCTCAGGGCTGCGTGAGTCGCTCAGTGAATACATGGACCATAGCAGCGGGCCAAACCGTTGTTCCGGTTTTACGGAAAATGCGGTGCCCGACATGCGCCAACGGTTGAACCGGTGGCGCGATCCGTTCTTCTTATCGACGTCACGATTGCGCGGGATTGATTCGGCGTAGTTGCTGACGAGCGCTACGTTGCCGATGACCGATTCGGGGGGCGCCCAGAAAATGGTGCTGGCGATTGGGCGGTTCTTCTTGGGGTCATACGCGTCGAGTGTGAGTTGAAAATTGCGCCCCTGTTTCCGACCCTTCAGCTCCAAACGCACCATGTCGGGGATTTTGTTTCTGCCGAAACCGGCAGCGACATCACCCAGAGTCAGTCGACCATTGACGATCCCGGCGTTGATGCCTTTGCCGACAAAACAATTGCTGCGGTATTCGTTGAGTTCACTACGGAGGCCGAGTCGGAAACCGCTGCCACCGTCTTTGCCGGAACTATCGAGCGTCGTGACCTCGACTGACATGCTGATCGAGCCCTCCGAGTTAGTGAGTTGGTGGGTGAGGGAATGGATACTACGGTTAGTCCCCATGCTGAGGCACTCGGCGCCCCCGTCGGCCACTCGCCAGTCTTCCATTGGATTTGCCCAATATTCTCCGCCCAACCAGACACGATCGTGAGTGATGGCCCAGGAATCACTCGTATAGTTGGGGTCGGTCGTAACGGCCGCCAGACTCTTGTGAGCTTGAGTGCCGAGGCCCACCAAGGTGCCCGCGGTTACCAGCTTCAGCGCGGTGCGTCGCGAGATGGGGGCGTTGATGGGATTGGAAGAATCGGGTTTTGATTTCACGTTAAAGGGGGAGGGTTAATTAGAATATGCGACTTGGTCGGAAAGGGCCCAGGCGAAGTCGGCTTGAACTTGGAGGGAATCGAGATGCGGTTCCTGATTGGATTCCGCGTAGTTTTTGAGCGATTGGGCAAACTCGCGCACGATGTGGCGGTGAGCGGGCGAATCGATGAGATTGGTGAGCTCGTGCGGATCTTCGTAGAGATCGAACAACACGGGGGCAGCGTTGGATGCAAACACGAGTTTATAGCGGGAGCCAAAGGCACCGATCCAGCCATTGTCGGGGGTGTATTCGCCCGCAGCGGTCAGGGTGTGGCCGCCGTTGCGAATGAAGGTGAGGTGTTCCCAGTCAGTGGGAATCTCGCCGGCGGTAAAGAACGCGGAATAGTCGCGGCCTTCATTGGCGGAGAGATCTTCAACGCCCATTAGAGCCAAAAGGGTGGGTTTGAAATCGACGGTGCCGAAGGGTTCATGGACGATGGTGCCGGGTGTGACGATGCCGGGTGCGTGCATGATAAACGGGATGCGAGCGGAGCCTTCCATCGGCACGCCTTTGTTGTCGCGACCGTGTTCGCCGAGCAGGTCGCCGTGATCGGAGGTGAAGACGATGATGGTGTTTTCCAGGACGCCTTCCTCGCGGAGCGTTTCGATGATGCGGCCGATGTTGTCATCGATACACTTCACCATGCCGAAATACTGGGAAAGGATTTTGGGGTTAAACTTGTAGGGTTTGGTGGCGGCGTATTCAGGGAGATCATGGCCGGCCGATGCCGATTTTGGTAGTTCGAATTCGAGATCGGTATACATGGTATCATAGGGCGCTCGAACTGTGTTGGGGCCGTGGGGGTCGGGAATGCAGACGTGGTAGGCAAATTCCTCGTGACTGTGTTCGCGGATGAACTCGATGGTGCGATTGGTGAGAAAATCCGTGGTGAATGATTCCTCGTCGGCGCCGGCGAGCGCGTAGTCGGGGCCACCATTTTTATTCATAGCACCCACGCGCGGTCCGTCCTTTTCGATGGTGAGGTTTTTCCAGTGGCCGCGATTGAACATGTAGCGGTTGTCCTCCCAGCCGAAGCGTCGCTTCGGTTCCCATTGAGGTTTTCCGGGGCCATCGAGATGCCACTTCCCTGCGTAGCCGGTGGCGTATCCTTGGCGGCGCAGCACTTCGCCGTAGGTGACCATGTGATCCCACATAGGCCGGTCGTTTTTGATCGAGCCGGTGTTTTGCGGATAGTGCCCAGTCATCATCGCAGCGCGCGAGGGGGTGCAGACCGGGGTGGTCGCATAGGCGCGATCGGCGATGACGCCGTTCTGAGCGAGCCAATCAATATTGGGGGTTTCGACCTTGATGCCTTCGCCCCACATAAAGGATTGATCGTCGGAGAGGAGATCTCGGTAAGCGCCGAGCGTGCGGAAATTGTGCTCGTCGGTCTGGATAACGAGCAAGTTGGGTCGGATTGGCTTTTCAGCCACACTGCAGCCAGTCGTGGCGATGGAACAAATGGCAGCGAGGAAAACGCGAGCGAGGTTAAGGGGACTCATTGAATTGATAGTGGGGTGTTTTACGGAAAAATGATGATCCGCGTCTCTAGTCAGACGGGCAGCCGATGTCCGTAATATGGGTAAATATCTCTACATGAAAATCAGTCACGATGTCGATGATTTCGCCGTGAAGGCCGGCATGGATTCCGCTCTCTCTCTGCCGTTTCATCGCGGCCCCGAGTTCGGCTTGGTCGGCAAACTCAATCAGGGCGTGGTAGCGAGGGAGTTTCGATCGTGGCACCTCGCCGTTGTTGCGGAGTAACTTAAAGGTGTTGGCTTCATCTTCTGCACAGAGATTGGCCAAGAATCGTTTTACCGTGGGGAGGCCATTTTCCTCCTGCACTCCGGTCTTCAGATTAAACCAAACGTGATAGTGGATCATCTTCGATGCGGTGGTTGGTGACTCGAATTCAGACAACTCGTTAAAGTGACCAAACCTTTAGGTCATCCAAAAGCGGGGAGGATTTAGCGCTGATGCTGACTTTGTTGATCGTGTCGTGGGTGATGCCGGGAGACTGGAATTGGCCGAGGGTTTCACCGTCGAGCTGCACGGTGAGCGTGTCACCTCGTTTGATTAGTGAGGCCTCGTGCCAGGCTCCGTCGGCGAGATTGGCGCGTAGCATTTTACTGCTATTTTTGATCAACGTGGTGATGGCAGGAGTCTTGCGCCCGGCTTTTACTTCGGTGCGAATTTTTAGATTCATTGCGCCGGATTTGGAATCCTTGATGGTTACGCCATCGGGGCGGAACGCTACGTTGATGATGTGTCCGGAGTGAACCGTGCCGCATTCGGGATTGTTGAAATCGACCGCAAAGAACTCACCCGCTCGCATCCGGAACCGGATCTGAATTGCGCCATCCTCGAAGGCGGGACTGATGGGGTGATACGCCACGGCGTTGTGATCGGCACCAGGAGCGGTGGTGAGTTGGAAGACGCCGTCCCGTAGGGTCGCCTGCTTTTGTCCTGAGGCGCGACGGTCGCTGTTGGTGCCCCATTCGCGGCCGAGGCCGTCCTGGGCGGCTGATGCGTCGGCTCGATCGAAATAATCCGATAGCAGGAGCATGTGGTCGTGGTGAGCGGACCATCCGGTCGAGATAGACAACAGCAAAGCCATTAATCCTACCACTCGTTGAAATTTTATGGAAACACGCAGGGAATGGGATAGTGCAACCACCCTACGAGTTTCTGGAACACTCGGGGATACTCAACCCCAGAGCGGTGCTAGTTTCGTTTTGCGTTTAGAGGTAGTTCAGGAGGAGGAGCACCCGCCGGGCTCTTCCATAGCCGCCCGCTTTTGATCGAGCAGGGCGATGACCTCTGCCTGGGACAGTTTGTCGGCTGGAGTGAGCAAGGTGACGATGACACCGGCGACCGCCGAAACGGTCAGTGCCGGAATGATCGAACCACCCCAATATTCAGTCCAGTCCGGCTGCAGGCGGAATAGGAGCGCGGTGACGAATGCGCCCACCAGCGAAGCGATAGCACCTTCCGAGTTATAGCGGGCCCAGAGTCGACCGAGGATGGCGCAGACACACATGCCGGTGATGAACAGCGAAACCATGTCTCGGATATAGCCCAAAATGTCGTTAGCCGAGAAGGCCATGATTAGAGCGAACCCCGTGGTTGCGGCTAGGCCGATACGAGAGAACAGCACAACGTTCTCGGGTTTGGGCAGGCGCTTAAAGACGATCTCGAAGAGGTCTCGCACCGCGATGGTGACGCCGGCGATCGCATCAGAACTGGCGCTGGACATGGTCGCAGATAGTCCGGCCAACAAGGTTACGATGCCAATCCTCACGGGAAGCATCTCGGCGGCCATGAAAGGAAACGCCAGGTCTGGGTTGGTGAGATTCGGGTTATGCTTGTAGGCGGCCATACCGATGATCGCAGGCAGGAGCGCGAAGCTGATCGCGAGCACGGCAGAGAGGTAGAAGGCCTTGCGAATATCGCCGACCGAATTGCCAGAGTAAATGCGCTGTCGGAACGACGGAGTCGCCAAAACACCGACGGCGATCGTTATCACCAGCGATATGCTCGGTAAGAACGACGGTCCCGCTGTGGTGGTAGCCGCCTGGGCGGAAAGGATCGCGCTGGTTTCGCGGAGTCCCTCGATCCCGCCGATCGAACGGAAGGCGAAAAACGCGGTGAGCACGAAGCCGCTGAAGAGCACAATGGCCTGAATCGTATCGGTACAGACGACGGCGCGATAACCGCCAATGGTCGAGTAGACGGCGAATCCGAGGGCGATGAGCACCAAGGCGAAACTTAAATCGATCTGCGTGACGTATTGGAGGTAGCGCCCACCGCCGAGAATATGGGCGCCGAGCCAACCGACGCAGGCCATATACGTGAACACCGCGACGAGGTTGCTGACTACGCGACTCCCGCCGACGTAAGACGAGAGCTCCTCGGCCATCGTCATGAATTTGTGGCGACGAGCTGGCGCGAAAAGAATCGCGGTGAGGATCACGCCGATAAACGAACCCAGTCCGAAGAAGGAGCCCATCCAGGCGGAGGAGTAACCCTTGCCGACCGACCCCATCGATGAACCGGTGCCAATGATGGTGGCGATCGTGGTACCTAGGGTTAGGTAGAGAGGAAGGGACCGACCACCGAGAAGGAAGTCTTCGCCCGACTGTTTACGGCGCGACACCCATGCGCCAAAAATGGTCACGCCTACGATGTAGATTCCGAACCAGATAAGAAATAGCGTTGGGGTCATGGGGGAGGGGGCGGATGGGTGCGAGTAGGGACGTTCACCCGCGATCGGAGTTAACGTGATTGAGTCTCAGGTCTTTGGGGCAATTACCCAACATCCCTGTGCGTTTATTCACTTTAACACTTAAACCAATCCATCAAAGTTCGCTCGGCTTTTCAAAATCAAATCGTGTGCGGTATCGCTTAGTTGATTTTCATTCGGATAAATGGGTATTTTACGGCTTTGAATGACTTCACGAAGCACTTTGTTGAAGACTAGAGTATATCCTGCCCCTATAACGCTCAGTTCAATTCCCGGATATTCCGCTGCTGACCTATCAGTCGACCCTAGAATATGAAAAAACTACTCCTAACCTTAGGACTCAGCCTGGTCGCGGCGATTATCGGCTCTGCTGGCGTGACCCGCGAACGCGATGTCATTTACCAACACTCTGAAGGCGTCGCTCTGACGCTCGAAGTTTTCACCCCGGAAAACCCAAACGGCCTGGGCATCGTCAGTATCGTGAGCGCTGGTTGGAAATCCAATCACAGCAAAGTGAAGGACGATCATGGGAAATTGTATACGGACGCCGGATACACCGTCTTCGCCGTGGTGCATGGTTCGCAACCCCGCTACCAGGTGCGCGACGTCATGAGCTTTTTGCATCGGTCGGTCCGCTTCATTCGTTTCAACGCGGATCGTTGGAACGTCGACCCCGACCGCCTCGGCGTGACCGGGTCCAGCGCGGGTAGTCATTTGAGTCTCATCCTCGCCACCCAAGGCGCTCCCGGTGATCCGAAGTCCAAGGATCCCGTTGAGCGCACCAGCAGCGCGGTGCAGGCCGCCGCCGTCTTTTACCCACCAGTCGATTACTTAAACTGGCGTCACGCTGGCGATGATGCCGTAGGTGTCGGTCCTCAGTCCCGCTGGCAACCGGCTTTTGGCCCCGTATCAGCCACCGCAGAAGGCCGTCAGGATCTAGGCCGGGCGATGTCTTCGATCTATCACATCAATGCCGACACCGCGCCGACCCTGATCATTCACGGTGACAGTGATCCCATCGTGCCGCTTTATCAGGCCGAGCGTTTTATGGAGGTGGCCCATGAGCATGGCGTCACGGCCAAGCTCATCGTCAAAGCAGGCGGCAAACACAACTGGCCTGACCGTCACCAAGAAGAGGTGCATTTCCTCCACTGGTTCAATCAACAGCTCCAAACCTAGTTCGTCATGAGTAACCTCTATTCTCCCCGCTCCCCTTGGAGCCGTTTCGCACCCACCGGATTGCTGCTCGCTGCCGTCATGTGGTTCACCCCGTCTTCCCTCACCGCTGGGGAAGGTTACCAAGTCGGCACCTGTGACTGGACGATTCGCATGGCCGGTCAACTCGAGGCCTTTGATTTCGCCCAAGCGAACGGCTTGAAAGGCATTCAGTTCTCCTTCGCGGAAGCCGGTAACAACATCGACCTGCGCAATCGCGCCGATCGCGACAAGTTTCGCGCCGCCGTGAAACGCACCGGCGTCGCCTGTTCCTCGCTCGGGATCGCGGTCCTCAATAAAATCCCGCTTTCCAACACCGATGCCGGTGAACAGCTCGTGGTCGATTGCATCATTGCCATGGCCAAGCTTAAGGCCGAGGCGGCCGAGCTCGATGATCCGGAATTCGCCGCCATGGTGTCGCCGAACATCGTGCTGCTCGGTTTTTTCGGAAAGGGTGATATCAACGGTGAACCCGAGTTGATCGAGAGCGTCATCACCAAGCTCAAACGCCTGGCTCCGATGGCGGAGTCCCACGGCATGGTGCTCGGGTTGGAGACGCTACTCAGCGAAGCGGATCACCGTCACATTCTCGACAGCGTCGATTCCCCGGCGCTGAAGGTGTATTACGATACGGCTAATTCTGCCCGCATGGGCTACGATATTTACGCGGAAATGCAGAGTCTCGGCGCGGAGAATATCTGCCAACTCCACCTCAAGGAAAACGGTGCTCTGCTCGGCGGTGGCCCGATCGACTTCCCCCGCGTAAAACGCATCCTCCAAGAGATGAATTACGACGGTTGGCTTATTACAGAAGGCTCGATCCCCAAAGGCATGGACCGCTACGAGGCCAGTGCCCTGAGCGCTGCCTACGCCTTAAAACTCTTCGGCCACTAGAATCCCAACTCTTTCGATTACTCCATGAAACGTTACTTCCTTTCTCTCCTTTTGTTGCCGCTCAGCCTGTTCGCGGCGCAGCCCGCTCAGCCCAACATCATTCTCTTCCTTGTCGATGACATGGGGTTAATGGATACGTCGGCGCCGATGTTGGCGGACGATTCGGGTAACATTGTGTCACAACCCCTCAACGCCTGGTATCGCACGCCCAACATGGAGCGGTTGGCGAAGAAGGGTATTCGGTTTAGCCAGTTTTACGCCCACACTGTTTGCTCGCCGACCCGAGCATCGATCATGACGGGACAGAACTCTGCCCGCCATCGCACTACCCAGTTTATTAGTCCGCGCGGGAAGAACACCGGCGACCATGGACCCGAGGATTGGAACTGGGCTGGACTCACATCGGACGACGTCACCTTGCCCGGTCTTTTGCGGGACTTTGGGTATCGCACCATCCATGTGGGCAAAGCTCACTTCGCGCCGCCAGATCATGTCGGGGAAGATCCGTCTAACTTGGGTTTCGACGTGAATGTTGGGGGCGCTTCGATGGGCCAACCCGGTAGTTACTGGGGACAGGACGGCTACGGTAATCTGAACCCCAAGCGAGCGACCTGGGCGGTGCCCGGGATGGAGAAGTATTATGGGACTGATACGTTTTTAACTGAGGCCCTGACTATTGAAGCCAAAGCAGAAATCGATCGCTCGCTCGAAATCGATGCACCGTTTTATCTGTATATGTCGCACTATTCGGTGCACTCACCGTTCCAGTCCGACCCCCGATTTGAGGACAACTATGCGGGATCGGATAAAGACGAACGCAGTCGCGCCTACGCCACGCTGATCGAAGGCATGGACAAGTCGTTGGGCGATCTGATGGATCACCTCGAGGCCCGCGGCATCGCCGAAAACACGCTCATTATTTTCATGGGCGACAATGGATCCGATGCTCCCTTCGGCGGCGCGGATAACATTGCCAGCTCGGCCCCGTTTCGCGGCAAAAAAGCGTCGCGCTGGGAAGGCGGCATCCGCGTCCCGTTCATTGCGGCGTGGGGCGATCCACAGTCGGGTCATCCCGTCCAGCAGCAACTCCTCATCAAGGTGGGTGGGGTGCAGTCGCAGTTAGGCATCTGCTATGACGTGTTTCCCACTCTCCTAGCCGTCGCTACGGCTAAGCCTCCGATGGATCACGTGGTGGATGGTCAAAATTTGAAGCCTCTGTTGCAGGGAGATCGAGACCCGGAACGAAAGGAAGTATTTCTTTCTCACTTCCCGCATGAGCATCGTAATAACTACTTCACGTCTTACCGCGCGGGAAATTGGAAATTGATTTACCACTACCTGCCGGAGTCCGGCCGCGATGCCGATCGGTATGAACTCTACAACCTCCGTAAGGACCCGTCCGAGTCAGATAATCAAGCTGCGGTGCAACCTGAGCGACTCGCCCGTATGACCCGTGTCATGACCCGACAGTTGGATGCCATGGAGGCGCTTTATCCGGTCGTGGATGGCGTCGAGCAACGCCCCGTCGTTCCGAGTTCGTGAGTAAACCCAGGCCATGCCCGCACCGGCTAGAGTGCCGAGGATCAAACGGAGGACAGGAAAGAGGTTGGTCACGGCGACGTTGGGGGACGAAAAGGACGAACGCGTTAATATCAGCAAAATACCGTAGGGGAGTCAATCTGCCCGGAAGGGGCCCGGAAACTTCTGGGGAGGGGCTTAGGTCCAATTTGACCGTTACACATCTCGACTGATTTTCCATTGGGCTAGAGGAAAGGCCGGTTGTCCTTGCGTGAAAGGGAAACGAGAGGAGATTGGAGTCTTCGGGTTCCTCTAAACAACTGGTTACCTTCTTAGACTTATGGCAAATTCCTCATTTCCCTCCCCAGGAGACAACGGTCTCCCCTCACTCGATGTGATACTGCAACAGGCGAAGTCACTGCTCCTAGTTCCTGTTATCATGGTCCTCGGTTTCGGAGCCTTTAGCAGCTTTTACACCGTTCAACCCGAAGAAGAAGCGGTGGTTAAACGCTTCGGTAGCGTCATCGCTATCAAACAACCTGGCTTTCACTTCAAAATTCCATTTGGCGTCGATAGCGCTCAACTCGTGCCCACGGCTCGAGTGCTGAAAGAGGAGTTCGGTTTCCGTTCCCTCGATAACGGCGGTCGCACCCAATACGTGAAAACTCGCGATCACCGCGGTGAATCCCTCATGTTGACCGGCGATCTCAAAGTGATCGACGTCGAATGGGTGGTGCAGTTCCAAATCGCGGACGCGTCCAAATTCCTCCACGAAGCACGCAATCCGATTCAAACGATCCGAGACAACTCCGAAGCCGTGATGCGTCGGATCGTGGGTAATAGTCTCGGTAGTGATGTGTTGACCGAAAAGCGGGTGCAGGTCGCGACCTTGGCTCGCCTCGAATTACAAGAGCTGCTTAACAGCTTCAATATCGGGGTGCAGATTAACACCATCGAATTGCAGGATGTGACTCCGCCCGAGACGGTCAAACCCGCCTTCAATGAAGTCAATCAGGCTGAGCAGGAGCGCGAGCGCTTGATCAACGAAGCTGAAAAGCGCCGTAATCAAGTGATTCCTCGTGCCGAGGGTCAGGCCTTGCAAATCATCGCTGGAGCCGAGGCCTATCGGGCCGAACGGGTCAATCGATCCCGCGGCGAAGCGGGACGTTTCACGGCGATCTTGTCGGAGTATCAAAACGCTCCCGCCATCACGCGGCAGCGCATGTATTTGGAAATGATCGATCAGGTCCTGCCGAAGGCAGGCCCGGTTTACATCATGGAAGACGGCGTCAGCTCGCCGATCCCGTTACTCAATATTGGTCAATCTGGCAACGCGTTGCCGTTCGGAGGTGGAAAATGAATCGCTCAAGTCTAACCGTTCTTAGTCTCGTGCTCACGCTGGTCGTGGGTGCAGTCGTCATCTCCTCATCTGTCTACACCATTGATCAAGCCGAGCAGGCGATCATCGTGCAGCTCGGCGCCCCGGTGGGTGGTCCCATCACGGAACCTGGATTGCACTTCAAAGTGCCCTTCATCCAAGAGGTGCGTCGTTTCGATAAACGTCTGCTGTCGTGGGATGGTGATCCGAATCAAATCCCGACCCGCGGCGAACAATTCATCTCGGTCGATACGACTGCTCGCTGGCGCATCATTGATCCACTTACGTTCCTGAAGAGTGTGCAAAACGAACGCGGTGCGACGCTGCGCTTGAACGACATTCTGGATTCCGTGGTGCGAGATCATATCTCGGCTGCAGATCTAGTTGAAATCGTCCGGTCTAAAGATTGGGAGATTTCAGCAGAAGATCTCGCCCGTGCGGCGGCGGTCAGCGAAGGCGACGCCGAGATCCTAACGAAACGGGTCGTGAGTGGTCGTCAGGAGTTGGTGAAATCCGTCCTCGAAAAAGCCAGCGTGCAAATGCCCGACTATGGCATCGAGTTGGTGGACATCAGGATCAAGCGCATCGATTACGTCGAGGCCGTGCAGCAACGCGTGTTTGAACGTATGATCGCCGAGCGCCAACGCATCGCCGAACAATTCCGTTCCGAAGGCCAAGGCCGCGCCGCCGAGATCGACGGCAATACGGAACGTGAGCTCGCGCAGATCACCTCTGAAGCCCAGCGCCAAGCGGAGCTGGTTCGCGGTGAAGCCGATGCCGAAGCTACTCGGATCTACAACGAAGCTTTTGGCGCGGATCCGGAGTTCTTCTCGTTCTTCCGCTCATTGGAAAGTTACAGCCGATCGATCGGGAATAAGACCACCCTGTTCCTCGGTCCGGATTCGGACTACGTCCGTTACCTTCGAGACTCGAGTCCGAGCGCGGAAAAAACCAAGAGGTAAGCGACTCGCAGTAAACCTGCTTTAAGATGACCCGAACACTCACCGTGTTCGGGTCATTTGCGTTTTAATCTCCTTGGGTAAAATTCTTGGAAGCTTGCCTCGCTTGGTTGTAGCCGGGCTCGGTGAGCCCGGTGCGGTGGATTGAATCACTGCTGCTTAGAGGTAGAAACCGGGGTCAGCGACCCCAGCTACAGTTCCACATCTTTACTGCGTGCCGATTGAAACGGGAGAACTAAACGAAGCGGCGAGTGGGGGAGCCTCCTGTTGGGGGAAATGTTTGGTCCAGACCCTCTTCTGCCCACTTTTCAGGCAACCCGTTCAGAGTCCCCACCAGCGAGCCTTGTAGAACTTGACATCTGGTAAGGTCTTTTCCCACGTGCCATCGGCCGAACGGATGGTATCGGACCACCACTCGGTGGTGGCCTGCATCACGATGGTGTGAGGGGGCTGCGACAGGTGACTGATGCTTTTGACGTGGCGCAAATGGTGAGGGGGCAGCGGAGCGAACGCGTGTGATTTGGGATCAAATGTCCAGAGGTTGTCCGTGTCCGAGAGAGCCAGTTTTTCGCCCGACAGATCCCAAGTGAGGTCGTGGCCTCCGTGCCGGGGTTGCTGGAGTGTCTTCTCGTTGATCGGGAGGTCTAGGGTTGTTACGAGGGTTAAGCTGGATTGCTCGAGATCGTAATCGAATCGTTTGATCTGCTTGCCTCCCAGCGCCCAGACACAGCCGCGCGAGTCATCCCAGACCACGCCATGCGTATCGGTTAAGCTGAGTTTTTGGATGACCTGATATTTCGGTGAAGCGTCCTCTTGGTATTCAAAAAGTTGCACGAGGTCGCCGGTGCTGGAAACGGTGACGATATGGCCATCGGGTAGTAACGTTGCGGAATGGGGATTACCACCGACGTATCCGTAGCCCACGATTCTTCCCGAAGCCGTGTCGATCACGGCCATGCCACCGCCGGATGCCACGGTGAGCACACGCTGATCGCCACCGATGTATTTGGCGTCAGAAGGATTGGAAAACCACGAATGATGCTCGGGTGCGATGTGGGCGTCGTTACTGGCCTGCCATTGCCAAACGATCGCGTCGTCGTCGTTCCAGTCTGCCTGGACGTCGATTAATATGATCCGGGCTGAAGCCTGCTCACAGGCCAGAATGAAAGGCCCCGTATTGAGCAGAGTAGCTCCGGGAGCCTGCGTCTGGCCGATCACCGCGATGGCTCCAAATATGATTCCAATAATTGATCCTGTCACGATTCGCCGGAATGGGTTCGATGATGGCAGACGTGGATTCGGTGGACGTGAATTATTATCTCTCATCATGCTTGAAGGGGAAATTGATCGAAGGGTGATTTTCGATCACCACATGGGACCATCATTCGTGTGGAATGGGGGCATTTTTCCCGATGACTTCACCTTCCCAGACCGCTGACTTGTCGTAGTAAGTGAGCACGCGGGAGGCGCTCCCGGCTACGGGGCCGTTATTGATTTTTGGTATCCACTTTTTTAGATCGCGAGCTACGCCCTTTTTTTGCGATGCGAGATTCGTCCATTCGTGAGGGTCTCCAACAATGTCGTAGAGCTCTTCGGATCCGTCGACGTAGCGAATATAGCGCCACTTTTCCGTGACGACGGAGAAGTTGCCTTGGTTGTGGGAAGTGATCGCGGGTCGCTCGCGAGGCGCCTGCGGGTTTTCCAGCTGCGGCGTCAGACTGAGTCCTTCGAGATGGTCGAGAGTCGGCAGCTTGCAGAGATCAACGAGAGTGGGGTAGATGTCTAGGAGCTCAGCCGGTCGGTTTGACTTTCCGCCTTCATTCACGCCGGGTCCGGCGAAGATGAGCGGCACGCGAGTCGAGCGTCGCCAGAGGGTGTTTTTCCCAGTGATGAGCTTTTCGCCGAGGTGGTAGCCGTGGTCGCTCCAGAGAACGATGATGGTATTGTCCTTTTTACCGGATTTCTCGAGGGCCTCCAGAATGCGTCCGACTTGGCTGTCGACGAAGCTGGTCGAGGCCATGTAGGACCGGACAAGGTTGATGGCTTGGTCGTTTTCTTCGATCCACTTTTGGCGCGGTTCGGGCAGTCTCCAGTGTATCCACCAGGAGGAATGTGACGTGTCGTCGCGATCGTCCTTGGGCATGGGGGGTAGCACCGAGGCGTCATCGGGGTAGAGGTCGAACCATTTTTGGGTCGCGTAGCAGGGGACATGAGGGAGGAAAAATCCTGCAGCGAGGAAGAAGGGTTTATCGTCCGGCATATTTTCCAACTGCTCGATGGCCCGCGAAGCTACGTCGTAATCGCCTTTTTGGGTGTCGTCATTGTCGTCCGGCCAGACGCCCCAGTCCATGAGCGGGTGGTTGCCGAAAGGGGTATCGGGAATGAGCTTTTCAGGTGGTTTCGAACCGACGCCTCCTCGAGAGCCCCAGTGCTGGAATTCCGGATTTTCAGTATCGGCGGGTTGCGAGCGGATGCTGTGGTAGATTTTCCCGTTGCTGTAGCTTTCGTAACCGTTGGCGACGAAATGCTGCGGAAGGGCCACGTGGTCCGCCCATTGAGGCACGGTGCGAAACCAGGGTTTCAG
The DNA here is from genome assembly GCA_913058185.1 of uncultured Verrucomicrobiota bacterium. GTDB lineage: Bacteria > Verrucomicrobiota > Verrucomicrobiia > Opitutales > Opitutaceae > Actomonas. Next base: position 87,036 of record CAJXQX010000003.1, read on the forward strand.
TCCGTGAATCCCAGTCGTGCTGGGCCGTAGTCCGAGCATGAGGCTGGTCCGTGAAGGATTGCAAAGAGGGGCCTGGCAATGAGCGTTGGTGAAGAGCGTGCCCCGAGCAGCCAGTCGATCAATATTCGGCGTTTGGACCATGGGGTGTGAATCCAAGCATCCGATCCAATCGTTTTGATCATCAATCGCGATGAAGAGAACGTTAGGCTTGTCCTGTTGGGAGGAAGCGCTCTGGGCTGCTTGTGAGCCGAGGGTAATAGAGCACAGAGAGATCAGAAGGAGGGGTAACGATTTCACCTAGAAACCAAGTCCGAGGATTCCGGTAGGGACAACCCCAATGCTACCTGGGGTTACGGAGGGGATGAATTTTGGCAGACTGAAGGAAGGCGGGGTCAGCTTTGGTGGATAAGTCAGCTCTCGGGCGAAAGTCTTCTTGGAACTTGATACTTGATACTTGTTACTTCGCGCGCATCAGCGCGCGCTCGGCCTGACCCCGGCGGTCGGTTTCTGCGTCTTGTTACTTGTTACCTGATACTTGGCACTTCGCGTAGCGTTTGTTACTTCGCGCGCATCAGCGCGCGCTTGTTATTTCGCGGCAACGGTTTGAACCGTTGCGGGGGCGACATTTACATCGCCTTTGGCTAGGGTGACGAGGCGTTGGCATTCGGCGCGGAGTTCAGCGAGCTTGGCGATGTAGGCGGGTCGGTCGGCGAGGTTAGTGGTTTCCTTGGGGTCGGACGCTAGGTGGAAAAGTTCTTCGTAGACGGGTTGCTCTCCTTTGATCGAGGAGGTGAGCCATTGCGCATAGTGATCGGCCTGACTCGGGGTCACGACGTAAGGGGTTTTCGTGGTGACGTTAGCGAATTGGGTGCGGTCGTTTTTGAAGTAGCGGATGTATTTCCACGCTTTGGTGCGCACGCTTTCGATGCGGGGGTTGCCGAAGTAGGTGGACCACAGGTTTTCGGCGAAACTGGAGTTGCGTAGATCGGTGGACCGACCCTCGACAAGCGGGCGCAGACTGAGGCCTTGCATGGTCTCGGGAGCGTTGGCGCCGGCGTAGTCGAGGAGGGTGGGAGCAATGTCCACGGACTCGGTGAGAGCCATAGAACGGCGACCCCGTTGCGCGGCGGGAACACGAGGATCGTAGATGATGAGGGGCACCTTGAGGCAGGATTCGTAGTTGAGCGCCTTTCCGCCAAGGCCGAATTCGCCGCGCATCATCCCGTGATCGGAGGTGAAGACGATAATGGTATTTTCGGCTTCGTCGAGTTGCTCGAGGGTTTTGCGGATCGCTCCGACAAAGCGATCGATGCCGGTGATGGTTTGGGTTTTACGGACCAGTCTCTCGGTTAGTTTCTCAGGGGTGTCGACGTAGTCGTAGATGCCTTGTCGGAAGTCGGTGTGGAGCACCTCAACGGGCAACTTTGGGGTGTCGATGTGTTCGCGGGAGACGTAGGTGGAGGGGAATGTGAGCTCACCCAGTCGGTCGCGATAGGTGGTGCGGTAGAGCGCGTCGTCGGTGGGCCGCAGCTGCATGGTTCCCGTGCTGGAGCCGTGCGGTAGATTCAGTGCGATGGACAGGGCAAAGGGTTGATCCTGGGGTCGTTCTTGGAGGAACGATTTAGCGCCCGTGATGAAACCTTCGGCGGAGTTGAGGAAGCTTTGCACCCCTTCGCCGATCACCTCGAGTTGGGTGTCGGATTCCGCATGTTGGAAAATATCGTGTCGCTCTTTCGGGTAGAAACTAAGGTGGCCGTGGCCAGCATACCAGTAGTCGAAGCTGTTTTCGATGATGCCGGTTTTGTAGCCCTGTTCGCCGATTGGGACATGATTCTTACCGACGTAACCGGTGAAATAGCCGGCCTCGCGTAGCTTTACGGGATAGCTTTGGCCCCAGGCTTCGGGAGCCATCGCAGTGCCCGAGTTGAAGTTTACTCCGTGGTGGCGTTCGTATTGACCGAGGAAGTAACAGGTGCGGCTGGGCGTGCAGATGGCGCTGTTGACCGAAGCGTTGGTGAACAGCACACCGTCGGCCGCGAGTTGGTCGAGGCTGGGCGTGTTAACGAGTCCGTCGCCGGTCACCCCGAGGGTGTCGTAGCGTTGGTCATCGGTGAGGATGAAAATGATGTTCGGTCGTTCGGCGGTGGCGACAGTCCCAAGCGAGAGTGCTAGAATCAAGCAGTGGATGAGGTTGGGGGAGTGCCGAAAAAACGGAACGTTGGAAAGGTAACGCATGATGAGAGGAGATAAGGGGAACCGAATCGTGCAGAAGCGAAGATCGTGTTAAAAAAGTTCGTCCGACTTTTAGGAGTTAGAGGCTCAGTCTGAATCAACCGCAGGCTTTTGGACGCGGACGAGGACCTTTTCGATGATCTCTCGGGCGGTCGTGATCTCATCGAGATTGTAGTAAACGGGGCCGCTTTGTTGACTGTTGCTGCCGCCTTGGCCCGCCAGTTCCAGTAGGTAGTATTTTTGATCACCCTGCGGCTCGATAAACGCGCTGTAGTAAAGCGAAGGTTGGCCGATGCCGGGCCGGGTATAACCCGAGGCGGACTCCGCTTGGTCTGCGTGGTAAAACGCATTGGGATCGCCGGGCGCATTGACCTCGACGCAGAGGTAAAACCCCTCGGGCTCATCGACGAGGTTGTCTTGGATAGAGAAGCTGTGGTCCGGAGTAGCGCCGGCATAGGTATCGACTTCGCCGGAGGGCGAAACGCCGGAAAGAAGAGTGAATTGATTCCGCCAAATCGGCAAGATGTCGACGCGCGCTTGTCGGTTATCGGCCCATTGCGGGTCCTCGGAGTAGGCGCTGGTTTCGGAAAGGAAAAACGTTTCGATCAACGTGCCGGATCGGGTTTCCGCCCACACGGCAATTTGAGTGCGGCCCTCGGTGTCGGGGAAGGAGTGCTCGGGATCGAAGGCGCGTCCCCATTCAATCTCAATCATGAGTGACGCCTGATCCGTTGCCTGGCGTTTGATTTCCGATTTTGTCGGAAGGTGCCGAATGGCGGTGTCGTTTTCCGGACGGAAGATGATGGCCCGGTTTTTGGCCTCGTGACCGAGTGCCAACAGTTGCGGCACGGGCTTCCAGCGGAAGAAACACGCGAGCAGCAGATAGACACACGGGATGAGGGTGTAGAGGAGGTAGCGCCATGCTTGGCCGCGCGGTTGGGGAGCCGTTGCTTTTTTGGGCTGGGTCAGCATGCGTTTGAAGTAACCCAGTCGGGCTACTAAATGCATGCCGACGAGGAGTAGCACCACTGAGCCGAACACAACGTGGATACTCGTAACGACGAGACTGAACGGCTCGAAGAACCGCAGGAAGGCACTCCCTACCAGTATCGCGAATGCGAAGAGGAGGGCGAAATTGACGTAGTGCTTCATCGCGAAAGATTGGACCCACTGGCGACACGCCAAGCAGATCGATTCCTACGCTGGGTAGCCGCAGAGCTGACGCAATTCCGTTATGTGATCGGAGCCTACCTTGGCGGGGTCGACCGCGTGCTTTTTGCAAAGCGCGGCAGCGAAGCCCGTGGCAACGCCCATTTGGCCGCAGGTGTTCATCACGCGCGGGCCACCTAAGCCGACGTGCGAGCAACTGAAGCAGCGTCCGGCCATTTGCATGTTGGCAATGTTGGCCGAGTAGAGCGAGCGGTAGGGAATGTAGTAGAAACCATTTTTTGGTTTCAGGAACAGCGCCTCGGAAAGGAAATCCTCCGGTCGACCGAGTAGCTTCTCCTGATAGTGCACATCGATCGAGCGTTTTTCGGTCACGACGGCATCAGGGAATTCAACGGATTCGCGGGCGTCGACACCGGTGAAAATATGCGGGCCGATGAAGCGACGGGATTCCCGTTTGCCGGCGTTGAAGGCGATCCACACCAGTTCGAGGTTCCGATATTGGGGCCGTTGAATCGTGTTGGCGTAGGTGCCATAAATCGCCCGGAACATGTGGTCCCGAATCGTCTCGGCGTCTTCGATTTGGTGGAGGCTATCCTTGGAGAACTCCCATTGCCATTCACCCTTGGGGGAGACGTGGTCTTTGGCGACCGGTTTGGCCCAAGGAACCGAGGGGAACGAAACCCGGCGATTGGTCTCTTTCGTATTCCAAAGCACGCTGGATCCCATCACGCGGTTGTCGGGCTTTTCTGGTGACCATAACTCACCGTGCTGAGCCCATTCCTCGCCATACTTGTGTTTGGATTCGCGACCGTAGCTGAACTTCGCTCCCGCCTTCTCGCCGAGCCAACCATCGCCCGTGCAGTCGATGAACTGAGGGGCGGAGAATTTCCGCATGTTACCATTTGCCGCCTCATGGACCTCGATAGAGCGGATGCGATTTCCGTCGGTCTCTACGGAAACGAGACAGTGGTTGAGAAAAATATCCACGTGGGTCGCCGCCGACATGTTTTTCATGCGCTTCTGATCAGCGTCGATTGCTTCCGGATCCCCGTTGGGATAATGCGGCGTATCGATCTGCTTCATGATCTTTTCCGCCATGCCGTGAATACCCTCGGTGTGCACGCGGATCTCGCCACTCGCGTTGCCTCCGAGTACAGGGCGATTTTGGATGAGCGCGGTCTTTACCCCGCGTTCGTTGGCCGCGAGGGCAGCGGCGCAGCCCGAAATACCACCGCCGACGATGATCAAATCATAGGAGCCCTCGTCGATGACATCGGAGGAAAGCCCGACCTTACGGCGACGCCATCCGGGCAACACATCACGATCGATCGGCGGGGTGTCGTTGGCGTCTTTACTGAAATAGACGGCAGAGCAACGGCCCTCGAATCCGGTCAAATCTTGGAGTGAAATGGTGGAGTGAAGATGATCGTCTTCGCTGACGTCCACGGTTCCGCCGGATTGCCAAGTCCAACCCGGTTTCGTGCCGAACGTGGTATCGAGCGTGGTGTCGTTGAGTTTGACTTTAAATTGGCCGGGTGAGTCCCAGGCGCCGGGGCACCAATCCTTCGTTAGCACCCAAGTGTGGTAGCGACCGGCGGAGGGGAACTCGACGCTGGCGACCGCGTCCGGGACGGACTGACCGAGGCCGTGAGCGAGCAGATAACTGAAGCCGAGATAGTTCTCGAATTGGGTGTCCACTTTCCAGCCACCCAACCGGCCAAAGAACGCGGTTTCAACCAGCACAGATTTGCGGTCGAGAGATGAGGCGATTTGGCCGAAAAGAGGGTGGGAGGCGAGAAAGGCGGTCGATCCGGCGGCCATCTGGCCGATGAAGGCTCTGCGGGGTAGTGTCATAGGGCAAAAAAGGGTTGTGACTGATTAACTCTTCATTCGTCCGCCGGGGCCAGAGTTTATCATTTACACCGTTGACCTAGATCGGCCTCCCGAGGGTGAGATCATGTTCAATGACCTCGGGTAGATCGAGATGGTGCGATTGACCATTTCCTCCCAACGCGAGACGGAGGCGTGGATGGCCAGTTTTGGCGACGGTTTCGGTAAATCCGTTCGAACTTTCGCCGCTGCGGTTGTTTTGTGACATTGCCACCGGAGTGAACCCTCGCAGGCTGCTGTTTCTGTCCAGTGAACTCACCCCAGAACACTTCCTCCCGTCACCGTTTGAGCCGCATTCTCTTGGCGGTATTTTTCTTCGCCTTATTCATGGGGGCGGGGCCGGGATTGTATTTAGTCAATGACTACGCTGCCGGCGGCGGCACCCTTTTGGGCATGCCGGCGCTCTACGCTTGGGCGGTAGGTTGGTGCGCGGTGGAATCAGGCGTCATCATCGCGGCTTATCTAACCGTCTGGAAATCAGAATCATGATGATTGCTCTACCCTTATTGGCGGCGATGGAGATGGGGCGAATTCCCGTGGTGGTTCTGCTCATCTACATGGCCGTATTACTGGGTTTGGGCGTGTTGGGCTACCTGAAGAGTCGGTCCTCCGAGGAGGATTATTATTTGGCGGGCCGGGGGCAGGGGGTGCTCGTCACGGTCCTGACTATCATGGCCACGTTTTTTTCCAGTGCCGCTATGTTGGGGATTCCTGGACTGATTTATCGAGATGGCACCGCGTTTCTATTCTTTGCGCTCAATCTTCCGGTGTCGGGAGCGGCGATCTATTTCATCGGTTCCCGGGTTCGCCGAATTGGCCAAGCCCGAGGATATGTGACTCCGGGTGATCTGGTGGCCGACTACTACGGAGGTTCCCGTCTGCTCCGGATGCTCGTGGCGCTGGTAGGGTTTCTCTACGTGATTCCTTACATCATCATGCAGATCAAAGCGGGAGGGTATCTGGCTCAACGCCTGTTCCCGGACGCCGCCGGGCTCACCGTGTTCGGGCAGGAATACGGGGTGTTTGAGTTGGGCACGATCGCGCTCTCCGTCCTGACGATGTTGTATGTGTTGATCGGGGGCATGCGATCGGTGGCTTGGACCGATGTGATTCAAGGCGTGCTACTTTTGAGCGGCATGTTGGTTGCCGGTTTGGCGACGGTGATGGCGATGGGGGGAGTGTCGGAGTATTTCACCGCGGTGCGCAGTCTACCGTCGGAGGCGTTATCCTTGCCGGGAGTGAGCGGCGCCTGGTCACCTTGGAAGCTACTGACCATCTGCATATTCGCCTCGTTATCGACCATGATCCAGCCAGGCCAGTGGATGCGTTATTACGCGGCCCGTTCGTCGCAGACGCTGAAGCGGAGTGCGTTGATTTTTGCTACCGTATTGCCGGGCTGCTTTTTGTTCGGCGTCATGTTGGTCGGCTTGGGCGCTCATGTGCTTTATCCGCCAGCGTTGGTTGACGGGACATTGATGCCCCACGAAATGATCGGTGCGACCGCGGGAGACTTTGACCAAGTGGTGGTGGCGATGCTGCAGGAACATATTCCCCTGCTGTTGGGCGTGGGATTCGGCGCGGTTATGGTTTCGATCATTTTGGTTTCGGTCATGGCGGCCTCGATGAGCACGGCCGATAGTAACCTGCACGCACTGAGCGCGGTCTTAACGCGGGATATCTACGATCGGTTTATTCGACCCCAGGCCAGCGAACGGGAACGTGCTTGGTTCGGACGCGGAGTGATCGTGGTCGCGACCTTATTGGCACTTTGGCTGGTGGGGCTCGGTAGTGCGCCGGGGGAGTTCAATCCGCTCACGATGATCGCATCACTGATGTTTGTGGCCATGGCGTTTTCCGGTCAGCTGGTGCCTCTGGCGATCGATTGTTTGTTTCTACGCAAAGGGACTACGACGGGGGCGATCTGCGGGATATCCAGTGGAATTCTGGTCGTGCTGTTTTTTACCCCATTTCCGGCCATGATCGCGGGTGACGGGATCGCGAGTTCTTGGACAGGGCTGACCAAGTTGTTGAGTGGTTTGTTCGATATCGGATTTTGTGGAGCGGTGGTGAACACCCTGGTCTTTGTCGTGGTGAGCCGCTTTACGCGGCCATTACCGGCCGAGCATATCGCGGCCTTCGCGCGGGATGCCGATGGGTAGCGACGGCATATAAACTGTTCAGCATCTCGATGGTTGTGGGTGTTCGTTCAGGCTGATTCTTTGGGATGACCTCAAAACCAATGAAACCTTGGCGGACTTTCAGTTCGAACGGCTGGATGAGCTCTATTGGCGGTTTACCCAGCCCTTGATCGTAGGAATGCACGGGGCTCCGGTTGATTTCCGCGCGGGGCACTCCACTGTCTTATTTCTGGGCGAACCCCTCGCGGAAGGATCGCTCTACGAATTCCAAGTCTCACGACGGTTGGGGCAGATGCCTACAGATCTGAAGTAACTCGAATCAACCCTCAATTTCTGGTCGGGCTGTCGAGTGTTGTCTGTAACCAAGCGCGGGCTTGGTCACGGAATCGGCTGGGTTGGTGCATCCACAAGTCGGTATGAGGGTGGATGATTGGTCCTTCTGGGATGGTGAATATCTCGCCCACCGGAACTTCCAAAAAAGTAAAGTCAGCGAGTTCGAGATGATCGTCCAGGAATTGGGTGCGCGTTCGGGTGAGATCGCCCCCGGCCACCAAAAAGGGGCGACCTTCGAGACGGGCGAGTCGAGCGAGTGCAGCAGCGCGATCACTTTCGGGATAGGACCAGGACTTGGCTCCATCAAAATGATCATAGACCATAAACCCGCGCCAAAGAGCGGCAATCTCGTCGTCGGCTAGGCCGATGTAGCTCGTGCCGATGGCTCCCCGAGAGAATCCGACCACGAACACATTTTCGGAGTCTCCGCCGTATTCAGCGCAGATCCGAGGGAGGTTTACTTTGCAGTAGTCGACCGTCGCTTGTTTGTCGCCCCACCACGTTACAGCGTTTTCTCTGCGATTTTCTTCAATGTAAGGCATGACCACCCAAATGAAACCCTTCGGACCACCGAGCCCGTAGCCCAGATTGGCGTCCTCCGCCCGCCCGGTGGAACCGGCTGGAGGCCAGTAGTTTCCGGTGTATTCGACAATGACAGGATAGGAATGGCCCGGTTGCCAATCGGTTGGCAGATAGAGCGAATGATGCACGTCGGTGCCGGCGTATTCCGGTGCGGTGACGCGCACCCGATGGCCTGCGGCGGGCGGTCCGTCCGTCATAGTTGGGGTCCGCAACTCCCAGTCCGGAGTCGGTGCATCCGAGCTGATCAAGGGTGCGGCGATAATCGCTGCGATGCCGAGGAGTGATCCGACGCGTATCATCTTACGCTGGTTGTCTCGCTTCGATGGCACTCATTCGTGGATCAGTTCGAGTTTGTAGGGGTAGCGGTTGCCGGAATTCCATTCACCGACGTAAATGTCTCCTTCGGCGTCAACGTAGAGATCGTGCACATGTTTGAAGATCTTTTCGGCCTGGTGCATCGGTTGCAGCGTGCCGTCGACATAGGTCGGTTCGGTGCCGCCGGGCGCGGATACCACCCGTCGCGTTTTGTAGTCGAGCACGAGCACGAAACCAGACTCCGCGAGCTGCTTATCCACGCCGTTTTCGAGCGACCAGCATACGCCGGTGTAAAGCTTGTCGTCGCGGATGAAGGCTTGGCCGGCCCGGGCTCCGGGCAGGTCGATCGTTTCCAGCCATTTGCCCTCTAGGGGAAACGCTTTGAGTTTATTCTCCGCCCGTGAACTCACCCAAACCTTGGGGTTTTGTGGGTCGCTACTATCGATCGAGATACCGTGGGCATTTTTGAGATGGCCGGGATCACCGGGATTGGGCCCACCCCAGATGCGCACGAGCATGCCATCGGGTTTGTAATGGAGCACGCGATCTGAGGTGTAGCCATCGGCCACGAGGATATCGTTGTCGGGCGTGATGGCGACGTCGCAGGGCTGGTATCGTTCCTCCGCGTCGAATACGCCCAGTTCATGAGGCGAGGGCAGGCGGAGCCGGATGGTGCCATCCTTGCGCAGGATGGTGACACCACCATTAACGCGATCCCATTCCCACGCGCTGGGTTTGGTCTGCTGCCAACCACCGTCGACGTGGATCAAATGTTCTTCGCCGTCTAAGGTGATGAGGTGGATGCCGTGTCCGCCCTTTAGGTCTTCGCCGAATGAGCGCACGAAGGTGCCGTCTTTTTCGTAGACGATGAAGGCGTTGGCCATGTCGTCGGTGACGAGATAGATCTGGCCTTCGCTGTCCTCGATCATGGCATGCGCATTGGTGACAGGTGCGACGGCTCGGTCGGCCTGACTCCAGTCCCGATTGACCCGATATCGCAGTCCGTTGTGACCGATGACCTCCTGTCCCGTGGCAAGGTCAACGGCCGCTACAGGAGGGTAGGCGTCGCCATGATCGGGATGAGCGAACAGCGAAGCGGTCACGCCAAGTGCGCTGAGTGAAACCACGAATTTTTGAATGAGGTTTTGCATAGGGGGCTTGGAGGCAGCGTCATCGAGAACGAGAACGAGAAAGAGGGAGGAGATGGGACTGCGGGAGTTGTTGGAGGAAGGGATCAGGTCGTGACTAAATTGCTCGCGCAATGCGTCTACGACCCGACCCCGGTGAGCATGTCTTGTTACTTGTTACCTGATACTTGTTACTTCTGCGGAGCAGCTTGCTACTTGCTACTTTCGTCGTCTTCTGGGATGACGACGAAGCCCGTTTCGTTTTGGGCGTAGTCACGCTTGCTGGCGGCCTCGGGGTTCACGGCCGTGCTCCAAAGGAACGCTTGCTCCAAGTTGGGGAGTTTATCGAGTGAGGTCAGAGCCGCGTCTGTGATCTGAGTCGCGTGCAGATTGAGGGTCTCTAAGTTGGGCAGCGATCGGAGAGCAATGATTCCGGCATCCGTCACGGGATTCTTGGAGAGATCCAATTTTAAGAGATTCGATAGCTTTGCGATGGTTTCGATCTGATGATCTTGCAGGCCAGAATCACCTAGGTTTAGCCACGCGATGTGATCGCGCGCTTGGAGCAGAGCGGCGACGTGCTCGTCCGATATGCTTTCATCGACAATACGGTAGAAATCGATGTCGAGGTAACCCGACTTTTCGCTCACCGGAGTCGCGTCAAAACCGAGTGACTCAAGTTTCATGATCACATCGCGGGAGGCCGGGGTAACTATCGGTAGTCCAAGTTCGTCGAGATTTGTTACCGTGATTTTTACGGCTATAGCCTCGGCGATGAGGGCGAAGATGTCGGCGTCATTGCCAAAGTCAGCGAGGGCTCCCGATTCCGGAGCTCCGGATAGGATCCACCAATCCATGACTTGGGCTTGAGCGGCGGTTAAAGGCGTCTTTCCGCCCGAAGGCATATAGTCGTCGTGCTCGGGATCGTGATTGATACGGACACTCAGTTCACTGCCGGACAGATTCCTTGGAGTTACCGAGGCGCCGGATTCACCGCCAAGCATGATGTTGGCGTAGGTATCCAAGAGGAGTCCTCCTTTGATCTTCGACGGGTTGTGGCAGCTCACGCAGCGCAGCTCGAGCAGGGGCTGCACCACATCGAGAAAGACGTCTGCTTGGGCGAGATCCGACACCGGTGATCGCGGAGCCCCTTTGGCGGCAAACCCGGCCAGTGATCGAATGGGATTAGGCGCGTGCTCAAAGAGATATTCGGGGCCGTGAGTGAGATTGCCACCGAGGTGTCCGGCGGTGAAGAGCGAGACGAGTTGGAGCCCGGCGATGATCGAGACCCATCCTTTGCCTCGCTGTCCCTTGATACCAAAAGCGATCCAGCCGACGAGTGTCGTAGCCGAGGTGATGAGTCCCCAGATAAGGTGCAGTTCGAGCGTCTCCTCATTGTAACCGCCGGAAAGGGAAAGCAGGTAGCCGAGTCCGGCCGCGGTGATGGCACTGATAGCGCCCAACAACCAGATGGTGTTGATCAGAGCAGGTCGTGAAACCTTAGCGCGAAAACCGAAGTAAAGCTCCGCGATCGCGACGAACGCGAGGATGCCGATAGGCAAATGCAGGGCGAGGACGTGGAAACGCCCCAGGAACAGGATCAGGTCCTCCATTACGCGAGGATGGGCTTCACGACGTGGCCGTGCACATCGGTGAGACGGAAGTGACGCCCCTGATATTTAAACGTCAGGCGCTCATGATTGATGCCGAGCAGATGCATCATCGTGGCATGCAAGTCGTGCACGTGCACGCCGTCCTGCACGATGTTGTAGCAATAATCATCAGTGATGCCGTGCGAGTAACCCGGCTTCACGCCACCGCCAGCCATCCACATGGTGAAGCAACGCGGGTGGTGATCGCGGCCGAAGTTATCGGCCGTCATCTTGCCTTGGCAGTAATTGGTGCGACCGAATTCGCCGCCCCACACTACGAGGGTATCGTCGAGCATACCGCGTATTTTGAGATCCTTGATCAAGGCAGCGGAAGGCTGGTCGGTTTTCTTGGTTTGGTTGCGAATATTGGCGGGTAAATTGCCGTGGGCATCCCAGCCCTTTTCGAACACTTGAATAAACCGCACGCCCTTTTCGGCGAGACGACGGGCGAGCAAACAGTTCGCCGCGAAGGTGCCGGGCTCGGTGGCGTCGGGGCCGTAGAGATCGAGGACGGATTGAGGTTCGCCACTGAGGTCAGTGACCTCGGGCACGGACGCCTGCATCCGGAAGGCCATCTCGTATTGGGCGATGTGGTTTTCCAACGCGGGATCGCTGGTCTCGGCGAGTTGGCGCTCGTGAAATGCTTGCAGCGATTCGATGGCCGCGTGGCGACTGCGACGGCTGACACCTTGCGGGTTATTGAGGTAGAGCACGGCGTCCTTGTCGGCGCGGAATTGCACGCCGTTGTGCTTGCCGGGCAGGAAGCCAGCATCCCAGTAACGCGACGTGAGGGGCTGACCGCCGCCGGTCTTGGGTTTGAGCACCACGTAGGACGGCAGATTGTCGTTCATCGAACCGAGACCGTAGGACATCCACGAACCGAAACTTGGACGGCCGGGAATCTGTGATCCGGTCTGCATCATGGTGACACCGGGACCATGGTTGATCGCTTCGGTATACATCGACTTGACGAAACAAATTTCGTCGGCGACCTGAGCGGTGTAAGGCAGGGCGGAGCTGAGTAACGCACGGCTTTCGCCGTATTCATCGAACGTAAATGGCGACCCGGCGAGCGGCAGACTCGACTGATTGGTCGACATGCCAGTGAGCCGCTGACCTTGGCGCACGGAATCGGGCAACTCCTGGCCGTGCTCGGCATTGAGCCGGGGCTTGTAGTCGAACAAGTCCATCTGGGACGGACCGCCGGATTGATAGAGGAAAATGATTCGCTTGGCTTTGGGCGCGATGTGCGTGCTGGAAAGCAACGCGGAGGGATCGAGTGCGCTGACGGGGTTGACGAGATCGGTCAACGCGAGGCTGCCAAACCCCATACCGAGTTTGTTAAGAAACGAACGGCGAGAGAGTCCGGCGGTATCTTCGTAACCGGTGCAGAGTGGTTCGGGATCACTCATCGGTGCGTAATGGATTCGTGGAGATTCATGAGGGCGTTCACCACGATGGTGGCGGCGGCGAGTTGGTCGGGGGCAACGTGGTCGGGCACCGGAGCATGACCGATACTGATCAACGCCGCGGCCTCTTCGGGAAATTGGGAAAACTCCGCCAGTTGCACGTCGTAGAGGTCGGTCATCAGAGCGAGTTCTTCGGGGTCCGCTTTGCGACTGGTCAGGCGGTAAAATGCTTCGTTGATAACGTGGGCCGGGCTGCCATTGATCTGAGTCAGAAGCTCCTGTGCGAGCACGCGAGAGGCTTCGACAAATTGCGGGCCATTTAACGTGATTAGCGGCTGCAGCGGGGAAGCGACTTCGGAGCGCTGCACGGTGCAGATGTCACGCTTGGGTGCATCGAATGCCACCATGACTGGGGCCGGCGAATTGCGTTTGGTCCGCGTGTAGATGCTGCGCCGATAGACGCCATCGCCTGCGTCGGGTTCAATCGGTTCAAATCCGACCGCAAGTTCGTAGGGGTGAGCGGGTGGGCCGCCCACTTTGTCGACCAGTAGACCACTGACAGCGAGGGCATTGTCGCGAATCATTTCGGCCTGGAGACGTTTGGGTTGGCTGCGACAGAACGTGATGTTTTCGGGATCCTTTTCGCGCGTTTCGGGGGTGATCACGGTGCTCTGGCGATAGGTGGCGGAGAGGGCCATTTGGCGCAGCAGGTTTTTCAGGTCCCAGCCGTTGGACACGAAATCACGGGAGAGCCAATCAAGCAGTTCTGGATGCGTGGGCGGTTGACCTTGGCTTCCGAAATCTTCGGGCGTGCGCACGATACCTTTGCCGAACATGAGCTGCCAATAACGGTTCACGGCGACGCGCGCGGTGAGAGGGTGATCGGGCTGAAACATCCAGCGCGCGAGACCCAGCCGGTTGCGCGGTTGGTCGGAGGGGAAGGGAGGAAGGGCACTGGGGGTATCCGCAATCACGGGTTCGCCATGACCATCGTAGGCGCCGCGTTCGAGCACGTAGGCCGGTTTGGGCTCAGGCAGCTCGCGCATGATGGAGACGGTAGGGAGCACATCCATCTGCTGATTCCAGGTCCCTCGAGCGAGGCGCAGTTCGTGGCGGATTGTGCGGGCTTCAGCACTGGTGGTGGCGAGGAAGTATTCGAACAGCGCGGAGCGGTCGGCATCGGTAAGGATAGCGGTGTCCTTGGCGAGTAATTGCGCGAGATGATTGCCGTCGAACAACTGGCGCGCCTCTGCGGCGGTCAATTCCCGATCGAAGGCGCGGAACTCGTCCAGCTGCCCTTTCACAAATCCGCGGTCGCGGTAGCGTTGGCCGAAGACGATGTGGAAGCGGTGACTGCTTTCCTTGATCTTCATCCAGTCAGTGATGCCGCTGGTGAGGTGATCGGCGATGACCACGGTGTCGAGGAGTTCGCCATCCAAGAACAGCTTGAGCCCGGCGGCTTCACTGGACCCATCATAGGTGATGACGACGTGTTGCCATGCGTCGACGGTGAGCGGTTTCTTGGCCTGCACGCGTAGAGCATTACCCGGCCAGAAATGGATCAACGAGGCCGTCGGCTTGCCGTCGATGAGTAAAAATTCGTAACCCATGCTGGCGGCGTCATCGGCCCCGGCGCCGCGACTGAAAACGTTTTCACGGGCCGCGATATGATCAGGTTTTAGCCAGACCGAAAAGGAGAACGCATCTTCCCGCTTGAAGTGACCGACATTGGGCAAGTGAGTTAGAGCATCGCCTTCAAATTCCATAGCCTGGCCAAATCTGCCCGGCACGAGCTGGTTCAAAGGTTGAGGGGCGGGCGCAGCTTTGAGGTTCTCTCTTTCTTCCGACTGCTCGAGTGGGGTTAACTCTTCGAGTTGAGTGATGGCGGGGTTGTAAGGATCGACTGAGTTGGCGAGGGTTTCGTCGATGATTTCATCGAACGGCAGGTGGCCCACCAAACCCGGCCATTGTAAATCGGGGCGATGGAATTCGAGCCAGTCGGCAAAGACCTCAGACTGTTCGGCCTCGGTCCGGAAATCGGAGAGCGTGGTTTCGGCGTTGAGTTCTTCCGCTATTGCCTTGGCGAACACCGTATCGGCTTCCGGAGTGCTCATCGGCATCGCGGGAGTCGGGGTCTTTTCGGTAAAGAAGGAAATCAGCCCGGACTCGTCGATATTGGCGAAGAAGGAGGTGAGGGAGTAGTAGTCCTTGGTCGGGAGCGGATCGTATTTGTGATCGTGGCAACGCGCGCACTCCATGGTGAGGCCGAGAAAGGCGGTGCCAAAGGTGTGGGTGCGGTCGGCGACGTATTCGACGCGGTATTCTTCGAGCACGATTCCACCTTCCATCACGTGACCGTGAAGACGGTTGAAAGCGGTGGGCAACACTTCGGCCGGACCAGCGTCGGGGAGCAAATCCCCGGCAACCTGCAGCGTCACGAACTCGTCGTAGGGCATGTTCTGGTCGAACGACGAGATGACCCAGTCACGCCACGGCCAGACAAGGCGTTCACCGTCGCGTTGGTAACCGTTGGAGTCGGAGTAGCGGGCGACGTCGAGCCATTCAGTAGTCATGCGCTCGGCGTAAGCGGTGGAGCCTAAAAGACGATCGGCGACGACTTCGTAAGCGTCCTCGGCGGTGTCGGCTTGAAATGCTTCGATCTCCGCCGGGCTCGGCGGCAGGCCGGTGAGATCGAAGGTGACGCGGCGCAGCCATTTCGCTCGTGAGGATTCAGCGGCAGGGGTTACGTCGCGGTTACTGAAACCTTGTTCAATAAATTGATCGATGGGGTTCCGAGCCCAGGCCGATGACGGGGAGGGCAACGCTACCGATATCGGGAGTTTTTCTAGCGACCAATGTTTCTCGAATGTGGCGCCCTCGCGGATCCATTGCTCAAGCAAGTCCTTCTCTTCGGCGGTGAGAGATAGATTCGAGTCCACCGGCGGCATGAGGTCGTCCTCCTTTGTAGTATGGATGCGGTTGATGAGTTCGCTATTGGTGGTGTCGCCCGGGACGATACCGAAGTAACCGCCGAGATCGGCGTAGGCGCGCTCAGCCGTGTCCAGACGGAACTCCGAATCTTGATTCTTCGCGTCAGGGCCGTGGCACTTGAAACACTTGTCCGAGATGATCGGCCGGATCTGGTTATTGAACGATACTTCCGCGGATGCTTCGACGGCGAAGAGGAAGGCGGCACAAACAGAAAATTGGCGAAAGGGCAGGGGCATGGAAGAAGGACGAGACCGGGGGGAGTCCACGGCAGTCTTGGCGAGTATAACGACGGTTAAACTATAAACAGTCGGTTGAAGGAAAAGGTTAACAAGAGTTCTAGTGCAAATCTCAGTTCCCTTAATCAATTCACTGGTTTTACGGGGCTGATGGGAATGGGTAGGATTTTGGGGAGGGACGACCTCCGTGTCGTCCGCACCTG
Source organism: uncultured Verrucomicrobiota bacterium (assembly GCA_913058185.1). Lineage (GTDB taxonomy): Bacteria > Verrucomicrobiota > Verrucomicrobiia > Opitutales > Opitutaceae > Actomonas. The sequence continues at coordinate 103,314 of CAJXQX010000003.1, forward strand.
CCTCAAGTTTGTTATAGGGTAGAGGGATTCCAGCTCGACTGCGGACCGGACGGAGCCGGTCCCTCCCTTGCACTTTACGCCCATTTTCGTTGCTCGCGGCTGCGCAAGGCGTTGGCGGAGATGTGGTCGAACGACTCGGCCTGCGGGTCCCATTTCAGCGGACGGTCGACCTCCATGGCGATCGCCCCCATGTGCATAACGGTGCTGAGTTGGTGCAGGCTCTCGGCGTTGTAGGTGGGCTGTTCACCCGACTTGATACAATCGATAAAATTGCGATGCTCCGTGCGCGGACGGGGCCAGATCTGATCGGTGGCCGCATCGTATTTACGCCGGTATATTTCCATGTTACTGGACTCGAGTTTGCCGCGCCAACCCTTGTTGCCTACCCAACCGTCGGTTCCCTCGAAGCGGATCGAGGGCTGGTCGGATACCACCTGCAGGGTCACTCCGTTGGCGTAGGTGTAGTTAATCTCGTAAGTTTGAGGCACGGTATTCACGGAATCTTTGGGGGTCACGCCTTTGCCGGATACGGCGACAGGGGTGGTGTTTTCCGCGAAATTTCCCACTTGAGCGGTGTCGATGAGATGAGCGCCCCAATCGGTTAGGGAGCCGCCCGAGAAATCACGGATCTGCCGCCAGACCTGTGGGTCGGTGAGCTGAGGCGTGTAGTCACGTTCGGGCGCGGGACCAAGCCACAGGTTGAAATCGAAACCGGCGGGCACCGCCACGGGAGCTTCATGCGCGTAAATGGGTTTTTCCGGCAAACCCACTTGGATGTGTTTGAGTTCCCCAATCGCGCCGTTCCGCACGGCCTGGGCCATCATGTGGTAGTGTACGACCGAACGGTCTTCGAGTCCGGTGGCGAACACCGCGCCGGTGCGTTTTACGCGGTCGGCGAGTCGGCGGCCTTCAGCAATGGTCAGGGTCGGCTTCTCGCAAAACACTATCTTGCCGGCATCGAGAGCCATTTCCGTCATTGGCACGTGCCAGTGATCCGGGGTCGAGATAACGACCGCGTCAATGTCGGGTCGGGCAAGGAGGTCGCGGAAATCCGCAATGGTCGTGCAATCGGTGTTGTCGTAGCGCTCGTTTACGAGGCGGCGTGCGATCTGTCGGCGGTCAAAATACGCGTCACATACCGCTAGGACGCGGCAGTCGGGCTCCGCCAGAAACGAGACGAGATTCACCCGCTTGCCGTGATGTCCCACGCCGACACAGCCCAGCGTGATTTGATTGGACGGCGCATTGGCACCGAACAAACGGGAGGGTAAGACGAGTGGCGCAGTGCCTGCCACGAGCATGGATTTGAGGAAAGAGCGGCGGTGGGTTGGGGAGGGCATATACGAAGGGGCGAGTAGATGGGGTGGGTGCGACCGGTTTCCTTAGACGGTCGACACGAGGTAGTTTAAGCTCTGGATTAACATAATGTCTATTCCTTCATCGTCCCCATCGACTCGCCGTAGTTTTATCAAAAAATCCGCCGCGGCGGGCTTCGGTTTCACGTTCTTACCAGCCTACCTCACGAGTGCGCGGGCGGCAGACAATCCGCGGCTGCCCCCGAGTCAGCGGATCAATCTGGGCTGTATTGGAGTCGGGGGGCGCGCGAGGATTGTCATTCCCTCGTTGTGCGAAGAAGGCACCGCCGTGCCAGTAGCGTTTGCCGATGTGGATTATGTTACACCGCGAGAGGTAGGGAAAACTCTGAAAACGTTCCCCGACGTGAGGCGGTATCACGACTTCCGTTTGATGCTCGATGAAATGGGCGATGATATCGATGCCGTGAGCGTGGTGACACCCGATCACACCCACTTCACGGCGGCGATTCAGGCGATGGCGATGGGCAAACACGTCTACGTAGAGAAACCGCTGACGCATACTTTCGAGGAAGCGGCCATGTTGATGAGAGCGGAGAAGAAGTTCGGGGTGGTGACCCAAATGGGTAACCAAGGACACACGTCCCCGGGAGCCGAACAATTCAAACAGTTATTGGCGGCGGGAGTCGTCGATGACGTGGTTAAAATCGAGGCATGGAAAACGGCTTCGTTGTGGTTCATGAATGCGGAAGAACGGATCGAGGGCTTTCCGCCAACGGAGCAAGCTCCGGAGTCGCTCAAGAGTTGGGACTTGTGGTGCGGACCTCGGGAAAAAAGACCCTTCAGCGCGATGTATCATCCCATTGATTGGCGAGGCTTTCATCTTTACGGGGGCGGGATGCTTGGTGACTGGGGATGTCATATCATCGATTTCGTGCATCACTATTTAAAGCTAGGGTTGCCGACCAAAATTACCCCGATCGAACTGGCCGACTATAACCGGGTTAGTTTTCCGTTGAGTTCCGATATCCACTTTGAGTTTGCAGGACGCGGTGAAAAATTGCCGCCGGTGGAACTGAGATGGAAAGCCGGCGGGGATTGTAAACCGACGGTGGCAGATCAATATTGTGAGTCCGATAAGGAAGGTCAGCTCGTGCAGCCAAATATTGGTAAGGCCGGCACATTGCTCCATCGCGAGCAAAGTGACTACCTTGTTCAGCGAGGAAGTCATGAGGCAGCGTCCCGATTATACCCGAAAATCAAGATGGGGGACCATCGGACGGCCTTGAAGGCACCCCGAATTCCCCACTCACATCAAGAGAGTTTTGTGCAAGCGTGTATGGGTAATGGAACTACGGAATCACCGTTCAGTGTCGGTGGCGAACTGACTCAAGTGCTCAATATCGGCATGATCGCAGAGTATCTGAATGTTGAGTTGAATTTCGATCCGGCCACGAAACGTTTTGTGGGCAACGAAGCAGCAAACGCCTTACTCCGCGGTCCTGCACCGCGGGCCGAGTGGGCCGGACACTATCAGATCGTGTGATCGCTGTTCGAGCCCTGCACTATTGTTTAAGTGTAAGACGAGTGGGCTCGTGAAGTGAGGAGACCCTAAAAAGTGCTGCCCTATGCCAAATCCTACGCCTCAACCCGATTCCCAGCCGAGAGATTCCCGAGGGGAATGGCGCCCAGAGGAGCCGGCCGGGTTCGTTCCGTTGCTGACGCTGCCCGTGCGGATAAAGGCCATGTTTGGGTGGTTATTTGGGTATGGCGGCTACTTCTGGCCCACGAATATGTTCTTCCTCCTAGTTTCGACGGCGGCGTGGTTTTACACCCAACCGCCGATCGAAACCTGCACTGAGTTTCGATGGGATTGGATTAGCCATGTCTTCCTGCGTAACCAGCTCCTGATCTGGTTTTATTACGGCGGACTTCACTTGTATCTTTACGTGCTGAAACGCGAAGGCACGCGGAAGAAATACAACCGCAAATGGCCCGACGAGAAGAGCAAGCGGTTCCTCTTTGGGAACCAAGTTTGGGACAATATTTTTTGGACAGCCGGGCGCGCCGGAATCATTTGGACGACCTACGAAGTGATCTTCGTTTGGCTCTACGCCAATCAGCTGATCCCGTGGCTCACGTGGGTCGATAGCCCGGTGTTGTTTTTACTGTGGTTCTTCATGATTCCGCTGTGGCGGGAATTTTATTTTTATTGGGTGCACCGGCTCACCCATTGGAAGCCGCTGTATCGCTACGTGCATTACCTGCACCACAAGAATGTGAACCCAAATCCGTGGTCGGGATTGGCGATGCATCCCGTTGAAACGACGCTCTATTTCAGCGACGTTCTCATCCATTTGATCGTGCCGTCGCACCCGATCCATTTCCTATTCGCACTGCAGTATAACGGCATGGCTCCAGCGCACGGGCACTCGGGCTTCGATGGCCCGATTGCAGAAGGCACGGTGACGGCGGATTCCTATTTTCACTACCTCCATCACAAACACTTCGAGTGTAACTATGGTGGCAGTATTATCCCCCTCGACAAGTGGTTCGGCAGTTTTCGCGATGGCCAACCGCAAGGCGCGGGCGCGGCCTTACCGGAAGAGCAGCGCGACTAAGGAGCTGTCGGGCGTTCCTCCGTCCCTGAATCAATGTCGGGCTTTACGCCCGACACCCTCCTGATGGTATCCCTCCGGAATCGTTGGGGAGGGACCGGCTCTGTTCGGTCCGCTTTGCCTCAGGGTTTCGTCGCGTAGATCTTGATGTTGTCGAATTCGGTGTCGGAGCCGTTCACGGTGAAACCGAATTTGTTTTTGATGGGGTGGGCGAAACCGGGGGAGCGGAGACTGGTGACTTTTTCGCCGTCGATGTAGGCGCTCATCACGTCGTCTTCGATAGTCACACGCAGGTTATACCATTGGCCTTTTTTAAGGTCTAAGTCGGAGCTGGCTTGTTTGGTTTC
>CAJXQX010000004.1 GCA_913058185.1 uncultured Verrucomicrobiota bacterium
TGAGCCGCTGATGGCAACATCGCCTGGGCTACACCGGTTATTTCCAACTCTATAGTGTCCCCTTCCGTCGACTGCCTTGGCTCGACTATACCGAAAAACGCGACCTCTACGAACCAGGTGGAATCATCGGTGGACAACCCGCCATCTTTGCCGCGTGGGAAAAATCCGGCAAAGCATGGTCGCGCTCGGACTGGCGACAAAACGACCAAACCAATGTCGCACGCTTGTTGGATGAGGTGCGCACTGGCGACATCGAGCTCAGCTATCTCTTCACTTCTCAACTCGACGCCATCATGCACGCCCACGGCACCACTGGACCCGAGGTGGATGCCGCCTTAGAGCGATTCGGCAACTGGATGCGTGAGATCGTCAGCGCGGCCGAGGAGAACTACGACGAAGTGCGAGTGCACTTGTTCAGCGATCACGGCATGACCGATACCACTGGAAAAGTTGCATGTTGGTGGATTTCGAATCGCTAGGATTACGCTACGGCGAAGACTACGCTGCAGTGTGGGATTCGACGATGGTGCGGTTCTGGTTTCCTGGCGGAGCGGAGGTTGAGGCAAAAGTATCCGCGTGGTTAGCGGAGCGCAACGAAGGACAAATCTTGGACGATGCCGCTCTCAAGGACAATGCCTGCCTCTTCCCCGATCGGCGCTACGGTAAACTTTGGTATTTACTCAATACCGGGCACGATCTTCGCCCCTTCCTTCATGAATCAACGGCACGTGCACGGCATGCATGGATTTGACCCTCAGGACGCCGATAGTGCGGCTTGTTGGTTGACCAATCATGACCATTACATCGCGCCCACCCGGATCGAAAAGATCCACGACGTGATGCTTGCCGCGTCCCGCACCTAAGGAATCGCACTTCGTTGCCGGTTCGAGCGTGATTTTGGTCTCCGATCCTGCCACACGTTGGGACGTTGATGAACACCGCCGAGATCGCCGCTGCCCTTCCCGCCCATGCTGTTACCTCTATCGAGGGACTTTCGTTTCCGCTCCTCGCCTCTGGCAAGGTGCGCGAGATCTACGATCTGGGGGACGCGTTACTCCTCATCGCAACGGATCGGCTCTCGGCCTACGACGTGATCTTGCCCGATGGTATTCCGGGCAAAGGTATCCTGCTCAATCAACTGAGTCTGTGGTGGTTTGAACGCACGACCGATCTGATCGACAATCACCTGCTCCCTGATCAATCCGGCGAATTCGATCGTCGGGGCATCACCGACTCCGACCTGCGTCTGCGCAGTATGATCGTGCGTAAACTCAATCCACTTACCATCGAATGTGTGGTTCGGGGATATTTGGTGGGATCGGGTTGGGCCTCTTATCAGGAATCCGGCCAGGTCTGCGGCCACCATCTTCCTGTTGGTCTCGCTCAAGCCGCGAAACTGCCTGAGCCCCTCTTCACTCCCACGACCAAGGCCGCAGTGGGGGATCACGACGAACCCATCAACGACGCGCAAGGTGCCGCTGCTGTCGGTGCAGCGCGCTACGACCAGGTCAAGGCGATCAGCCTAGCGATTTATCAGCGCGGTCACGATCTGACCACGAAAGCCGGTATGATCCTGGCCGACACCAAATTTGAATTTGGCACCGATGATTCCGGCAACCTCATCCTCATCGACGAAGTGTTAACACCCGATTCATCCCGCTACTGGCCGGCCGACGAATACCGCACTGATTGCTCACCCCCGAGCTACGACAAACAATTCGTGCGCGACCACCTCACCGCCATTGCCTGGAACAAACAGCCTCCAGCGCCTACCCTCCCCGCCGATATCATCAGCCGCACCCAGGCCAAATACCTCGCCGCTCTGCGCAATCTGATCGGTTAGAAATCGAGCGAGGTCAGCGACCTCGGCTACAGCGACACTCCGTCCGGCTACCAGTCGTCCAAGCCAATTGAACGGGCCGGGATTTCGGGCTGGTTTTTGACCTTCATCAATTCGCGGCGCAACCAGTCCAACGCCGCGTTTACCGCTCGGCGTTTCACCGTTGGGCGAGGTCCTGGGTAACGTAGCCGTTTCGACCACACGCCTTGCGGAGAATAAAGGGCCAAGAACATCGTGCCGACCGGGTTCTCACTATTCCCGCCACACGGCCCCGCGAATCCCGTGATCGCTAGACCGTAATCAGCTCCGAGCTTCTCAGCCGCACCGGCTGCCATCGCGACCGCATTTTCTGCGCTCACCGCCCCGTGCTGCATCAGAATCTCTTCCGGGACTTCCAGCAGCTGCATCTTAGATTGGTTCGAATAGCACACCGCTCCTCCGGCAAAAAATTTCGTAGCGCCCGCCAAATCGGTGAAACTACTCGCCAATATACCACCCGTCGCCGTCTCCGCGACTGCCAGCATGCGATCCGCTTTACGCAACATGTCGGCGCACACCTTGGCCAACCCGTCGTGCCCGAAACACATGAAGTCTTCGCCCAACAATCCGGCGCACTCCGCCGCGATCTTTTCCAATTCGGCGTGATTGAGCCCGTCGTTCACCGCACTCAATCGACAATCGCACTGTCCTTGATGGGCACAGAACGCGACCTCCAGGTCCGGCGCATGACGGTCAAACACCGGCTGCAACAACGTCTCCAGCGCCGACTCCCCGATCCCCGCTGTGCGCAGTTGCACGTAGCTTTCACCCTCTTCGAGCAGCCCCAGCTTAGCCAAGCGCGGCAAGACCTGATCGGTGATCATGGGCTGCAACTCATTGGGCGGCCCCGGCAACATGATCAAAACCCGATCCCCTTCGGCATACCAAAGCCCCGGTGCTGTGCCATTCGCATTCGGGATGATCTCCCCGTCGGCAAATCGATAGGCCTGTTTCAAATTGTTTTCCGTCATCGGACGATTAAAGGTCCGGAAACGATCCCTGATCGCCTTCTCAATCTCCGGATCAAACACCAGTTCCTGCCCCAGCACCGCCGCCACCACTTCGCGCGTCCGGTCGTCACAGGTCGGACCGAGCCCTCCCGTGGTGATCACCACCTGCGCTCGGGCCCAGCTTTCCCGAAATTGGGCGGCAATCGCATCCGCGTTGTCGGTGATCGTGACGTTGCGCGTCAGGGTCGCACCATGACGCCTCAATTGACCACCCACGTAGGTGAGATGTCCGTTGGCGGTGAGGCCAAGTAGGAGTTCATCACCCAGAGTGATCAGTTCAAAAGTTGGTTGTGAAGGAATTACGTCAGACAAAACGTCGAAGAAAGGAACCGGTCCAAACGAGAAACCGTTTGCGGATACTGAAAGTAAGCTAAACTGCCGGAATATCCAGTCTGTCGGGCAATTCAGTAAAGATTTCCGTAATCTCAACCTACTGCCCCAGCATTCCCACCCATGAGCGCCTCTCCCGAACTCAAAGAAAAAGTCCGCCATCTGCCGGACACGCCAGGGGTGTATCTCATGAAAGACCGCCTCGGCCGCATCCTTTATGTGGGGAAAGCCAAGGCGCTCAAAAAGCGAGTCTCGACCTACTTCACGCTATCTCGCCGTAATCTTCATTCCCCCAAGATTCGCGCCCTCGTCGAGCTCATCACGGATTTTGACACCATCGAAGTGAAGTCCGAACCCGAAGCGCTGCTGCTGGAAGGCCGGCTGATCAAGCAGTGGAAGCCCAAATACAACACCGACTTCATCGACGACAAACGTTTCCTCCAGGTCCGCGTCGATCCCAAGGAAACCCTCTCCCGCTTCCGCCTCACCCGTATTCGCAAGGACAGCAACTCCCGCTATTTCGGCCCCTTCGCTCACAGTAATCTGCTGCGGCGCACCCTCGCGCAAATGCGGCGGCAATACGGTGTCCTTCTCAGCGATGCCAATCCCCGACGTTTACCTGATGGTCGCTGGCGCCTTTACGATGATGTGCGCCAAGAAATCTACGGTCACGCCAACGAGATCACCGCCGATGAATACCGCGAACGCGTCGAAGAAGCCTGCGCGTTTCTCGACGGTAAATCCCGCGAATGGCTCGATACGCTGACCAACGAGATGCAGGCGGCCGCCACCGAGCAACGTTTCGAAAAGGCCGCCGAACTACGTGACATCGTATTCGCCCTCAAGAAAACCCTCGAAAAAGCCCGCCGGTTCGAACGCGACCACCCCACGATTCGTCCCGACGAAGATGCGCTTAGCACGCTCCAAGAGGCCCTCGCGTTGCCCGTCTTGCCAGAGCACATGGAGTGTTTCGATATCTCGCACATCAGCGGCACGTTCGTCGTCGCCTCGATGGTGCACTTCACCGCCGGCCGACCCGACAAAGCGCAATACCGCCGCTTCAAAATCAAGAGCTTCATCGGCAACGACGACTTCCGCGCCATGGAGGAAGTTGTCGGCCGGCGCTACCGTCGCCTCCGCGACGAAGGCAAGGCGCTCCCCGACCTCATCGTAGTCGATGGCGGCCAAGGTCAAGTCGGCGCGGCCCTCAAGGCCTTCTACGCCCTCGACCTCGAGCCCCCGGCGATGATCGGCTTGGCCAAGAAAAACGAGACCGTCATCTTCGCCGACGCGCGCCCTCCGCTCAACCTCGGCCTCAGGCACCCTGGTCTGCAATTGCTCCAACGCATGCGCGACGAAGCCCATCGCTTCGCCAACACCTTCAACGCCGACCTGCGTTCGCGGAAAATCCGCGAATCCATCCTCGAAGACTTCCCCGGGCTCGGTCCCGTCCGACGCACCGCGCTGTTGGATCACTTCGGCTCTATCGAGCGGCTCCGCGGCGCGAGCGTGACCGCCCTCAACGAGGTTCCTGGTATCGGTTCAAAATTCGCAGTGGAACTGCACCGCTTTCTGGCCCCTGATAACCCGACCTCGACTCCCTCAGCATAACCCTCCCCTTTTTTCCATGCCCTCTACCCCTTCCTCCCGTCGCACCTTTCTCAAAACCGCCGCGTTGGCCTCTGCCGGTGCGGCTTGGGTCGCGCCCACCTCCGCTAAGTCGGTCCACCCTCCAATGCCGGGCAGTCCGCTCCAACTTGGCATCGCGAGTTACTCCACACGTAAACTCTCCCGTCAGGACACCTTCAAACTCGCCCGCGAACTGGGCACGCCCAACGTCAACATCAAGTCGTTCCATCTTGATTATGACGCCGACATTCTCGAGGTAGCGGCCTTCCAGCAGGACGTAGCCGACGCGGGAATTCGCATCACCGGTGGCGGCGTCGTAACTCTGAAGGAAGACGCCGATGCCCCGATCGAAGATGCCTTCAACTACGCCCGGGCTGCCGGCATGCCGATGATGGTGATCGCCCCTACCTTCGAAACGCTTCCGCGCATCGAACACTTCGTCAAAAAATTTGATATCGCCGTCGCGATTCACAATCACGGCCCCGAGGATAAACTGTTCCCCACGGGGGCTTCGGCCCTACCCCATATTTCAAAACTGGATGCCCGGGTCGGCGTCTGTCTCGACATCGGCCACTCCGCTCGATCCGGATCCGATCTCGTTGCCGAGGTCGCCGAACTCGGCCCGCGCTTGCTCGACCTGCACGTCAAAGACCTGACCGATCTCAGCGACAAAACGTCCATTTGTGTTGTGGGCGATGGCGTCCTACCGATCGCCCCATTCATGCGTCAGTTGATGGCGGTCGAATACCGAGGCTACGTGAATCTCGAATACGAAATTGACGCCGAAAACCCGCGCCATGGCATGCACCGATCCTTTGCCTTCATGCGCGGCGTCGCCGCCGGACTCGTCGCCTGATTCGCTGCTCCGCGCCCTGTCCCAACTTTGTCGATTCTCTGATGCACTTTTGCCCCCGCTTGTTCCTCATCTGTAGCCTGACCGCCTGCAGCCTCCCAACGCTCTCCAACGCCGAAACCATTCCGGGGGCCAACGGCCTCGAGTTAACCGAGTTCGCACGGGAGCCCCTCGTGCGCAACGCCGTCGCCGTGACGGTCGATGAACGGGACAATGTCTTCGTGACTTCGGTGGTTCGCCGCCAAGCCGCCGATCTCGACATTCGCCGTTTCCGTGAGTGGATCGAAACCGAACTGGGCTTCACTTCGGTCGAAGAAAAGCGCGCGTGGTTCAAGGTGAATCTCACCCCCGAAAACTCAGCCAAATTCACTGGCCGCTTTGAAGATCACAACGGCGATGGGAGCTGGGATTTCGCTGATCTCTCCTTACTCTCGGACAAGATCACCCGCCTTACCGACACCGATGGGGTAGGCCTAGCGGATGAGTTTATAAAATTCAACGCCGCCGAGAACTCTGAGGTTACCGGCATCGCCGCCGGCCTCGCGGCTTGGGACGGCGCCATTTACGCCACGGTGGAGCCCGATCTCGTCAAGCTCACCGACCCCGACGGCGACGGAATTTTCGATCATCGCGATGTGCTCGCGACCGGCTTCTCTGTTCACATTGGCTATGGCGGTCACAACTTCAGTGGCGCGATTATCGGACCCGACGGCCGTCTCTACGCCTCCGTAGCAGATCGGGGAATGAACGTCACCGATCGCGCGGGGGTGAATCACTACAACCCCCATAGCGGCGCGATCGTTCGCTGCGAACTCGATGGCTCCAATTTCGAAATCTTCGCCTACGGTTTACGCAATACCCAAGAACCGGCATTCGATGCGTTCGGCAACCTCTTCGGCGTGGACAACGATGGAGATTTTAAGACTGAAAAAGAACGGCTCGTTTACATCACCGAGGGATCCGACACCGGCTGGCGCACGAACTGGCAATACCGCGGCGACGATTGGCTGCCCTGGATGGACGAGCGGCTCGCGTTCCCTGCGCACGACGAGCAACCGTCCTACATCACGCCCGCGCTCCAACTTTATAAGGATGGGCCCGCCGGATTCGCATTCAACCCCGGCACCGCGCTCAACCCCTTCTATCGTGATCACTTCTTCATGACGGCCTTTCCATCGCGAAACCTTTACGCCTTCCAACTCGAGCCCGACGGCGCCGCCTACCGGATGACTGGCGAGCACAACGTAGCGCAAGGCGCCCTGATGGTGGGCATGAGCTTCAGCCCTAGTGGAGCGCTCTACATCGCCGACTGGTCGTCATCCGGTTACGACATGAATGAAAAGGGCGCCGTATGGAAACTCGACGACCCGACTCAGGCTAATTCGATTGTGCGACAAAAAACGGCCCAGCTCTTCGCTCAGAATTGGGCGGATGAAACCTCGTCAGGCCTACGACAACACCTTTCATATCCCGACCAACGCGTCCGCATGAAAGCGCAATTTGAAATAGTCAAACGAAACGACGCCCAGGGGTTACTCTCGCAGGCCACCAATCGTGCCGTTCCTCAATTAGGTCGCATTCACGCCATCTGGGGACTCGGTCAACTTCACCGCCGCGGCGACCACGTATCTACCAAATCGATCCAAATATTACTAAGCGATCCAAACGCGGAAGTTCGCGCCCAAACCGCCAAAATAATCAGCGATGGAGGCATCGCTGATTCCGAGGTGCGCAAAACACTGCGGGTCCTGTTAAACGATCCCGCCGACCGGCCGCGGTTCTTCGCCGCGATCGCACTGGGGAAACTCGGAGACGAGTCTTCCCGGGACGCGTTGGTCGACTATCTCAATCGAGACGGCTCCGATCGATTCCACCGTCACGCCGCGGTCATGGGACTCGCCGGAGGGGTTGCTCCCGCCGAGATCGCTGCACTCTCTGCCCACCCGAATCGACATGTCCGCTTGGCGGCGATCGTCGCGTTGCGTCGGCTGCGGAGCACCGAGGTGACCGCCTTCCTTAATGATTCCGACGCTCTCGTTGTCGCCGAGGCTGCCAGTGCGATTCATGACGATGAATCCATCCCCGACGCTCTGCCCGCCTTAGCTCAGTTACTGAGCTCCTCGCAGACCCTGCACGAACGCACTCAACGGCGAGCACTCAGTGCCGCGCTTCGACTTCGAGATGCCCCGTTTGCTCAGCTCGTTGCCGATTTCGCTGCCGTCGACACCCATTCGTCCGCGATTCGGTTGCACGCGTTGACTCTGCTCAACGACTGGTTGACCCCCGCCCGGCTCGACACCGTCGAAGGTCGCTACCGCCCACTGAAACAGGCTTGGCCCGAACGTCTGGCTCTCTCGGTTGAAACGAGCCTGACCGCTCTCAGCAAATCAGCTGATCCAGAAATCGCTCAAGCCGCCTGGGAAGCCGCGGCTAAGTTTGGGATTCAGCAGACCCCGGCAGACTTGATTGCGATTTTCAATCAGGACACTCCGCTTTCCGCGGCCGCTCTCGCGCAACTGAGTAATATGAATGTTGCCGGTATCAGACAGTATACCAATCAGGCGATGGATTCCCACCACAGTAGTGTTAAGCAACAGGCCCTGCGGGTTATCGCCAAAATCGCCGCCGCTGATCTCGCCGGTTACGTCCGGAAATTTATCGATGATCAAGCCATTGCCGAGGCCCGCACCGGGATCGAGCTGATGAGCCGCTCTACTCAGACATCCGCCATTGTTGGTGTGCGCACTGCGATTAATAAATTGTTACGCGGCGAACTGGACTCCGCACTTAGCTTGGACGCACTAACCGCAGCCAGCAAATCGCAAGACCGAGACACCTTGGCCATCTTGGAGTTGTATCGTAAATCCAAGGACTCCTCGGACCCCTTGAGTCCATATCTGGAAACACTCCACGGTGGAGATGCCGTAAAAGGCCAAACCGTGTTTGAAACCTCAGTCGCCGCTCAATGCACCCTGTGCCACCGCATCGGCCGACGAGGCAGCAACGTGGGACCCGCTCTCACCGAAATCGGTGAGCGAGATTCCCGTTACATTCTCGAATCACTCGTCGACCCCGGAGCGGTCGTCGCGCCCGGATTCGGGATGACCAGCGTCACGCTAAAATCGGGGGAGTCTATCGCCGGAACCCTCATGGGCTCAACGGACGAAGGCATTAAGGTAAAAGCTCCGGATGGAAAAGTTCACCGCATCAAAACAGGAGACATCGCAAATCGCACCCCCGCCATGTCATCGATGCCTCCCATGGGCACGCTCATGTCCCGCTACGAACTCCGTGACCTGATCACTTACCTCCAAACCTTGGTAGCCGACAAAAACTAGCATCCTCCCCCCTCTCTCCACCTCTTACTCGTTCTCGTTCTCGAACACTCAGACGGCTCCCTCCACCATGCGATTCGTAAACACCGACCTCGTCCTCCTCGCCGCCCTCACCACCTTGGGCTCGCTCCAGGCCGAAGTCTCCCTCGCTCCCATCTTCACCGACCACGCGGTGTTACAACGCAACCAACCCATTCCTGTCTGGGGTTGGTCTGATCCCGGAGAAAAAATCACCGTAAAATTTTCCGGTAAAACCACGAAAACTGTCGGCGACGAAAATGGTCAATGGCGGGTCGAACTTCCCGCGCTTCCCGCGAAGTCTAAAGGCCAAAATCTCACTGCGATCGGCACCAACGAAATCAGACTACACGACATCCTGATCGGCGACGTTTGGCTCTGCGGCGGCCAGTCCAACATGGAGATGGTCGTGCGTAACTCACGGGATGCCGCCGCCGAAATCGCCGCCGCTGATTTCGCTCAAATCCGGCACATCAAGGTTGCCAAGAATATCGCCGCAGATCCCATCACTGAGATGTCTGGAGAGTGGACCGTTTGTTCGCCCGAAACCGTCGGGGATTACACCGCCGCCGGTTACTTTTTTGCCCGGCGCCTTCATCAAGATCTCAACGTTCCCATCGGCCTACTGAACAGCAACTGGGGCGGCACGCCGGTCGAATCATGGTTACCTCCGAGCGTGATGAGCGACCCCGACCTCGCGGTGACCGTCGCCTCTCACCAAGTCGTCATCAACGACGGTATCCTCGCGCAAAACATCACTTACCGCGACAACCTCGCCGCGTGGAATGCGTCAAAGGCAATGGCCGCCGAAAACGGTGAAGCATTTTCCGAGATAGCACCTAATATGCCGTGGCAACCCGGCGCATTTAAAACCGCCTCGCTTCTCTACAATGCCATGATCGAACCGGTCATCCCCTACGCGCTGACCGGCTTCATTTGGTATCAAGGTGAAGGCAACGCCAACCAGCCCGAAACCTACCGAGACATGTTCGTCGCGCTGATTGAATCATGGCGCGAAAAATTCGATGCCCCCGCCGCGCCCTTTTATTGGGCCCAGCTCGCTTCGTGGGATTCGGGCGGCGGTGAAAACCTCGACTGGCCGCTCCTGCGAGAAGCCCAACACCATACGTTAGCGCTGCCCCACACCGGACAAGCCATCCTCACGGATATCGGGGAGGCGTTCGATATCCACCCCAAGAACAAACAGGACGTCGGCGATAGACTCGCCCGCATTGCCCTCGCCGAACACTACGGCCAAGACGTCAAGTTCCGGGGACCCGTTCACCGTTCGATCACGTTCGAGGGTAACCAAATTTCAGTGGCATTCGATCACGCCGAGGGGCTGACCACCAGCGACGGCGAATCACCCCGCGAATTCGAGATCGCCGGCGTCGACGGCGTATTCCATTCCGCCAACGCCACCCTCTCCGGCGCCACCATCACTCTCACATCCGAGTCGGTTCCCGTCCCTCGCGATGTGCGACACGCTTGGCACCGCTGGATCGAACCCAACTTGCAGAACGCCGCCGGTCTCCCCGCCGAACCCTTCCGCACCGATGGAGAGTAGTTAATGGTGCCTGGCCGAGACCCTACCGCCCTATTTCTGCGCCGGCGGCTCGCTGAAAGTAACCATTATGGTTACTAACGTCTAAATAGTCTGCCAAGAGTTGGGCGCCCGCGGCGGAGTGAACTACTCGTTGGTCGGTTTGGCGTATTCCGCGTATTCCGGCAAGCGCTTCGCCAGATAAGGTAGCCACTGCCCTTCCTTGATGTAGTACTCCCGCATACGAGGATGGTTCACGAATGAGGGAAAGGATCGGCACCACACGGCCATAGCATCGGTCGCCAGCCACTGGGATTCGGTCGGATCTTGTTCGAACGCCAGGTCCACCGCGCGATCCAGAGCAACCAGACTGAGGCCCCTGATCTTGTCTAAAACGATCGAAGTAAGCCGATCTTCTGGCATCGCCTCCAAATGCTCGATGTGTTTCATCATTTCGGCTTCATTGCCCAGAATGTAATGAACGGTCGTCATATCGCTGCTGACCCAACCTTCATGGTCATACAGCCTCTGAATCCGCTCCGACTGGAGCTCCGCCAAGGCCCGCCGGGCGTAATACTGCGCTTTGGGGAGATCCCCCTTTAGTCGCCAATGCCCCGCAGCCGTTAACTGAGTCCAAATCCAAGAGCCCGAGGCGTCGACGGCGGAGCCTTCAGCGACCGCACTCCAATCGTCTGCAATGGCCACCACCCGATCCCAATCGTCTTCCCAGCAACGCAAATGCCTTTCCGCCCAAAGCTTCATATGCGGATTCTGATTGGCCCAATTTTCAGAATTGTCGAAGAGGCGTTGAAAATCAGTGACCACCGCGAGGCGGAATGCGGTCCGTAGCGCATTCACCCGACGATTGATGGGCAAATTCGTCAGCTCAGAGCCTTCGGCGAGTTCCGGCACGATCTGGGTGAGGCGCTGCGCCAACCGTTCCACGTTGGGTTCATCGAGCAACTGTCGGTAACATTCCAAGACCGCCCTCACGATGCGGGCGTTAAAGGGATCATGTTTCAGGGCTTCCTCGAGCGCCACCATCGACCCGGCATCATCGATCGGTTCGAGATGCCGATACCACCATCCTAGGTGATACCAGGCCATGGCATGGTCGGGATTCGCGCTCAGAATTTCGTCAAGCAACGCCTTCTGTTCCGCCATGACCAACTCGGACTGGGGCCAGATATGATTCATTGCGCGGGCCAGTTTGGTTTCCAGATTGTCGGGGTCGAGTGCCTCGGCCTTGGCCCTGGCACGGGCTGATTTCTCCCACAACACCTTTCGTCGTTCTTCCGGCGAACTTCCGTCAGCCGCCAACCAATCCCGGATCAACACCCGGTGGGCCATGTAGTCATACCGTCGCTTCAGGACCGCCCAGGCTTCGACAAATTCAGGATCAATTTGCACCGCTTCTTCCAGCAATTCGATTTGGCGGCGCAGGTTGTCTTCGGTGGTGTCCTCCGTCTTCTCAATACTGGCGGCTTTGAGAAAAAGGTCGTAGGCCCGCACACTCTTGGTCGACATGTCGGACAACTGGCCCACCGTTTCCGGCTGAATCTCGAGGTGAAGCGAGTCACTGATCTGTTTGGCCAGCTCACTCTGGGTGGCGAATACGTCGATGAGTTCCCGCTCAAAATTACTGGCCCAAAGATGGCAATCGTTTCGCGCATCGATCAACTGCACCGTGACCCGCACGTGGTTGCCGATTCGCCTCACCGACCCCTCAACCACATACCGCACCTGCAAACGTTCGCCAATTTGACGCAAGGTCAGCGCCTCCGCGGCGATGCGCAGGGCGGTGGTGCGTGACACCACCTCCATGCCGTCAATATGCGTCAGGTTGGTGAGCACATCCTCATGCACCCCGCCGGCGAAATATTCGTTCTCAGTATTGGAACTCATGTTCACAAACGGCATCACCGCGATGGAAAGGCTGTTCGACTCCGGGACCGCAGCGACGATCGATTCAGTGGAAACTGGCGTGGCGGCCGGAGCAGGCGCGGTGACGCCTGCGTCTCGAGATTGGCCGAGCCAATAGGCCCCTCCCCCCACGAGAATGATCGCCACCAATCCCAACGCCCATGATGGAATCTTCGCTTTGGCGGTGCTGGCTTGCGAACGCGAGATCGAAGGCCCCCGAGTCGCTGCAGAGGCCGCTTCACCGGGCTCATCATTGAGCAAGCGTTGCACCGTATCGACGAATTCGGGGCCCGGCAGACCATGCGGTAAGTTCACCCACTGGACGTCGCGGAATGCCCCCGGCACCAATGCCGCCCCCTCGTGGGTATCATCGATCACGATGGGCAGCAGGAACGGGATACCTTCCGCCATGTCGTGCGTGCGATCCACCGCCAGTCTCCACTCGCGACGGAAATAGCCCTCCACCCGGGCGTCCGTCTGCTGCGAAATGACCGGCAGGAACAGCGCGCATTCGCGAATCTGCTGCCGGATCTTGGCATCCTAGGAATCGCCCCCCCCCCGCAATTCGTGTTCATCGAACCAAACCTCACAGCCAACCCCCCGCAAGGCATCCGCCAAGCGTCGAGCCACCACCACATCTTCATGCGCATAACTCAGGAAAATAGCTTTGCCGGAATCACTCATCGAGAGGTCGCCAAACCCTTGGGGCAACCGAGTTCATTTAATACCAAGGGTCAGTGATGCCCTCGAACTTTAAAAATGTCACGTCCGGAACTGGTTACACAATAAAGCCAGTGTCGCGACCAGATCCGATCTCACCAACTGAAGCGAAGCAATCCGATCAGCTCAAGTCAGCTCCGGCTCTATTCTGAAAACGCAGATCATATTCCCCTCTGACCAAAGTAACCAAATAGGTTACTTTGGTCAGGAGATCGAACCACTAGCCGGGATCGGTTTTAGCCAACCAGATCCTTGAATCGCTTACGCCAAGGCCGCGGCGATGCGTTCCATTGCGGTGACCACGTTCTCGCGGGAGTTGAAGGCGCTGATGCGCACATGACCTTCGCCGCAGGTGCCGAATCCGGCGCCGGGAGTGCAGACCACACCGGCTTCATTGAGCAGACGATCGAAGAACGCCCAAGAGTCGGTCCCTGTATTGATCCAGATGTATGGGGCATTGTCACCGCCTACACAGCTTAGGCCGAGCTTGGTGATCGCTTCGCGGATGATCGCGGCGTTCGCCAGATACATGTCGGTCTTGGCCTTCACTTGCGCTTGGCCTTCCGCGGTGTAGATCGCCTCCGCGGCTTTTTGCACGGGGTAGGAAACCCCGTTGAACTTGGTCGCTTGGCGGCGATTCCACAGTCCGTGCACGGAGTGGGTGTTACCCGCATTGTCGAAAGCCTTCAGCTTCTTCGGCACGACGGTGTAAGCGCAGCGGGTGCCGGTGAACCCGGCGGTCTTGGAAAAACTGCGCATCTCGATGGCGACTTCGTCGGCGCCCGGAATCTCGTAGATGGACTTCGGAATCGACTCGTCGCGGATGAATGCCACGTAGGCCACATCGTAGAGGATAATGGCTTGGTTGGCTTTCGCGTAGGCCACCCAAGCAGCGAGCTGCTCGCGCGTGGCGACCGCTCCGGTAGGATTATTTGGGAAGCACAGGTAGATCAGATCGGTCGGCTCGGATGGAATCGCGGGCACGTAGTTGTTCTCCGGCGTGCATTCGAGGTAGGTGATCCCTTGGTAACGGTCATCAACATTCTCACCGGTGCGTCCGGCCATCACGTTGGTGTCGATGTAGACGGGATAAACGGGATCAGGAATGGCGAGCTTCAGGCCGTCTTCGGCAAAGATCTCCTGAATGTTCGCGCTGTCACATTTGGCCCCATCGGACACAAAAATCTCGTCGGCCGAAATGGGGCAGTCGCTGTAGTCGCCCTTCGCGATGGCTTCGCGGAGAAACGCGTAGCCCTGTTCGGGACCATAACCCTTAAACGTCTCCCGCTTCGACAGTTCGTCGGCGCCATCATGGAGTGCTTGCACACAAACTTCCGGCAGCGGCTCGGTGACGTCACCGATGCCGAGTTTAATGACGGGCTTGTCCGGATTGGCGGCGGTGAAGTCGTTCACCCGCTTGGCGATATCCGCAAAAAGGTAGGATGCTTTGAGTTTTAGGTAGTTTTCGTTGATGCGAATCATGGGAAATTGAGTTAATCAGGGTCGGGTTGAGTGAAGGTTGTCGCCCGAAGAGTCGGGCAAAACCTTGAATAAGCGCGGCTGAAGTAATTTGATCAAGCCCACTTCGGACGCTACCTCCTACTTTTAATCATGCAGACCCATGACACCGTTTCAGACATGCAAACCCTCGCCCGCGGCGCTCGTGCCGGTGGGCGGACGATCGCATTCGTCCCCACCATGGGCGCATTGCACGAAGGTCATCTGAATCTCATCCGCCTTGCCGCTACCAAAGGTGACGTCGTGGTTGTCTCGATTTTCGTGAATCCCATCCAATTCGGCCCCAACGAAGACTTCGATCACTACCCTCGAGATCTGGACGGCGATTTAGCCAAATGCCGGGAAGCCGGCGCCCACCACGCGTTTTTACCCGCACGCGCCACCCTATTCCCCGACGACTACTCCACCTACGTCACGGAGGAGGCTGTCGCAGAACCACTTGAAGCCGTTTCTCGGCCCACCTTCTTCCGCGGTGTGACTACGGTCGTAGCTAAACTCTTCAATATCGTGCAACCGCACGTCGCCATCTTTGGCCAAAAGGACGCCCAACAACTCGCCGTGGTGCGCAAGATGGTGGCCGATCTCCATTTTCCGGTGGAAATCATCGCAGGTGAAACCACCCGTGACGCGGACGGACTAGCCCTTAGCTCCCGCAACGCCTACCTCACTCCTGGTCAGCGCGAAGCCGCCCTCGGGATCAACCGGGCCCTCGAACAAATCAAATCGATGGTAGCTCTAGGCGAACGCCGGGCAGAGCGACTCGTCGCCGAAACCACTCACCTGCTCTCGGATGATCGACGCCTCCGCGTGATCTACGTAGCCGTCGTCAATCCGGCGACCATGCACAAACAAACCGATGTCGAACCGGGCAATTCGTTGCTCACCCTCGCGGTCTGGCTCGACCAGACCCGCCTGATCGACAACGCCCTTCTATAAATTCAATGATGACACCCACCTTAAGATCCGCCACCGCGGAAGACATTTCAGCCGTTCAAGCGATCTACGCCCATCACGTGTTGCACGGCACCGGCACCTTCGAAATCGACCCACCTTCGGTCGAGTCGATGCGAAGCCGCTGGCTCACCCTTTCGAGTCAAGGCTACCCCTACCTCGTCGTCGAAGTGGAAGGCGAAGTGATCGGGTTCGGCTACCTCGGTCCCTTCCGTGAACGTCCTGCCTATCGGCACACCGTAGAAGATTCGATTTACCTTCATCCCGACAAACGCGGAAAAGGCGTCGGCAACAAACTCCTCACTGCTCTGATCGAGGCCGCAACAAAACTGGGATTCACTCAGATGATCGCCCTCATCGGCGACTCCGACAACCGCGCCTCTGTCGCGGTTCACGCGCGCTGCGGATTCGAAACCACCGGCACCATGCGCCAAGTCGGTCAAAAATTCGACCGCTGGCTCGACGTCGTCATCATGCAGCGAGCCTTGGGAAACAACTAGACCCTCTTCGACTAATTTTTAGTCATCGTCCCCATCGCCTCTTGGAGAGAAAGCTGATCCATCCTTCTTCCCAGCTCAATATCAGTGTTTATCGGTGGTTAGAAAAACCGACCGCTAAACCCGTAATTTTCCCATGAACTCCTCCTACGACATTCTTGTTCTCGGTAGCGGCATCGCTGGTCTCAGTTTCGCACTGAAGGCCGCTCAAGCGGGGCAATCGGTCGCCATCCTCACTAAGAAGACCAAGGCCGATTCGAACACCAATTGGGCGCAGGGTGGTATCGCCGCTGTCACCGATCCGACCGACGACGTCGAGAAACACATCCGAGATACCCTTATAGCCGGCGATGGTCTTTGTCGCGAAAAGGCGGTCCGTGAAATCTTGCGCGATGGACCTGCCCGCGTGCAGGAGCTCGTCGAACTAGGGCTTAAGTTTTCCCGCGAAGCCGATGGCACTTACGACCTCGGTCGCGAAGGTGGCCACAGCGAACGCCGTATTCTTCACGTCAAGGACATGACGGGCAAAGCGATCGAAGATGCCCTCCTGCGTGCCCTCGGGCGCGAACCCCGTATCGCCCTCTTCGAACATCTGTTCGGCATTGATCTCATCACGTCGGGTCGCGGTAAACAGAAGCGACTTCGCGGTCTCTATGCTCTCGATGTTCATGACAGCCGAGTCATGACGTTCCGTGCGCCAGTCATCATGCTTTCTACCGGTGGAGCGGGTCGCGTCTATCAATACTCGACCAACCCTGAGATCGCGACCGGCGATGGCATCGCCATGGCTTACCGTGCCGGGGTCGAAGTGCGTAACTTGGAGTTCATCCAATTTCACCCCACCACTCTTTTTACGGCCGATCAAAAACGTTTCCTCATCAGTGAGGCCGTGCGTGGTGAAGGCGCGGTGCTGCGCAATCTCGAGGGCGAAGCTTTCATGGGTCGCTATCACCAACAGGCCGACCTCGCGCCGCGTGATATCGTCGCCCGAGCGATCGACACCGAAATGAAATCGAGCGGCTCTCCTCACGTGTGGTTGGATATCACGCACCGCAACGCAACCTACCTTCGAAAGCGTTTCCCCAAAATTTACCGAACCTGCAAACAAGCGGGATTCGATCTCGCCAAAGATTACCTGCCCGTCGTACCCGCCGCCCACTACACTTGCGGAGGCGTCGCCACCAACCTTGCGGGCGAGACCGCGTTGCCCGGTCTCTACGCTTGCGGCGAAGTAGCGTGCACCGGCTTGCACGGCGCCAATCGGCTGGCCAGTAATTCGCTATTGGAAGCCGTGGTGATTGCCCATCGAGCCGCCCACTCGGTTAGCCAATACCTCGCAAAATCCAAAACCTCCCGAGCTACGCCCATCCCGGAATGGCGTGATCTCGGCGGCACCGATGACGATGAGCGCGTGGTCGTCAGCCACAACTGGGACGAGCTGCGCCGCACAATGTGGGACTATGTCGGGATCATGCGCACCACCAAGCGACTCGAACGCGCTCGAACCCGCATCGCCACTCTCGAACGAGAGATCCAAGACTACTATTGGAATTTCAGCGTAGACCCGCAACTCTTGGAGCTGCGTAACCTCGTGACGGTCGCCCATCTCATCGTTGAGAGCGCGCTCTCGCGAAAAGAGTCACGCGGTCTCCACGCGATCACCGACTACCCGAAGACCATAAAACGCGCGACCGATTCTAAGGTGCAACTTTCGCCGAGATCCTAGCCTCATAGTTTTACTTCCATGATGACTCCGTCACTAACCGGTATCGATATCGGTTCTCCTCTTCCATCCGGCTCCACCACGATCTCCAGCTCGCGCGTAGACATCACCGCCGGGGGCGCAGACATATGGGAAACGCGTGACGAATTCCACTTCGCCAACACCGAGGTCACGGGAGACTTCGAAGTTAGCGTCCGGGTGGAATCCCTCGCCATGGCCGACGCCTACACCAAAGCGGGCCTGATGCTACGGACGTCGCTCGCGGCCGGCTCACCTCATGCCATGCTCTTGGTCTTCGGCGACAATCAAGCCCGCAACCATAACAACGGCGGTTTGGAGTTCCAGTCCCGGCTCACCCTCGACCAATCCTGCTCCGGAATCTACCCACCACAGCCACTCCCGACCGAGCCTGACTTTCCCGTTAACTATCCCAACGTGTGGCTCAAACTCGTGCGCCGCGGAGACAAAATCACCGGCCTCTCGAGCTCCGACGGGCAAGAGTGGAAAACCTTCAGCGTGCTCGAGCATGCATTCCCTGAAAAAGGGTTCATCGGTCTCGCGGTCACATCCCACAATCCCGACCAAACGGTGGACGCCGTCTTCAGCCAGCTCATCGTCAGCAGTCCTAAAGATTAACGGGTAGGTGCACAAAGCATCCCGTTCCGCTGTGCGTTTCTCCCTCCACCTTTTACTACCACTTGCGAGTAGCGTAGGCTACGTCGCCGGCGTGCTGCTCCTTAAGCGCAGCGCGGCCTTTGGCGTAGGCGTGTGGCGCACCACCTTCATCGCCAACCTGTGTCTCGCCATCTGCGTTGCACCGTTCTGGCTACTAGGTGGCGCCGGAGGAGGCATCTTTTGGCAACCACTGGTAACCGCTTCGCTGTTCTTCATAGGTCAAGTGGCGACATTCATCGCCATCGATCGCGGAGACGTCTCAGTCGCGACTCCAGTTCTAGGCGCGAAAATCATCCTCGTGGCCTTGATCAGTGCCCTACTGCTTCCCGACCCCACTCCGTTGAAATGGTGGATCGCCGCGGCTCTCAGCACGGCCGCGATCATTCTACTCAATCGTCGCCCCAGCGGCACCGCTACCTCTATTCAAAACCGAAACATCGGCGCTACCATCATCGCCGCATTGGCCGCCGCCCTCGCCTTCGCCATCTGCGATGTGCTCGTGCAGAAATGGGCCCCGGGTTGGGGCGTTGGCCATTTTCTGCCCATCATGTTTGGCACGGTTGGCCTGCTCTCCTTCGGCCTAATTCCATTTTTCAGCGCCTCAGTTCGGCAAATCGAGCGCCCAGCCTGGCCCTGGCTCATCGGCGGTTCGGTGCTACTCGGCCTTCAAGCCGCCGCCGTCGGTATCGCAATCGGAGCCTTCGGCGACGCCACTGCCGTAAACATCGTCTATAGCTCACGCGGACTCTGGTCCGTCCTAGCCGTCTGGTGGATTGGTCACTGGTTCTACAACGACGAACAAAAGCTCGGGCCCGCCGTCCTCCGACTACGACTTTGGGGAGCAGGGCTCATGCTCCTGGCCATCGCCCTAGTCCTCGTTTGAGCCCATCAACCAAACCCCGTGACTAAAACCACGCTCAACTTCCTGTCTCCTCGACATAAAGCAGCTACAGAGGGTCAGCCCCAAGTTGCCTAATCGGTATCCCGCCTTGCGGGACTTTTGGGTTCATGTCATACCATTCACTTCGTTCATAGACGTGGTTAAAAAAACTCTCTCCCTTAACACCTCACAGCCATGAGTGCCGAACAACTCACCGGTGTGCTCGAGCGCATCATTTTCTCGAACGAGGAAAATCACTATACCATCGCCGATTTTCGCGCGGGTGATGGTGCCGAAAAAACGACCATCGTCGGCACGCTCCCAGGTGTGCAATGCGGCGAGACCCTGCACCTCCAGGGCGAATGGAGTCGTCACAGCCAACATGGGCCGCAGTTCAAGATCACTGATTTCAAATCGACGCTGCCCGCCACCGTCTACGGTATCCGCAAGTATCTCGGCAGTGGCCTCGTGCCCGGCATCGGCAAGGTCTACGCCAACAAGATCGTCGACGCATTTGGGACGGATACCTTCCGCACCCTCACCGAAGAAAGCGCCCGTCTGCGCAATGTGCCTGGGATCGGCAAAAAACGCGCCATGTCGATCAAGTCTGCTTGGGACGATCAACGCGCATTCCGCGAGCTCTACATTTTTCTCCAGACCTACGGCGTAACCACCGGCCAATGCGTGAAGCTCAACAAAGCTTTCGGCGCTCAGGCCAAAACGGTGCTCACCACCGAACCCTATCGGGCTGCTCGTGAAATCGACGGCATCGGGTTTAAGACCGCCGACAAGATCGCCATCAACCTCGGCTTCGCCAACGATGCTCCGCCTCGACTCGATGCGGGACTTATCTATGCGATGGAAACACTGCAGGAGGAAGGCCACACCGCGATCCGTGAAGCCGATCTGATCGCTCACGCCGCCGAGCTCCTCGAGACCACCACCGATCGACTTGAGACCCGAGTTGAGGCACTGCTCGAGCAACGCGCATTGGTGCGTCATTGGGCCGACGATTCCCCGGACCCATTGCCCGGGTCGGGATTCATCCAACTGCCCATTCTGGATCGCGCCGAACGCAAGATTGCCGCAGTCGTGAAACGCGTGACCGCCGTGCCGTCTGGCTTGCCGCCCATCAAAATCGACGCCGCCGTCGCATGGGCGCAGGACAAAGCCGACATCGAGTTCGCCGCCAAACAAGCCGAAGCCATCCGCACTTCCCTTGCCTCCAAGATGAGTATCCTCACCGGCGGACCAGGAACGGGTAAAACCACGATCTTGCGAGCGCTCGTCGATATCCTGCGCGCCAAGAAAGTGAAGCTGCACCTGGCCGCTCCGACGGGACGCGCCGCCCAACGACTGGCCGAAACCACCGGTGGTTTCGCCTCCACGATTCATCGCTTGCTCAAGTTCGACCCGGCTCGCGGTCACTTCACCACCAACGAGGATCACCCCCTCACGACCGATTACCTCGTCGTCGATGAAGCTTCGATGCTCGATACCAGGCTCGCGGCTGCCTTACTCCAAGCCGTGCCGGCCAAGGCCCACCTGTTGCTCGTCGGCGATACCGATCAATTACCTTCAGTCGGCGCCGGCAATGTGCTGCAGGATCTCATAGCCACCGGCGAAGTCCCAGTCACTCGCCTTGATGTAATTCACCGGCAAAAAGGCCAAAGCGGCATCGTCACCACGGCCCACGGCATCAATGAGGGTGACCCTTCGATGCCACCGTCACATCCGGACCTCGCGACGATTCCAGCTTGGAGCGACTTGAATTTCATTCCGGTGGAGAGTCAGGAAGACTGCGTGCGTCAAGTGGTGGAGCTTTGCCGCCAACACATCCCCCGAACCCACCGGTGGGTGAACCCACGCCAAGACATCCAAGTGCTCGCCCCCATGCACCGCGGCACTGCGGGGGTCGTAAACCTAAATGCCCGATTGCAAGAAGCGCTCAATCCAGGGCAGGCCGGCGTCAAATTCGCGGCAGGCGAATTCCGGCCGGGCGACAAAATCATCCAACTGCGTAACAACTACGACAAAGGTCTCTTCAACGGCGATATCGGCACGGTCACCTCAGTGGATGTGAAAGCCAGCAAGCTAACTGCTGATTTCGACAAAGAGTCCCATGAGTTCGAGCGCAGCGAGTTCAATAATCTCGGCCTCGCCTACGCCATCAGTATCCACAAATCACAGGGCTCCGAATACCCCTTCGTGGTGATCCCGCTCTTGAAGGCACATTTCATGATGCTGCAGCGCAACCTACTCTACACCGCCATCACCCGCGGAAAGAGAAAGGTTTATCTCGTTGGTGAACCAACAGCCTACGGTATGGCCGTGCGCAATCACGAAGCGAAAACGCGCAGCACCCATCTGAAGCAGAAAGTGGCGGCAGAGACGGTTTAAGTTGGAGCCTCAACCGAAGCCCGCTGTCTCCCCAAAAAATAAGAAACCGGTATCACAGACTAATCTCCGCAATACCGGCTCTAGGGCCAGCTTGATTAACAAACTGGAAATTTTTGCAACCCCAACGTCGAGGGCGCGAACCTTCTGTGAACCACTGACAATCACTATGCCCAGATGTTGATTAATTTTTGATTAACGCTCGCTGGTTTTTGGTAAATAGATCCCCAACGCGACCGACGTCGTGGCCTAATCTCCACAACGCCGGTCTGGGATGTGATCCACCACTCGTGGATCAACAAAGGGTTGAATTCAGCCGACCGGTCATGCCCGGCTGCCCATCAAGTTTCTAAACAAACTCGGTTTGCTCGCTGTCTGACATAGGATGTAAAGACGCTTCTTCGCTCGGCGGTGTTTTACGTCGGCCAAGGGGTTTTAAAAAGGGAGCATGGAATCGCTCACAGTCGCACCATACACGGTCTTCTTGGCAAAATCGCAACCTTTGGACAAACGGTGCTCCCTCCGGGACGAGCGGTAACGTCCCCTGCAGTTCTGACTTCAACCCGGGAGCATCTTGCCTAAGCTGCTGCCATGCCTACTCCCCAAGTTGTTGTCGTTGGAAGCTACGTCGAAGACCTCTGCTTCTATTGTGAAAACTTTCCTCGCCCCGGCGAAACCCTCATGGCCACCTCCAAAACCGGCCCCGGAGGCAAGGGTTCCAACCAGGCCGTGGCCGCGGGCCGCGCCGGCGCTCCCACCCTCTATGTCGGTGCCATCGGCCACGACGCCTTCGGTCGTAACGCCAAGGCCTTCTACAAATCCGAAGGTATTGCCGCGAAATGGGCGATGAAGACCACCCAACCCACCGGCTCCGCCGCTATCATGGTCAATGCTCAGGGCCAGAACGAGATCCTCGTCTGCCTAGCCGCCAACGCCCGGCTCAGCAAAGCAGATTTGCCCTCCAAGGCCCTGGGTGATGCTGAGATCGTTATCACTCAGCTCGAAGCCAACCTCACCGCCGCCGCTGAAGCCCTGCGTATCGGTCGGGCTGGCGCAGCGCTCACCATTCTCAACCCCGCGCCGATGAGGCCCGATTTCAAGCCGTCGATTCTCAAACACGTCGATATCCTGATTCCTAACGAAACCGAATTCGTCGAGTTGACCAACCGCCTCGCCAAATCCGACGCCAAGCCTCTCACCGAAAAAGCGCTGCTCAAACTCTCCCCGGCCAAGCTCCATCAACTCTGCAGCGCGTTCGGCGTGCCCGTCGTCATCATCACCCTCGGCCAACTTGGCTGCTTCATCTCGCGCGCCGACGGCTATCTCGAAGTTCCCGCATTCAAAGTTGAAGCCGTGGACACCACCGGAGCCGGTGACGCCTTCGTCGGTGGGTTTGCCGCTGGCCTACTCGCCAACGACGGTGATCTCGCCGCGGCGGCCCGCCACGGCTGCGCCGTCGCCGGCCTCTCCGTCACCAAACCCGGCACGGCGCCCTCCATGCCCAAAGCCACGGCCGTGAAACGCTTCCTCAAAAAACACTCATGATGATTTTGAAGCACTGGGCGACCCTGCTCATCCTCGGTCTCGTCTGCAACGGCCTCGGTATCTTTCTTCACCGCCGGGGCGCCGAAAACCCAGCCATCGCCCTCGTCGTGCTAGGCATCGTCAACGTGGCGGCTTCCATGTGGGTTCACCACAAGTCGACCAAGTCCCAAGGATAAAAGATTTCAACGGGAGTGACCAATCCCAAAGAAATCGATCAACTGTGGTCGATTCATGAACCTTGGGAGGGGATGGTCTATTAGCAGAGTCATTCGGCGACTGGCACAATCTACGCGCCTCCCCCGACTCAATCGCCTTACTGGACTAAACGTATGTCGGACATAAAGCCCGACCCACCTTATTTACCCGCCTTACCCGTGGGTCGGGCTTTGTGCCCGACATCCCCGCTACTCGCTAATAAAAAATGGAAGCCTACACTCTTATCGCCATTATCCTGTTCGTTACGACTGGGGCTGCGCTGTTCAACAAGCGCCTGCTTCGCCTGCCGGAAATTGTCGGACTCATGGGCACGGCCTTGCTGGTCTCGATTCTGTTTCTGGCTTTCGGATTGATCTTTCCGGAGATCGTCCAACCGGTTTGTCACCGCGTTATCGGGATCGATTTCTCGTTTGTGGTGCTCAAGTTGTTACTCGGGTTTTTGATCTTCGCCGGAGCTTTTTCCCCCGACACCTCAGCGATGGCGATGCAGCGCTAGCCAATTCTGATCTTCGCTACGGCGGGCATAATCATCTCCACGTTCGCGGTGGGCGGAGCCATGTGGGCCATCCTAGATGCGATTGGATTGGGCATCCCGTTCCTGCATTGCTTGCTTTTCGGCGCGCTGATCTCGCCCACCGATCCCATTCCCGTCTTAGCCATTCTTAAAACGACCGGCGTGCCGCGATCGCTCCAAGCTGACATCGCCAGAGAGTCGCTTCTTAACGATGGTGTCGCGGTCGTTGTTTTCCTCGCCCTCTTTCAACTCGCCGGTGGCATGATCGGCGAATACGGCCACGCGGGAGGGTTTGGCGTAACCGAGGTGCTCGCTCTATTCGGTCGAGAAGTGATCGGCGGCGTAATTCCCGGCGCCATCGGGGGCTGGTTGGCCTGCCTCGCGCTGCGTATCGCCAAGAATGACGCGATCGATATACTCATCACCGTTGCCACGGTCATGACCGTCTACGCCGCCGCTTGGAAACTACACGTCTCCGGACCACTCGCGTTGGTCGTGGTCGGCATCATGGTCGCACTCGCGATGAACAACGATCGCACGGACCCCGAGGAACGCGACCACCTCGAAACCTTCTGGGAAGCCATCGATCACCTGCTCAATGCCGTGCTCTTCACGCTCATGGGATTTGTGCTCCTCAGTTTAGTCGAGTCATTCGAGCTCGGTTACCTGCTGGCCGGACTCATCGCCATCCCGGTCGTGCTCGGTGCCCGACTCGTTTCACTCGGCATCACTTTGCCGCTCACCAGTCTAAGGTGTGGTAACGTCAAATCGACCATCTCTATCCTCACCTGGGGCGGCCTGCGCGGCGGCATATCCATCGCGTTGGCCCTGTCGCTTCAGCCCGATATGTCCCGCGAACTCATTGTTTTCATCACCTACATCGTCGTCGTATTCTCCATTCTCGTGCAGGCCCTGAGTATCGGAAAACTGGTGAAGAAACTCGGCGTGAACAGTTGAGTTCCCATCAGGCATTCCGTTTGACTGCGAACTCAACATGAGTTCATCCCCGCTACCTTTTGATCCCACCCAATTTCCTCGGATCGGAATCGTGAGCAGCTTCGACGAACTGGTGACCGCTCGGCTCGAGGGCGGGGTAAATGCCTTGTGCTGGCCGCGTGTGCTCGACGGAGATTTCGGCGAAGTCGAACGCAGCCTTCCCGCCATCGATGGCATCACCACGCTCGACGAGGAGGACCTCGGTGGACTCAACCTGAACCCGGCCGGTCAACGGGCGCGCGAACACCTCATCAACGACCAGCGCCTACTCACCGCTCGCGGATTGCAGCCATCACTGGACATCGTTCCTTCAGGTGAACCCGATCTTGGCGACAGTCCCGTGCGCACGGACGTTGCGGATTGGCACGTCGATAGCGCCACCGTCAAAGCGGACACGTATTTGTGCACCTATTTCGGGGAGGCCACCGAAGGGGTCCTCAACGAAGATACCCTCGGTCAAGTCCATGTCCCGGGGACGCGAGCGAAGTTACTCCAACTCTACGGCGGAGCCGACGACGCCAACTTTCGATCGTATCTGGCCGAGCACTTTTACGACCTGCACTACGCCGCCAACTCCGAGGCCCGCATCTACTCCTTTGGCATCGGTCACCTCTGGCGTATCGCCACCCAGTATCCCGGCAGCCCCGTCCCGCCTTGCATCCATCGGGCGCCGACGACCGGCAGCGATCAGACTCGCCGCTTGCTCCTTATCAGCTAGCAAGCCGAAGTCCTTCCCGAGCGGTCCGGTAGAAATAGCATCAGCATTTGTCCGCAAATCAGTATACGGATGCCTTCGCGGTAGTGTAGAGTGTTTCACGATTCGCTATCCCTTACCCCATGAAAATTACCCCTAGCCTCATACTACTGTTTATGGCTGTGTCCGCCGGACTAGCCGCGGCAGCCTCTCCCCCCGCCAAACCCAACATCATTGTCATCTTCACCGATGATCAGGGTTACAACGACTTGGGGTGTTTCGGCTCCCAGAAAATCAAGACGCCTCATCTCGATCAGATGGCGCGCGAGGGACTGATGCTCACTCACTTTTACGCCCAACCGGTCTGTGGGGTGTCCCGGGCTTCATTGATGACCGGCTCGTATCCCATCCGCGTCGGCGAGCCCGACAATATGAAGCGGCTCCACACCGTATTGCATCCCGAGGAGATCACCATGGCCGAGATGCTCAAAGATGCCGGTTACGCCACCGCGCTCATCGGCAAATGGCACCTCGCCGGCAATCCGCGCAAACCCAATAATGACTTCGATCCCGCCCTCATGCCCAACGCCCAGGGTTTCGATTACTTCTATGGCACTCCCCGCTTCAACGGCTTCACGGTTTATGTCGAGGACACCCCGGTTCGCAGCCGACTCCTGCGCAACGAAGAGGTGATCGTCGAAGCTGTCCAGAGTTGGGACCACATCACCCAGGACTACACCCGCGAAGCCTTGCAATGGATCGAGCAGAACCAATCCGAGCCGTTCTTCCTCTACCTCGCCCACAACTTACCGCACGTCCCCGTTGGCGCTTCGGAAAACTTCAAAGGTAAATCCGACTACGGTCCCTACGGGGATACGATCGAAGAGATCGATTGGTCGAGTGGAGAGATTTTTGCGAAGCTCAAAGAGCTCGGCCTCGACGAAAACACTCTCGTCATCTTCACCTCCGACAACGGTCCTTGGATCGAACCCACGCATGCACCCATGGGCTCCAAACGTGACGGCGAGCCTTTCATCCCCCTCGATCACTCCGGCAGCGCACTTCCCCTCAAAGGCTGGAAGATGAGCGCATGGGAGGGCGGCTCGCGCGTGCCGTTTATTGCCCGTTGGCCGGGGCAAATCCCCGCCGGTCGCCAATCCGCCGAACTGCTCTCGACCATGGATCTGCTGCCCACCTTTGCCCACCTCTCCGGCGCAAAACTACCGACGTGGGAAATCGATGGCCACGATGCCTCCGCCTTCCTCCGCGGTGAAACTGCCACCAGTCCCCGCGAGGACTATTTCTACTACGCCGGCTGCATGCTCACCGGGGTTCGCGCCGGAAAATGGAAACTCGTGCTCCCCCGTGAGGGCAATCCCGCCGGCACAGGTTGGTGGGGCCGTCTAATCGAGCAGATTCCGGAAACCCTACTCTTCGACCTCGATCAGGATCCCGCCGAAGCCAGCAACCTGGCCAACGTCCACTCCGACATCGTGCAGTCCCTGCTGCAACGCATCGACGCCGCTCGCGAGGAACTGGGTGATCTCGAAAATACCGGAAACGGTGTCCGCTTTTTCGACGAGGGCCCCCGCCGTCTACAGGTGCCTCTTCCCTCTCCAAAATCATGAATCGAACCCGATTCACCCTCGCATCGCTGGTCCTGATTTTTGTCGGTGTCATTCTCAGTCTGACCGCCGCGGAATCGACCGATCGTCCGCCCAACTTCATTATCATCTTCATCGATGATATGGGTTACGCCGACATCGGCCCGTTCGGTTCTACGCTCAATCGCACGCCGCATCTAGATCGACTCGCCAAGGGCGGCATGCGCCTCACCAGTTTCTACGCCGCCGCCCTCTGCACCCCGTCACGTGCCGCGCTCCTGACCGGCAGTTACCCGAAACGCATCGGGCTCATGACCGGCTCATTCCACCCCGTTATCATGCCCGGCGATGAACACGGACTAAACCCCGACGAGGTCACCATCGCTGAAATCCTTAAGACTCAGAACTACGCCACCGCCTGCATCGGTAAGTGGCACCTTGGTGATCAACCCGATTTCCTCCCCACCAATCACGGATTCGATGAGTATTATGGCATTCCCTATTCAAACGACATGTATCCCGGGAACAACGCGAAGGGCTGGAACTTCCCGCCCCTCCCTCTCCTGCGGGACACCGAGGTCATCGGCGAACTCACGGATCAATCCACCATCACCGCCGACCTCACTCGAGAAGCACTAAGGTTCATTCGCCAAAACAAGAGCCAACCCTTCTTTCTCTACCTACCCCATGTCATGGTCCACGTGCCGCTCCAAGCCGGTGAGCCTTTTAAGGACCAAAGCGCCAACGGCATTCTCGGCGATGCGATCGAAGAACTCGACGAGTCCGTGGGTCAAATCATGGCAACACTTCAACAGCTCGATTTGGACGATAATACTCTCGTTATATTCACGTCTGACAACGGCCCTGCTCGCGGTATCGCCACGCCCCTCCGCGGCAGAAAAGGCAGCACGTATGAGGGCGGTGTGCGGGTGCCCACTATCGTCCATTGGCCTGGCAGAATCCCCGCGGGAAGCAGCTCAGATGAGATCACTTCGACCATGGATTTACTTCCGACCCTGGCCCGCCTCGCCAATTCGAAAGCTCCCACCGATCGCATCCTCGATGGTCATGACATCTGGCCGATTCTGAGTGCTGCGCCCAACGCTAGGACCCAGCACGACGCGTTCTACTATTACCGTAAGGAGGAGCTAGAGGCAGTGCGCAGCGGGCCTTGGAAACTCCACCTGAAGGCGGACAATGGCCAACCGGCGCTCTACAACCTTTCCGCCGATATATCCGAAACCACCAACCTCATTAACCAACACCCCAATGTGGCAACTCGTCTCGAAACGCTACTCGATCAGGCGCGAACCGACATCGGCGATGGCGTCACGCACCCGGGAGCCAACGTCCGCCCGGTTGGCTACTGGCACAACCCGAGGGCCCTCCTCGCCCGCCCCGACGGCAAACCACTCAACCGCGGAACCTATAAATACATCCCCGAAAAGTGGACCGAACGGAAGCGGGTAAATTGAAGCCTCGTTCTATTTCACTATCCTGCGGTTCGTAACCATTATGGTTACGAACTGACCAGCGCCGGAGGCGCTTTTCATTTCCGTTGAGCTGCTCGATGCCAGTGCTACGTTGGCCGTATAACTGTCATGCGTGCTTTCCCTCCAATCCTTCTCGTCGGGTTTCTACTTCCGCTCGGTATAGCCAAAGCCGACACCCTCCCCACTGCGCTACCCATTCCCGATACTGATTCCGGTCGCGCGGGATATTCCGTATCCGGGCGCGCTCACGGTTTCGGTCGATGCGACCGATCTCAGGCAACGCATCTACTACGTCGAACAGACTGTGCCCGTCGCCGGTGCCGGACCGCTCACCCTGATGCTCCCCAAGTGGATCCCGGCCAAGCATCGCGTCTTCGGATCCATCCGCGCACTCGCCGGCTTGAAGATCCGCGCCGGTGACAAAATCATCCCATGGCGACGCGATGATGTGGAGGTTTACGCGTTCCACATCGAGGTGCCTGCGGGCGTCGACTCGCTCGATCTCGAATTTCAATTCCTCTCCCCGACCGAGCCCAACCAAGGCCGCGTCGTCACGACCCCCGACATGCTCAATCTGCAATGGTGGGACATGATCCTGTATCCGGCGGGATACTATACCCGCCAAATCCGGGTCACGCCCACTGTCACGTTTCCTGAAGACTGGGCCGCCGCCAGCGCCCTCGATCTGAAATCACAGACCGGTAATCGATTTGTCTACGAAACCACCACGATCGACGTGCTAGTCGATAGCCCGATGTTTGCCGGCCGCCACTACCGCAAGGAAGCCCTGACGGATTCGGTCGACCTCCACCTCTTTGCCGATCAGCCCGAAGATCTCGCCGCCACCGAAGAGCAAATCGAAATCCACCGAGAACTCGTCAATCAAGCATCGCTCCTTTTCGGCGGCCAACACTACGGCGAATATGAATTCCTCGTCGCGATCAGTGACACCATTGGTGGCATCGGTCTGGAGCACCAAAGCAGTTCGGAAAATCAAGTCGACCCCGGCTACTTCACCGAATGGGAAGGTGCTCTCTTTGATCGTGACCTACTATCCCACGAAATGGTGCACAGCTGGAACGGCAAATATCGGCGTCCCGCCGACATGTGGACCGCCGACTTCCGCACCCCCATTCGCGACAACCTGCTCTGGGTCTACGAAGGCCAAACCCAATTCTGGGGCTACATTCTCGCCGCTCGATCGGGACTCATGACCAAAGAAGAGGTCCTCGGTATGCTCGGCTCAACGGCAGCCCGTTACGACGATGGTCGTCCCGGCCGGACCTGGCGTCCCCTAGCCGACACCACCCTCGCTCCGGTGATCTCCGCGCGGCAACCGATCGGATGGTCCAGTTGGCAACGTGGGAAAGACTACTACAGTGAAGGTCTCTTGATCTGGCTCGATGCAGACAGTCTGATTCGCGAACGCACTGACGGGAGAAGATCGCTCGACGACTTCGCTCGAAACTTCTTCGGCGTGAACGACGGCGATCTCGGCCAGCTCACCTATACTTTCGACGATGTGGTCACGGAGCTCAACAAGGTGCTCACCTTCGACTGGGAGCCTTGGTTGCGCCAGCGCGTTGAGCAAACCAACACCCACGCGCCGCTCGATGGTTTTGAGCGCGGCGGTTACCGGCTCATCTTCACCGAAGAGCCCTCCGCTTATTTCAAAAAGGCCGAGAGTGAATTCAAATACACGGAGCTTTCTTATTCGATCGGCATGTCGATCGAAAACAACGGCGACGTTAGCAACGTCATTTGGGACAGCCTCGCCTTCGAAGCCGGCCTCGCCAAGGGCAACAAAATCCTCGCAGTGAACGGTCGCGGCTACGATGCCGACGCGTTGAAGAAACTCATCAAGACCAAGTCCACGCCGCTCAAGCTGCTCGTCAAAGCGGGCGACGTTTTTCGCACGATCGAAATCGATTACGTCGGCGGTCTGAACTACCCGACACTCGAGAAAATCGGCAAAGATGAGGGTTGGTTAGATATCTTGCTCACGCCGAGAGACTAAGAACTGGCGACAGCCAAACAACTTTCAATGTCGGGCGTAAAGCCCGACCCACCCACTCCATCCACTGCACTCGCCATGTGGATCCGGCCCTTTACGCCCGACATCAACACAGCCCGACCGCTCCGACTATCCCTCCAACACTTGCTGCAAGCGTTCGCGGAGTTGCTTCTCGCCGAACGGTTTGGGCAGAACGCCCGCCAGGTGAATAGCGGTCGGCGGTAGGTCTGCTAGTTTTTTAACAACTTTCAGCCTCACCGTTAAAACTCACGGACGAATAGCGATTTTACTGCAGAAATCGACGTGCAACGGAGTCACTATCGGACAGTTTATTGATTCTTATGCGTCTTACCCTGCGTTTGTTCACCACCCTTGTTCTCGGAGTCTCCACGCTATCGGCTCAAACTTCCTCCAACCAACACTCGGAACCTCTCGCCGATGCCAGCCCAGTCTCGGTCGGACTCTCTCCCGAACGGCTCGACCGCATTGACACTATGATCGAAGACGCGATCGCGGCCGAGCAAATCCCCGGGGCGGTGGCGCTGATCGCGCGGGATGGGAAGATCGCCTATCATCGCGCCTTTGGCACGGCAGATCCTGACGGCCGGGAACTGCAGGTCGACTCGATCTTCCGCATCGCCTCGCAGACCAAGGCCATCACCTCCACCGCCATCATGATGCTGTGGGAAGAGGGACACTTTAAACTCGATGATAAGCTCTCGAAATTCCTGCCCGAATTCGCCAACCCCACTGTGCTGGTCGCATACGGCCATGATACCCGTCGCTACTCCACTCGCCCGGCGAATAACGAAATCACCATCCGCCAACTCATCACCCACAACTCCGGCATCGGTTACGGTATCATCGATCGGGACCCACGGATGAAACAGATCTACATCGACGCGGGTATCACCGATCTCTTCGCGACCGAACCGGTCGTGCTAGCCGACAACGTCAAGAAGCTCGCCGCGCTCCCCCTACTCTTCGAGCCGGGAAAAGAATTTCACTACTCGGAGGGACTCGACGTTGCCGGCCGTTTGGTGGAAGTCCTCTCGGGCCTTCCCTACGATGAGTTTCTGCGCACGCGTATCTTTGAACCACTCGGCATGAAAGATACTCAATTCTACCTGTCCGACGATCAGGTGGACCGCCTCGTGACAGTGCAAAGACCCGGCAAAGAAGGATGGTTAAAATACGAGGGCACGGAGCACTACGACGCCGACTACCCCATCAAAGGTGCCCGCACCTGGTTTAGCGGTGGCGCCGGACTCACCAGCACGGTGCGTGATTACGCCGCATTTTTGCAGATGTATTTGAATGGCGGTGAATACCAAGGCACCCGCCTCCTCAGCCGCACCACCATCAAAACCATCATGGCATTCCAAAGTGAACTCGCAGACACCAAATACTATGGTTTGGCCTTCAGTGTGCTCACGCCCGAGGGCGTCTCGCACGGCGGTCTGGGTGGTATCAACACCTTCAACGGAGGTGGCTATTTCAACACCTCCTACTTCGCCGATCCCGAGGAACGCCTGCTCGCCATGATCTTTAAACAAACCCGGGGGAACGTAGGCGACGAAACCGGCGCGAAGTTCTCCCAGCTCACCTTTGCTGCGATTGACGACTAAGGATGGTGAGGCTCGCCCGACCAAACGCACCTAAAGGGTGGGCTGTTTCGTCGAAACCCTAAACCTTCGTGCGGTTATCGCTCTTAAAGTGAGACTTGCGGCGGTTCTCCGCTTGTTGGCGCTGTGATGCGGCCTCACGGGCATCTTGCCTCACCAAACGCGAATCACCGCGCTTGACCTGAACATTTGCGGCCTCGACCAGGGCAGAAAGTAAAACCAGCTGCTCCGCCCACGGCTCTAGTCGGCGTCCGGGGAACCCCGCATAACGCACCAACCACTGCATAGCAGCCGGCGGAATTGAGGTGGCGGGAGTTGATTTAGAATCGCTGATACCTCAACCCAACCTACCCGGAACGCCGTGGCGAGGACGGAACCCAACCGGCCAAAACGCGTCCCTACCCTAAGTCCACTGCTTCATCCGGTCGTAATGAGCGATCTAGCCATCACCGGTCCAATCCCCTAGCTTCTCCTCCCATGTCATCCCGATTTACGCGCTTTCTCACCTCAATCCTCGTCGGCTTGTGCTTCACCTCCACCCTCGCGGCCGAGGTTCCGGAGCTGCCACCCCGCATCGTCGCGACGACCGACCAGGCCGAATTTCGCCGGTTCGTGCTCGATAACGGCCTGCGCGTGCTCCTCGTCTCAGATTCCAATTTCAACAAGTCTGGTGCGGCGCTCGCGGTCGGCATTGGCCAGATTGACGACCCCTTTGAACACGCCGGCCTCGCTCACTTTTTGGAGCACATGCTCTTTCTCGGCACCGAAAAATATCCCGATGTCTCCGACTATAGCACCTTCATCAACACCAACGGCGGCTACAACAACGCCTACACGTCCACCGATCTGACCAACTACCAACTTGAGGTGCGCCACGAAGCGCTGCCCGGCGCACTCGATCGCTTCGCCCAGTTTTTCATCGCTCCACTCTTCAACCCCGACTTCACCGATCGGGAGGTCAACGCCGTCAACAATGAGGCCATGCGCCACGTCCAAAACGATCTGCGTCGCATGCTCAATGTCCGCCGCGAACTTTACAATCCCGCCGCCGGTGAATCGAAGTTTTCCACCGGTAATCTGAAGACCCTCGCCCATGCCGACGCCGACGTCGTGCGCGCTTTCTATGAGGCCAACTACAGTGCCGATCGCATGGCCCTCGCCATCGCCAGTAATGCCTCCCTCGACGAACTCGAGAAACACGCTCGCGAGAAATTCGGGCCTATCCTCAACCGCTCTCTCGACACCATCGAACGTGAGCCGATATTCCTTCCGCGTAAAGAGGCCCTGCGCCTTGCTACCATCGAACCCGTCAAAGAGATCCGTGAATTATGGCTCGAATTTGTCATCCCGCCAACCCGTCCCAACTTCGCGAGTAAGCCCGACGAACTTCTCCTCTCCCTGATCAACTACCCCGGCAAAGGCGGCCTGATTGAAGCGCTCAAAGAAGCCGACCTCGCCACCCAAGTCGGCGGATTCACTTGGACCCGCACCACCGGCTACGAATCCCTCTTCCTGTCCGCCGACCTCACGCCTCACGGCGCGGAGAATGTGCAGCAGGTCATGGAGTTGTTTTACGCGTATCTGAACCACCTGCGCGCCGCACCTTTTCCCGCGGACTTTTACGCCGACCAAGCGCGCATCGCATCCCTGCAAGAGTCCTATGAAGATCGCGGCGAAGGCGCCGCCCTCGCCACCGAGCTCGCTAACAACGCTCTATATTATCCCCTCTCCATCGCGGAACGCGCGCCCCTCGTTTGGGGTGAGCCCGACGAAGCCGCCTACCGGGAACTTCTGAACGCCCTCACGCCCGACAATATGTTGGCCACCTTCCAAGCCAAGGGCGTGCCCGCAGATCGCACCGAGGAAATTTACGAGACCGCATATGCTTACACCGAAACCACCGGCGAAACCTACGACCGTCTCGTGACCCCGCCCGCCGTCGATGGCTTTGCCTTGCCGGCCGCCAACCCGTTCATTCCGAAGGAAACCGCCCTCCTCGCCGAACAACCGCTCCTGCTCATCGACGAACCTGCGCTGCAACTTTACTACGCCCAAGACGTCGAATTCGAGCGCCCGCAAACTACGATCAAATTCCGCTTCGTGACGACGCGCGCGAACGCCACCGCCGAGATGGATCTACTCCTGCGTCTCTACGAAATGTGCCTCGAAGACAGCATCGAACCCGCGGCGGGCGACGCCTCCATCGCGGGCGTGGACTACGCGCTCAATGTTGGTCTCGAGGGCATCACGCTCACCGTCACCGGATTCGGCGACTCTCCCGTGCGCTTCGCCGAATACGTAGCTGAGCAAATGCTGACGTTTACCATAAACGACGAACGCTTTGCATCGCTGAGCGAGCTCGTGCAACGCAACCTGCAAAGCTACGCCCAAACCGAAGCCTACGCGCTCGCCCGCGACCGCTACACCACCCTATTTCGCGAGTCTTACTTCCTGCCCGATCACTCCCTTGATCAAGCTGCCAAGGTGACGTTGGCCGAAGTCAAAACCGCCGCCCAAACCTTCTTCGCCAAGGGTAAACTCGAAGCGCTTATCCACGGCCATCTCTCCCCCCATGCCTCCAGGCAAGCGGTCCGCCGAATCGAAGCGGCCTTGGTCCCCACGGCTGTCGGCGAGGATGACCTGCTTTACCGACGCCACCTCACCACCACCCCCGGAGAAACGATCACCGATGTCGCCGCGATCGAAGGGGTAAACTCCACCTATCGCGCCGTCTATCGATTCACCGGTGAAGCGCCCAAAACTCGGGCCGCTGCAGCGGTGATCGGTAACTTCATGAATACTCCGTATTTTGAGGAAATGCGCACCCGCCAACAACTCGGCTACATCGTCGGCTCGGCTGCCAGTGCCTCCCTCCGCGAACGCGTGATTCTGTTCGTGATCCAATCCAGTGAATATCCCGCCGACGAACAACGCACGCGCTCGGAAAAGAGGATCAGTGAATTGCCTGGAATGCTGGCTGAGCTCTCCGTGGAAGATTGGCAAACGCTGATCGCAGGAGTCCGCTCCCAACTCGAAGAGAAACCCAAGAGCATCGCCGAAAAATCCGCCAAATTCTTCACCCTTGGATTCGATTTTGACGGCGAATGGAGCCGCACTCAAGAGGTCCTCGCCGAACTCGATCAGTTGGATCAAGCGGAAGTCGCCCAGTTCTTTGCCGACACCATCGATCCGCAAAAAGCCCACGTATTCATTACGCTGCTTTCCAGCTCCAATCACGATAAAAGTGCTACTGAGCCCACCTTCACCGATCGCGAAATCTGGCAGAAGCAGCAAACTTACCGTTAAAGCGAATCGGCTGCGCCCAGCCAACCGGTATTCCCGGCAGGGTATTTCGCCGAAACAATTCCGACTGCATTCGCCCAAAAGTAAGCCCGGCAGCCGCTACGGCTACCGGGCATCTCCTACTACTTGCAATCAGGCGGTTACCTGAGCCGCCCAAAGTTACTTAGGCATTTTCAAACCATGGGCGGTATCCGCATAGAAAGTGACCTTGCCGGTGCTGAAGTCATACATGCCACCGATGACGCCAAGGTCGCCTGACTTGACCATATCGCGCAGGACTTCGCTCTTGGCGAGCACGCGATCAACGGTGAGACGCACGTTGGCATCGGCTACATTTTGCACAAAATCCGGGTTCTTGGCATTACGCGGTTGCACCGAGGCAGCCACCGCATCGAGTGCGGGTGAGAGCTGAGCCAGCGTATGCGTAAGGTTACCCAACTTAGCACCGTCGCAGGCACCTTTTACTGCGCCGCAGGAAGAGTGCCCGACCACGGCGAGAACCCTGGCTCCGGCCAACTTATGCGCGAATTCGAAACTACCGATCATGTAGTCTGCGGCAAAATTACCGGCGATGCGACCCACGAAGAGATCGCCGATCCCTTGATCGAACATAGTCTCAGGGGCAGTGCGGGAATCGAGGCAGGTCAGCACCACGCCGAGGGGTATTGGCCCGAGCGTTTGCCAAATTTGATCGGGATTCCACGTCGGAAATCGCGACTGTTCACAAAGGCGAGAAGGCCTTCGTCTACGAAATTCGCCGCGGCATCTCAGAGATGGAAGATCAGTTCAAGGACCGCACTAGCGGTGATCCCTCCGTCGACGGAGCCTGGGACAGTTCCCGCCTCCGCGAAAAGGAGGTCAGGTCGTGATTATCCAATTTTTCTGCAATCAGCACCGTCCTGAGACGTTTTAACGGCCTCCACTAAACGGGATTAGATCGTGTTTCCATGATTTTGGAACCTCTGAGGGTCTTAAAATGTCAATTTAGCTCAGTTATCGCCAATTGATATATAAAACAGGACCTGACCCTCTTTGGTTAGGGATCCCCCAGATTCGGTGGCAGAATTGGTCATGGAGGGCGATTTTTTGATGAAATATCATTGAAAAACGAGGCCAACGAACCCTTTGTCAGACCTCGTTCGTCCATCCCTATCTTCGCCCCGATGGGTATTCACCATCACCTATCGTGAATCGCACCCTACCCCGCCTCCTCACCTTATTGCTCATCGCGCTTTTCGCCGCCTTGACTCCCGCACTGGCCGAACGGCCGCCTAATATCGTTGTTATATTCTTGGACGACTCTGGATGGGCCGACTTCAAGCCGTTTGGGGATCCTGCCTACGCAACACCCAACGTCGAACGCCTCGCCGCCGAGGGCACCCGTTTCGATAACGTTTATGTGCCGCAGGCCGTCTGCTCCTCCTCGCGCGCGGCGCTTCTCAGCGGCACCGTTCCAGGTCGCAACCAAGTCTTCGGCGCCCACGGTCCCTTCGGCCGTGGCCTAACTCCGGATATCAAAATCCTCTCCGAGCTGCTCAAGCCACGGGGCTACGCCACCGGGCACTTCGGCAAGTGGCACATCGGCGACCAACCCGAGACCCGTCCTCTCGCCCGCGGTTTCGATGAGCACGCCGGGTTGATGTATTCCAACGACATGTGGCGTTTCCACCCCGGCAACCCCGAGCACTGGGGCAAGCACCCCCTGCAATTCTGGGACAACGGTGAAGTCACGATCGAGGACATGGACAAACCCGACCAGACGTTACTCACCGTTTGGGCGACCGAAAATTCTGTCGATTTCATCAACCGCCATCACGACGAACCATTCTTTCTTTACCTCGCCCACTCCATGCCGCACGTCCCGCTTTTTGTCAGCGATCGTTTTGCCGGTAAATCTGGTATGGGCCTCTACGGCGACGTGATGATGGAGTTGGATTGGTCGGTGGGCGAAGTGATGAAGGCTCTCGAAGCACACCACATCGCCGATGATACCATCATCATATTCACCTCGGACAACGGTCCCTGGCACAGCTACGGAAACCACGCCGGTGCGACCCCATTCCGTGAGGCCAAAGCGACCGGATTCGACGGCGGCCTACGCAGTGCGACCGTCGTGCGTTATCCACCCGCGATTCCCGCCGGTCACCGCTCCACCACGATGTTTGGCACCATCGATTTCATGCCAACTCTCGCCCGTCTCGCCGGCGCTGATTTACCCGACCACGAAATCGACGGACACGATATCTGGCCCATTCTCACCAGCCAGCCTCTCGCGACCAATCCGCACCGTTATTATCCCTTTTCGACCAGCAAAGAATTTGAAGGAATCATCTCCGGCGACGGCCGCTGGAAAGTCCACCTTCCCCACAGCTATCGACACCTGATCAAAGCCGGCAACGACGGGGTTGATGGCACGTTTGAAAAAAGAGAAATCGGTCTATCTCTCTTCGACCTGAAAGCAGACCCCAATGAGCTGATTAACCTCATCGACGAGGAGCCTGAGATTGCCGCCGAACTCATCTCCTGGGCCGAGAACCATCGCGATCGCTTTTACTCCAAGTCTAAAAAATAGTCCACCCGCCTTCATGAGCGAAGAGACCCCGCATCATCATCCGCTTCAAAAAAGTGTGATCGTGCCTGCCTCTCAGCTCCAACGCATCATTCGCTAACGACTTCAATACTCCCCCAATACCCGAACTCGTTCTGCCAATTATTCGCCTGATTCTCGATGATGATTTCAGCACTCGCTCCGGCAAACTCGGAGAGATT
This sequence comes from uncultured Verrucomicrobiota bacterium, assembly GCA_913058185.1. Taxonomy (GTDB): domain Bacteria; phylum Verrucomicrobiota; class Verrucomicrobiia; order Opitutales; family Opitutaceae; genus Actomonas. Next base: position 38,655 of record CAJXQX010000004.1, read on the forward strand.
GACCTCAACCTCGAGCCACTCATCCTGCACGGTTTCGTAGCTCACAATTTGGTTTAACAACAGTTTGCGAGCCACCGTCACTTTGAGTCGCCAGTCGCCATGCGGATGGTAGCTCGCGCGGATTTTGAGCGTCGTTTTCTTGTCCGCTGGTACGCTTAAATTACGCACCAACCGCGCACTTGCCTTCTCGCTGACCGGATGGGTCTGCAGCGCGACTTCGTTGCGGAAGCTACTCAACAACTCCACCGCTTCGCCGCGGGATAGTTTAAACCCGGGGGCCACTTTTTGAATCAGTTCATCGAAGTTCACATCCGCAATCTCAGCGCCACCTAGCATCCGCCGAGCGACAAACTCCTGCAGGTTTCCGGCTCCACTGTTTACGGCTAAGGACAAGGCTTTCTCCGCATGGTCCGGAACCATCGGTTCGAGCGCGAACCACAACATCCGCGGAATGTTCGCGTCTTCACGGTCTTCCTCTCGGGAGGCCAACGCCTCCAGCAACGGCCAGCGGTCTTCAAACTCCATACGTTGCAAGACCGACGCCAAATAGAGCCGGACCACCGGCGAGCTGTCCGTCTTCGCGAGTTGCGTAAACTTCGCCAACGTTGCGGCTGAAAACTCGCGGTCTTCGCCCATCAGTTGCACCGCCCAAGCCCGGCAATATTCATCCTCATGATCGAGCAACCAATGAAACGCTTCCTGCCCGTCGTATCCATCGAAGTAACCGGTCACCCAGCCAGCCCACATCATACGCAGGCGTTTGCCGCTGGTCGTCGCCTGGTTGAACTGCTTCACCAGCTTTTTGTGCACTGTCCGTTTATCCAACCAGCCTTCGGCGGTGCGTTGTTGCAGCAAGGTGCGCGAATGACGCACATACCAGTCGTTGGAGTGCAGCTGCATCTCCACGAGCTCCAGGTCGGATAGGTCCCGCAAATTTGGCCGTGCGATTGGAGCGACGCCTTCCGGCATGATCCGATAGATCCGACCACTGTCCGGAAAATTGATGGCGTTGCCGCAAATATCCGTATCGTGCCAATCGAGGATATACACCCCGCCCTCCGGACCGATCTCCACGCTGAACCCGACCCACGCCAAATCGTTGGTGGGCATGAAATCCTCACCATGATGACCGATATAGCCCGATCCACTGCGCGACATTTTGTCCGTCAACACCTCGTGTTGGTGGATGTTGCACATGAATAATTGATCCCGGTATTTCGCTGGAAACGTGTCGGCCAAATAGAACCGAGCACCCCCATGCGCGGAACGATGCGCGTGATCGCGGATCGTTTTGATATCGTCGTAAATGTAGGGGTTCACGTGCTTCTTGCTCTGCTTGTGATACACCCCGCCTTGCGACACGTGGAAGAGATGCGGAATCACACAACACGTCGCGAAACCTTGTCCCTCGTCGTTGAAATCGAAACCCCATGGGTTCGATAAACCGCGCGCAAAGATCTCGAACTCATCCTTCACCGGATGATAGCGCCAAATGCCCGCATCGATAAACTGACGCTCGTCATCACTGGCACCGGGTTTGCCCACATTCGAATTTGTGAACACGCCGTGACAACCGTAGAGCCAACCGTCCGGTCCCCAGATGAAACTATTCAGGGTCTCATGCCGGTCATCGATCCCCCAGCCATCGAGCAACACCTCGGGTGGTCCGTCCGGCACATCGTCGCCGTTACGATCCGGAATGAAACTCAAGTTGGGAGGCGACCCAATATACACACCGCCAAACCCCACCGCGATCCCCGAGCTAAACGTGATGTCGTCGGCAAAAAGCGTCATCTTATCGAAGACGCCGTCGCCATCGGTATCGTCTAGAATCTTGATCCGGCTCACCTCTTCATACGTGTGCGAGCGGCGGTTCAGATAATTGAGGTTCTCCACCACCCACATCCGACCCCGGTCATCGAAGCAGAACGCAATGGGTTCCGCGAGGTCGGGCTCCGCCGCGAATATGGACACCTCAAACCCCTCCGGGATATCCATCTTGGCGACGGCTTCGGTGGGAGTGAGAAACGGCGCGTTACTTGTTTTCGCTTCCTGCGCAAACGCGGCAGATGCGAAGCTCAACGCCAGCGCTAGCGCCGTCAGGGCGCTGCGGCTGTGATTTGATTTTGAAGTAAAAGAGATCATTGGATTCAGGGTAAAATTCATGGGGTAAACTCCACTTGTTCGGTCGTTTTCAAATACTCGATCAAATGAACTACTTGGTTGTCATTCATGGTCGACAGTAGACCTTCCGGCATCATGGAAATGTCTGATGTCACTCGTGACGCCAGATCACCCGCGGCAATCACGTGCTTTTGTCCCACCGCATTGAGGGTAAGGCGTTGGGTATCTTCCGCGACGATCGTCCCCACCAGCACGCGGCCATCCTTTAGGGTGAGTGTGACCATTTTGTAGCTATCCGGAATATCGTCACTGGGGTCCAAAATATTGAGCAAGATATAATCAAGATCCGCTCGATTCGATCCGGTCAGATCCGGGCCAATCTCGCCCCCTTTCCCATACAACACATGGCAGGCTCCACAGGTCCGTTCGTAAATTTCACGACCAGTAAATAGGTTCGCGCGTTTCACCCGATCCGAAGTGAGTAACTTCTGATATTTGGTAAATAAGACGCTCTTGTCCTCGGTCATTTCACCCACTTCTCCATAAACGGCGGTGAACGATTCCCCCAAAAGCGACTCCATCGCCCGGGCCGCATGAGTTGGAATATCGCGCTTCGAAATTTGCCCCGACCTCACGGCGCCGACCAACGATTCCGCCGTCTTCTTGCGCGTCGCTAACGTCTCCACCACTGCCCGCCGCGAAAGCTCTGGCAGCGCAGGGTAGGATTCCAACAACTGCGACGTCGCGCTCGGGTGCGCCACCGCGCCCATCGCTCGGATCACATCGATTTGTAGCGCTTCATCATTCAGCAGCCCCTCGAGCGTTTCGCCCAAGTTGGGATGCAACTGCGCCACCAATACCCTCAGCGAAGCCTGCCGATCGGCCAACGGTGCGCCTCGATCAATCAATCGAGCCAACGCTCTTTCCGCCGCCCGGTCATCCCCGAAGATCTGCGCCACTTCCTCCGCCAGCAAACGCACCGCTTGATCACCGCTCTGTAATAATTTCTCTCCCGCTTCCTCCCACATCGCCGGAGCCGCGACATCACGCCTGCCGGCCAATCCATCGCGCATGCCTTGCAGCAATCGCAACTGCACCGCCGCGTCATCGGTTTGATTCAAAGCCTTGGCCAACAAATCAAGAGCCGCCTCTTCGCGATTCATCGTCGTGAAGGCCACGCCACTGTAATCCTCCCACTGCGCGTTCATCTTATTCGCATCTAGTTCACCGCCGTAGACCACGAGTTGGTGACGGTAAACCGCGGTCTCACCTTCTTTGATCTCCCAATCACCCATTCGGGCCGGAGCGGGACCAATTCCCATTTGTCCATCGACACGCCAGGCTTGAGGGAAATTGCGGTTCTCCGGATGATCCAGCACCGCAATATGACCCCAGTCGTCGCGTCCTTCGATGTCCATGCCCACATCCACCCAACTCGCCCGCTGCCCTTCCCCTTCGGCATTCACCTGTCCGGCGCTGTTTACCACTCGGCCCTTGGTAAAACCCCGTTTCCAGGGCATGCGAATAAACAGTCCTCCATATTTATATTCCGCCATCGCGAGATCGACCACCGCCCGACCCGACCAAGTTAGGTCCAACAGATATTGACCGCCCGTCGCCCGCATCGTCCAACGCTGCGTTTCAATCATCACCGGTGAACTCGCCTCGTCATTCAATTCATAAACCGTCTCCCACGTCACGACGTCACCGGCAGCCTCAATCACCCGATAGCTATCTCGGCTCCAATAACCCTCCGCCGGATGATGGAAGTAGTCGCGCCCATTGATCCGTGTAAACCCCCAATAGATTCCCGTCTGATGCAAGTGATGCCCCGGACTGTATTCTGTCAAAATTCCGTTCCCGTCGGGCGCCACCATCGGATGCAAATAAGGCCGGTGATCAGCCCGCGCCGCCTGCACCAAAATCGCCTCAGCTCCGCCTTCACGGAAAACCGAAATCGTCTGGGCATCCCCATCCTGCACCACCCGCAGCCCGTCCGCCTGAGCAACCGCAGCAAACAATCCTAATATCCCAATAGTCCTTAGTATCATCATAATCATTTTCTTACTCTTACTCTTACTCGTTCTCGTTCTCAAAAATCCTGCCTCTAAGCGTTTCATCCTAATTCAGCCCTCCGTCATAATCAGGATTCGGCCCCGGCATGCGAGCTCCCACCGAGTCTCTCCAAGCATGTAATTTCGCCCGCAACTCAACGGCTTTCTCGGGCTGCGTTTGGGCCAGGTCGTGCTGTTCGCCGATATCGTTCTTCAGATCAAACAACTGCACGGTGTCGTTTTCAAAATACTCCAGCAATTTAAAATCTCCGGCGCGAATCGCCCCCGCAGGGCTCTGCATGCCGTGATTACTGTAGTGCGGAAAGTGCCAGAAAATTGCCTCGCGATCGAATCCGTCGCTTCCGGTCACCAGCGGCGCCAAACTCACGCCATCACGATGTTGTTTGGGCATCGCAGGCAAACCTGCCATCTCCAAGATCGTCGGATAAAAATCGGTGCTGATGATCGGCTCATCCACCACGCTTCCCGACTGCCCGTGGCCGGGCCACTTCACGATGCACGGCACCCGAATCCCTCCTTCGTAGAGCCAACCCTTGGCTCCGCGCAGCGGGAGATTCGACGTCGAGAACGCACGGTCGAGCTGCGCTTCAGTAATGCTCCGGGTTGGGTTACCCAGATTCATCCCCGACATGCCGCCGTTATCGGCGAAGAAAATCACCACGGTGTCGTCGGCGAGACCGAGTGATTCGAGTTTCGTCAAGATGCGACCCAAGCTTTGATCAATCGCTTCCACCATGCCGGCAAACTCCACGTTATCTTGATGCTGTTTGATTTTCACGGTGCGCTGCGGCAGCACTTTGTAGCCGGCGTAGGCCTCATCTTCAATGAGTTCATCGAGCTCAGCGCGGCTCAACGGGTTCGCGTCATCCGGATTTCCCTCCAACACAAATCGGTCCGTCGTCGAAGCAGGGTTTACCTTTAGTTTCGCTTGATACTTCTCGACCAAATCTCCGCGGCCTTCGATCGGATCATGCACCGCAAAATGGGCCATGTAGAGGAAGAAGGGTTGGTCCTGGTTTCGCTCCATAAAACAGAGCGCTTCCTCGGTCAGCCGATCCGTGAGATACTCTCCTTCCGGCCCCTCGAGTCCGTCCAAATTATAAGGCGCATAAAACGTGCGATTTGGCGCACCTCGACTCCAATTTTGCGGCGCATGCTCGTCAAAGCCATGGGCGTCAGGGGTGGAGGGCGCCTCACCTAGATGCCACTTGCCCAGCGCAGCGGTTCGATAACCGTGGGACTGCATCGCCTCTGCCAACGTCGTCTCCTCAAAGGCCAGCTGCTGCACACTGGGCACGTTCTTCAGCTTCTGAAACGGAAAATCTCGCCGACCGCGTAACCAATCCGACAGCCCCGTTCGAGCCGGATATTTTCCGGTCAAAATACTCGATCGCGTCGGCGAGCACACGTGACACGCCGCATAGGCTGACGTGAATTTTACGCCCTCTTGGGTGAAACGATCGATATGCGGAGTCTCATAAAATGTGCTTCCAAAGCTACCGACATCCGCCCAGCCCAAATCGTCCACGAGAAAAAAGACTACGTTAGGCGGACGAGCCTCCAGCGCGGTGGTCAACATAAGACCTAGCGTCAGCAGCGAAAATGAGGAGATGCGGTTTTTTTTCATGGATCGAGGGGTCGGCGGTTTTCCGCGGGCAACGCACGCTTCAGCTTCGCAATCACTCCGGCATGTTGCGACTGACTGGCGAGGTTATGCCATTCGTTGGGATCGTTGGAATGATCGTAGAGTTCTTCACCGCCGTCTTCGTAGCGAATGTAGCGCCACCGTTCGGTGCGCACGGCGTGATTCTGATAGCCGAAGGTCGTCAACACCGGTCGCGTCCACTCGCGTTGAGGGTCGCGCAGCAAGGGCACCAAACTCTGCCCATCGAGCCCTTCGCGCGCAGGAACCACGCAGAGTTCAATCAACGTGGGATAAAGATCGATGAGGCTAACCATACGCGCACTCCGTTGACCCCGTCCGAGACCGTCCGGTGTCGTGATGATCAGCGGCGTGCGGGTGGTGGTTTCCCACAGAGCATGCTTCCGCCAGTGCTGCTTCTCGCCGAGGTGCCAACCGTGGTCTCCCCACAATACGATGATGGTGTTATCGGCGTGAGGGCTGCGGTCCAGGGCGTCGAGTAGCCGACCGATTTGGGCATCCACAAAACTGATCGTCGCGAGATAACTCTGCACCGCATGCGACCACTGGCCGTGTTTCAGCACGATGTCATGGTCTTCCCCCAACGTCGCAAAATTTCGGGCGTTCGAAACATCGTGCACCTCCCGGGCGAATCGTTGGCCCCACTCCGGCAGGTCGTCTCGGTCATGGTCCAACGTATCCGGTAATACAATACTCTCAATCGGATGCAGGTCGAAATATTTTTGCGGCGCATACCATGGCAGGTGCGGTTTCGTAAATCCGCAGGCGAGGAAGAACGGTTGGTCGACGGGTTTGCCCAGCTCGTCGATCGTCCAATTTACCACTTTGCCGTCATACATGTCATCGTCGTCGCCCGCGACCGCTCCCCACGGTGCCCAGGGTGAGTCCGGCGGGTCGATGGGCTGCGAGCGGATGCGCTCCGGCTTGTGGTAATAATCCCAGGCGTCCACGTCGCCTTCCCGGCCCGCGCCATGAAAAATCTTCCCCCCGCCTTTCGCGGTGTATCCATTGGCGCGTAGATGAGCCATGAGCGTGACCGCATCGGGCAGCTTGTCCCGTAGCTGCTCACCATTGCCATACACGCCGGAGTTCGACGGCTGGATGCCGGTCAACAAACTGATCCGCGACGGATTGCAAAGCGGCGCGGAGCAATAAGCCCGCGTGAATGATACCCCGCGTTGCGCGAGCCGATCAATGTTGGGCGTCTTCGCCTGCGGATGTCCGTCCAGATGGCCGACCCAATCATTGAGATCGTCCACCGCAATGAAGAGCACGTTGGGTTTCTCCGCTGCACTCGCCAGCCCGACGGCCCAAAATAGGGCCACCAAACTACGAGGAATTTTTAAGTTCAATATCATCAATTTTAATTACTTCCGGGTCACATAAACATAGTAGGAACCGAGAATAACATCATCGCCCCGAAACCACGTGTGCAGCGCCACGGGACCTTCCTCGAGAGTGGCCGTAAACGTCACCGCCGTATCCTCCGGCTTCACACGCTGCTGATAACTTCCCGAACCGTAACTACGGGTCCGACTGACCTCTTCCGTGTGATGATGGTCACTCAGGTATAGATTCGCGAAGTTGATGGCCAGACCGCCTCGACCGTCCTCGGCTGGAGCGGATAGCGGCCGATCAATCTCGCGCGGCCAGCGTCGCATTTCGAATTCGTATTCACCCGCCTCCGCCACCTCGAGCATCCAATAACCCGCCTTCTGTTGGCCGATGCGAATCTGGCGCTGTTGATCGACAAACACATCCAACCACTCGCAGGCGGTGAGCCGGGCCGGGTTTTCGTGATCACTTCCGACCACGACCCGCTGCACCTCATTCGCAATCAGCCCGACTTCATCCCACCAATCGTGAAGATGCTTACGCATGTGCGCGAGGACCTCGGGATTTTTGGCAATCACATTGGTCTGTTGCAGTGGATCAGATTTCAAATCGTAGAGTTCCCGATCTTCCAGCAAGCGCCAGCGCTTCCACAAGACCGCCGAACCGGAGCGCGTCATCAGAGACTCCGCATAGGGCGTGGGATAATTCACAAACCCCGGCATGCGGCTGTAGTTGATCACCAGCGTCCGATCCGCGGATACCTCGGCCTCGCCCCGTAGGACAGGCGCCAAACTCATCCCGTCAAACTCACGTTCAGTCTCGATTCCGCAAAGCTCGAGCAACGTCGGTAAAATATCCTGCACCTGAGTCAGCTCTTCCACCACTCCCGGCGCGGCCAGTCCCCCATTGGGCCAACTGACAAAACACGGCACTCGATGGCCGCCTTCCCAGAGCTGGGTCTTCGACCCAAACATGCCAGCGTTGTAATATCGCTGCCCAAACGTGCTGCCGTTATCCGTTTGGAAAATTAGAATGGTATCGTCGCGCAACCCCTCGGTTTCGAGAAAATCCAACAACGCGCCCATGTTGGTATCGATGTTGCGCACCATACCGAGATAGCTCGCCAGACTCTTCCTCAGGGCATCCGACAGGTGAGCGAATTCCGGCTGCGCCAACACCTCCGCCAACACCGCTTGATCCCCTGGTTTCGCGACCAGGGGTCCATGAGGTGTATTGGTGGCGATGTAGGCGAGGAACGGTTCACCCGCTGCCGCTGACTGTTTCATGAAACGCTTCGCTTCACCAAAAAAGATATCCGTGCAGTAGCCTTCGTAAGCCTGGAGCTCACCGTTGTGCGTGTAAGTGTCGTCGTAGTAATCATTCCCCCAATAGTCCGGCACCGAACCAATGTGAGACGAGGGAAACCACACCGTCTCATCGAAACCACGATCCTCCGGCCGGAAGGGATAATTCGACCCCAAGTGCCACTTGCCAAACAACCCCGTCGCGTAACCCGCGCCAGAAAAGAAGTTGGCCATCGTCGGAACCTCGGGCCGAAGCAACGCCCGTCCACTGCTCACATTAATCGCGCCATTTCGCGCCGCGTCCAAACCTGTCATCAATTGACCGCGCGTCGGTGCACACATGGGCGAGACATGGTAGTCTTCGAACCGAATGCTCTCGGCGTGAAGCCGATCCAAATGCGGCGTCTCCAAGGCTGGATTGCCATGCGCCGAAAGCTCCGGATACCCCTGATCATCTGTCATCACGATAATGACGTTGGGTCGCTTGGCTAGGACCGCCGTGGCGAGTAAGCTTACGATAAGGAAAGTAACGAAGGATTTCATCAGGGGTATATTGGTTGAGTCGTTTGAGGCACTAGTTGACGCGATATTGGGCCTTCAACCGGACAAGTTCGGTTTTCAGCTCAGCGATTTTACCGGCGTATGCCGGATTGTCGTATTCGTTGTTCATCTCACCGGGATCTTGCTGGTGATCATAAAATTCCCACTCATCCACATCGTCGGTTTTGAAATCCCAATCAGCATCGTTGTGCTTGTAGTGGATAAGTTTATACCGAGCATCCGCCACGCCTTCGTGTGGCGGCACACCATGGTTAAAGTAGGGTTCTCCGGAGTTTCGACCGGCCGTATTCCCACGCCACGTATTCCCTCCTCCATTTCCCCGAAACTCTCCCGGGTAATCGTAATAGAAACTCGTTCTCCAGTTTTCGGGAATGTCGCCTTTGAGAATTGGGACCAAGCTACTCCCCTGCATTTCATCCGGAATCGACGCCCCCGCCATCTCGAGGAACATCGGTGCGAAATCCAGATTGGAAACGATTTCATCAACGACCTGCCCTTCCGGCGCGACACCCGGCCAACGCACCATAAATGGTGTTTTCAAACACTCTTCATACATCCAACGCTTATCATACCAACCGTGCTCACCGAGGAAAAAACCCTGGTCAGCGGCGTAGATCACGATGGTGTTTTCCGCCAGCCCACTTTCGTCCAGATAGTCCAACACGCGACCGACATTCTCGTCGATGCCTTTGCTGGTGAGGAGGAAGTTTTTGACGAAACGTTGGTATCGCCAAAGCGCTCGATCATCTCCATGGAGATTGGCCTTTTTAAACGCTTCATTGGCTTCGTCAAAGTGGCTGCGGTAAACGCCGAGCTGCTCGTCATCTATATTGGCATACTCCAGACTCAGATTGCTAAGCGGCATCTCGTTGGCGATGCTCGTGCGGTGGTTCGCTGGCAGAGAACTGCGATTCGAAAAATCATCGAAAAAGTTGTCCGGCACCGGAGCGGTCACGTCGTCCAATTCACCGAGGTGACGTAGAGCCGGTTGAAACGGTCCATGCGTCGCCTTAAACTGACACATCAGCATGAAGGGCTGATCCGAGTCCCGATTTTTGAGCCAATCCAGGGATCGATCCACGACTACATCCGTATTGTAACCTTTATACTCCGTAGGTTCGCCATCGGTGTAGAGGACCGGGTTGTAGTAGTGGCCCTGCCCGCGCATCACCTCGTGGTGATCGAATCCCGTGGGAATTGATTTCAAATGCCACTTGCCGACGATCGCCGTCTGGTAGCCGGATTTTTGCAGCAACTTGGGAAACGTCATCTGCTTTCCATCAAAGGTCGTAAAATTATTTTCCTGTCCGTTGAGGTGCGAATACTTCCCAGTCAGAACAACCGCTCGAGACGGGGCGCAGATTGAATTCGTAACCAGGCATCGATCAAAGCGAATGCCTTCATCGGCGATTCGATCGATGTTGGGGGTCGGCACCACTTTGGATAAAGGATGCCCATACGCAGAGATCGTCTGCCACGTGTGATCATCCGGGAATATAAAAAGAATGTTCGGCCGAGATTGAGCGGCACTCAGGCTCCCCATTCCCAATACATATAGAATCATCACAGCCACCCAGGTGAGGGAAACTGGACGCGCTTCGCTGCATTGATTGTTGCCCTCAAGAATCGAGCCAATCCGCCCAATAACAGATAGTTTTTTAGACAAATGTCGTTCGTAATTTTCCATCACGGTTTTTCATCTACTTTCCAGTTTTTGTTAGCGCGATTCCCGTAGTGGGGATAGTAATCCCACTCTACCGGTCCGCCTACGACGCGAGGATCCCGAGTTCGTTCTAGATGGGCGAAGAGTTGTTCCCGTAACTCGCTTTGAATATCTTCAAATCCTATCGCCCCGGCCACGTTCCGCATTTGGTGAGGATCGTCAGCAATCACGTATAATTCCTCAGCCGGATGCTTACTGAATGCCAATTGCGCCAAATCGGCGACGCCGTGCTTGTCCCTGTTTTCGATCATAAAGGTTTTGGTCGGGGAAGAGTCGTATTCGCCAAAGGGGATCAACCGATTGCACTCCGCGGGATCTGGCGAACCGGCCGGCCATCGAGTCGGTTCAAAATTATAGATGAACATGTAATCCTTCGTGCGGATCATTCGGCTAGGATAGCCCTTTCCTCCGGCACGAGCCCCGCTATGACGTTCGAATCCCACGTAAGCGGATTCCCGATCCACTGACTGCGAACTCTGGAAGAGGCCCATCAGACTCCTACCCGTCATCATTTCCGGAACGGAAACTCCTGCCGCCTCCAGAAATGTGGGCGCCAAATCGCTCAAATTAACGGGATCGTCCACCATGTGCCCCACGCGCTTGATGCCCGTCGGCCAGCGAATGGCGAGCGGGACACGGGTGCCATCATCGTAGAGCGTAGCCTTAGCTCGCGGAAACGGCATCCCGTGGTCACTGGTCACGATCACGATGGTATTTTCCAACAGCCCTCGCTTTTCGAACGAATCGATCGCCCGCGCCACCATCGAATCGAAGTGCTCCACTTCGACCAGATAATCGGCAATATCACTGCGCACGATTTGGTTATCAGGAAACACTTCCGGCACGACAATCTTGCTAAGATCCTTGCCGGTTTTCAGCCCTGCGCCGTCCTGGTAAAATCGGTGCGGCTCGCTCGTTCCCAACCAGAAGCAGAAGGACTCATTCTCATCCCTTTCCGCCATGAAGTCCTCGAAATTCCCCGCATAGTCTGTGCTGCGGATTCCCATGAACGAAGGTTTGAGGGTTCTCCCCTCATAGAGGGTTCCCGCGGGGTTTTCCGTTCGACCACCCGGCTCCAATCGTCCGGGGCCCCACGCCTTGCCCGTAGCCCCAATCTTATAACCCGCCTTCCGCAATTCATCCGGATAGGTCGCAAACTTAGCCGGCAGCGTGCTCCAAATGTTGCCCGCTTCCTCGAGACGCCAAATGGGCTGACCCGTTAGGATAGCGCTACGCGAAGGACCGCAGGTCGGCGCATCGCAATAGGAATGCGTAAATCGTAATCCTTCAGCTGCCACTCGATCAAAAGCAGGGGTGCTGACCACCGGGTCTCCGTTAGCGCCGGTGTGAGCCCAAGACTGATCATCAGAAATACAGAAGAGAATGTTCGGGCGGGACTGTTCCGTCGCGCCACAGAAGCTCGAGGCCCAAGCTCCAGCTACGATCAAAAGAGTGACGAGTTTTTTCATGGCTTTTCGTCGACGGTCCATCCTTCGGTCCTAACCCTACCGTAGTAGGGATAATAATCCCAATCAACCGTCCCACCCACGACTCGCGGATCCTGGGTTTCGGCCAAGCGATCAAACAAACGCGCGCGTAATTCTTTTTGAATCGCTTGATGATCCCGGGAGCCCGCCAGGTTCGTCATTTGATACGGATCGTTTGCTATGTCGTAGAGTTCTTCCGCGGGCCGCATGCCAAAGGAGAGCTCGGCCAACGCAGCAACGCCGTGCGTGTCCCGGTTCTCCATCATGAACGTCTTGGTCGGCGAATCATCGATTTCGCCATACGGGATGGCCCGCGCGCACACCGAGGCATCAGGCGAACCCGATGGCCAACGCGTGGGCTCGAAATTGTGAATATACAAAAAGTTTTCCGTTCGAATCGCACGACAGGGATACCCTTTTCCGCCCGCCCGACATCCATCGTGTCTTTCCATAGCGACATAGGACGCATCGCGGGTCGTCGTCTCTTGATTCGCAAAAATATCCGTCATGCTCCTGGCACTCATCATGCGAGGAATCTCCACACCCGTAGCGGCCAAAAAGGTCGGCGCGAGGTCGCTCAGATTGACGAAGGAATCCACCTCTCTCCCCGCCTTCGCAATACCGGCCGGCCAACGAAGCGCCAACGGCACGCGCGACCCCAAATCATACAAACTCGCCTTGGCCCGCGGAAACGGCATGCCGTGATCACTCGTCACCACGATGATGGTATTCTCCAACAATCCTCGCTTTTCGAGCGATTCGATCGCCCGCGCGACCATCGAATCAAAGTGCTCCACCTCGACCAAGTAGTCGGCAATATCGCTGCGCACTATCTCATTGTCAGGAAACACTCCGGGCACGACGATTTTGCTGAGATCTTTGCCGGTTTTTAGCCCCGCGCCATCCTGATAAGAACGGTGCGGCTCGCTCGTTCCCAACCAGAAGCAGAAGGACTCATTCTCATCCGTCTCCGCCATGAAGTCCTCGAAATTTCCCGCATAGTCCGTGTTGCGGATTCCTTGGAAGGAGGGTTCGAGCGTTCGCCCCTCATAGAGGGGACCCGCCGGATTCTCCGTCCGGCCTCCTGGCTCAAGCCGTCCCGGGCTCCACGCTTTGCCCGTCGCCCCCACCTTGTAACCTGCCTTTCGCAATTCATCCGTATAAGTCGCGAATTTCGCCGGCAGAGTGCTATGAATATTACCCGCCTCCTCCAGCCGCCAAATGGATTGCCCGGTGAGAATCGCACTGCGCGACGGACCGCAGGTCGGCGCATCGCAAAACGCATGGGTAAATCGAAGTCCTTCTAGAGCGATCCGATCAAAAGCAGGCGTCTGCACAACCGGATCCCCATTCGCGCCAGTATGCGCATAAGACTGATCGTCAGAAATACAAAACAGAATATTCGGTCGCTTCCCCGCCACCAACGAGCCCGCCACTAAAGCAAACGCCAATAACCCTGAAGTAATCTTTATCATTCTCGTTCTCATACTCGTTCTCGCTCTCGTTCTCGTTCTCGTTCTCGTTCCAAAAAATCCTGCCTCTCAGCGTCTGAATCTGTGTTTATCAGTGTTCATCTGTGGTTAGAAAATCATGCTTCTCACCCGTCTACTTCAGCGTAAATTCCGGCATGCGTTTCAGTGCCCCGCCTTCCATCGCCGATTCATGCGCGAGGATTCCGACACAGGTGATGTTAGCCGACTCGGGCGCATTGGGATACGGCGCCCGTTTTTCCAACAACGCGCTCACGAACTCATGCACCAGATGCGGATGGGATCCGCCGTGCCCGCCACCCTGGGTGAATGACAGGTGCTGGTTATCGCCCGAATCATAGACCCCGCGACCGGTGAACGGACGGATCTCTTCCGGGAGTCGATGCGCGTAGTCCGGCACCGTGACTTTCTCCGGGATCTCCGATTCGGGTTTGCCAATGGTATGGATCACCGGGTTCTCCCCTTCGACCAGCGGCCACTCGTAGCTCTTCTTGGAGCCATAGGCATCAAAACTTTCCCGATACTGCCGGGCGGTGTTGTAGAGCGACCGGATGATCCGCGCCGAAACATCTGAGTCCTTGAAAGTCACCTGGCAGGATTCGATCGCGAAGGATGAACCGTGGATACCGATCATCTCTTCCTGAATCCGGCCCGAGCCAAAACACGATAACGTCTCCGCCCGGTTACGTTGCAGCGCCAGCACCGGCCCCACGCAATGCGTCGCGTAGTGCATTGGCGGAAGTCCGTCCCAATAACTCGGCCACCCCGCCATGTCCTGTTGGTGACTCGATTGCAGATACTGGATACGCCCCAGCTCGCCATTATCGAAGAGCTCCTTCACGAACAAAAACTCCCGACTATAGACAACGGTCTCCATCATCATGTAAGTCAGGCCCGTCTCCTCACATAGCTTACAAATCGTTGCACACTCGTCGACCGTCGTCGCCATTGGCACGGTGCAAGCCACGTGTTTGCCCGCCTGCAGCGCTTGAATCGATTGCGACGCGTGACTGCCGATCGGCGTATTTATGTGCACCGCATCGATCTCCGAATCGGCCAATAACTCTTCGGAAGAGGTATATCGTTTCTCGATCCCAAACTGGTCTCCGATTTTATTAAGGGACGCTTCATTGCGCTGACAAATCGCGACAATCTTGGCGTTCGGGTGTTTTTGGTAAATCGGGATAAACTCGGCGCCAAAGCCGAGCCCCACGAGGGCGACATTGATCTGATCAGGCATAAGAAAATTGCGGGGGTAGGAAGTGAGTTAGCCGAGCGGGGCACTCGAGTCGGAATAACTTTGGGGGACAGTAGATCCGAATCATCAATCCTACGTCATTTTCACCGAAAAAGCTTGTATTATTTGGTTATAATAATGGTATTATTTCGCCATGATGTTACTTACGCCCCAACTCGACAACTTCCGTCTGGGTGGCGAATTCCACCGCCTGTTCGAACACATTCCCAATGTGATGTTCTTCGCCAAGGACCGAGAGCGCCGACTGTTTCTCGGCAACCAACGCTTCCTCGAGCACTGCGGCCTCAACTCTATCGACGACGTCATGGGGAAACTCGATGTGGATATCTTTCCAAAATACATGACCGATAAGTTTGAGGCCGATGACCGCACCGTCTTCCGCACCCGCAAACCGCTGCTCAATCTCGTCGAACTCTTTCCTGCCCGTGACCGTCTCCCCGAGTGGTTTAGCACCAACAAGTATCCTATCTTCGACCACGACGGAAACGTGGCCGCCATTTGCGGTCTCATCCAACCCTACGAGCGCGCCTTCGATGCCGCCGACGATCCCGTGACCAAAGTCGTCGAGCTCATCAAGACGAACATCGGTCAGACGATTAACATCCCCGCATTGGCCAGCGAAGCCGGTCTCTCCCAGCGCCACCTCGAGCGCCTCTTCAAACAACGCTTCGGTATCAGTCCCCGCGAATACATCATCCGGCTTCGCGTCCTCATCGCGGCCGACCTACTGAAATCGACCGTAAAGAGCATCACCGAAATCGCCCTCGAGAGCGGTTTCTACGATCACAGCTCCTTCACCCGCCAATTCAAAAACCATTTCGGCACCCTCCCCTTAAAATACCGGAAATCCACCGGCGGATAAACCACCAGTTGCCACGCTCGTAATCTTTCTCTGTTTTCGTTCTTCTTCTCTTCCACTCACCCAGAAAGGGAATGTTACCGAATCAAATCCCCATCAGGGTCTCTGGTCATGCGTAAATCCACCCTATTCCTCCTCGGGTTGCTGCCGCTTATAGCGATCGGCGCCCAACAAACCGACGTCGTCATCTACGGCGGAACCTCTGCGGCGATCGTCGCCGCGGTTCAGGTCAAAAAGATGGGGAAATCCGTCATCGTCGTTTCGCCGGATCGACATCTCGGCGGACTCAGCAGCGGTGGACTGGGTTGGACGGATACTGGCAACAAAGCGGTCATCGGCGGACTCGCTCGTGAGTTCTACCACCGCATCTGGAAACATTATGACGAGGACGGTTCCTGGCGCCAGCAGAGTAAGGACGAATACGGCAACAAGGGCCAAGGCACCCCGGCGATCGATGGCGACGAACGCACCATGTGGATTTTTGAGCCTCACGCCGCCGAGGGCGTGTTCGAGGACTTTGTGCGCGACTACGAGATCGAGGTCGTGCGCGACGCCTGGCTGGATCGTGGCCCCGATGGCGTCACCGTGGAGGATGGCCGCATTACCGAATTCCGCACCCTCGATGGCACGATTTACCGCGGTAAAATCTTCATGGATGCGACCTACGAAGGCGACCTGATCTCGGCGGCGGACATCGATACCCGCGTGGGCCGGGAGAGTAAAGAGACCTACGGCGAGGACTGGAACGGCGTGCAAATCGGAGTCCTGCATCACGGCCACCACTTCGACGCTATTCCCAACCAACAACGCATCGATCCCTATGTCATTCCGGGTGACCCCTCGAGTGGCGTGCTCCCGCGCATCAGTGCGGCACACCCCGGCGAGAAACACGCCGGCGACCACAAGGTGCAGGCCTACTGCTTCCGCATGTGTCTCACCAACGACCCGACCAACCGTATTCCGTTCTCTCGTCCCGACAACTACGACCCCAGCCAATACGAGCTCTTGGTCCGCATCTTCGATGCCGGTTGGCGCGAAACTTTCCAAAAATTCGACCCCATCCCCAACCACAAGACCGATACTAACAATCACGGTCCGATGAGCTCCGATAACATCGGGATGAACTACAACTATCCCGAAGGGAGCTACGCCGAACGCCGCGCTATCTTCAAAGAGCACGAAGACTACCAGAAAGGCTGGCTCTACTTCATCGCCACGGATCCCCGCGTGCCCACCGAAGTCCAAGCCGAGATGAACACCTGGGGCCTGCCCAAAGATGAGTTCACCGACAACGGCAACTGGTCGCATCAACTCTACATCCGGGAGGCCCGTCGCATGGTGGGCGACTTTGTCATGACCGAGAACGAACTCCTGCAACGTTCGCCTACACCCAAGCCGATCGGCATGGGTAGCTACACCCTCGATTCCCACAACGTCCAACGTTACATCACGCCCGAAGGTTACGTGCAAAACGAGGGCGACATCGGCGTGAAGTGCAAACCCTACCAAATCGCCTACGGCTCCCTCGTTCCGCAGAAGGAACAATGCGAAAACTTATTCGCGCCCGTTTGCGTCTCCAGCTCCCACATCGCCTTCGGTTCGATCCGCATGGAGCCGGTATTTATGATTCTCGGACAAAGTGCGGCGACCGCCGCCTGCTTCGCGATCGACGATAACATCCCCGTGCAAGACGTGGACTATGAGAAACTCCGCCAGCGGCTACTCGCCGACGGCCAAGTCCTCAGCCACTAGTCTGCCCACGGGTCTTTTACGACCGAATCCCTGGGGATCGCGCTCAGCCGATTCCTAATACTTCGGGGTCGGTTCGGCAGGCTTCTTTGCCTTTTTCTCCGGTGCGCCACCCTCGGGGAAAAGCTTCACGACCGTATCCAACGAGGGATCGATTTCCTCCCCTTTGTAGGAACGAGCCCGGATCGTCAGAGCCTTCTTCAATGCCGACATCCGAACCGGACGGTCGTAGCGGGCGGAATCCATCGTCGGCTCACTGCCGTCCAACGTGTAGCGCATCGTTCCATCCAGCCAGAACTTGCTGGGCGTCAGGGTAAGCTCAAACGCACCGGTCACTTCGCCGCCGCCGGGTTGAACCGTTGGGCCGACTGGCGTCCATGGATTGTCCACGATCTGCGGATTCACTTTCCCGCGTTTCACGATGTTAAATGTATCGGTCGTTTTACCCGCGCTGTTGATCATGCGCGAGGTCAACGTGTCGCCTTCGATATCGATGATCATCGAACCGTGCTCCATTTGCACCCGCCGCATGATCGGCATCGCGCCCTTGCGAGAGAGGTTTTGCCCACCGTGGCCGATCACCAACTGAGCCACACCTTGGTGCGCGTGCAGGCCTGCGCTCTTCTGGTAGGCCCCGTCGCCGTGCATATGGCCATCACCATCATCTAGCACCACGCCATCCGCCACTGTTGGCGTGGCATAAGCTCCGTCGATCAGCATGGACCGTTCGTAAATGTGGGAGTGGCCCGTGAGCACCATGTCTACCCCGCCTGCCTCCAGAATCGGCATGATCTGCTCCCGCATTTCGATCAGCTCAATTTCACGATCACTGTCGTGTGATCCCTTGGTATAAGGCGGGTGATGAAAAAAGACCACGAGCCAATCCGCGTTCGTCGCGTTTAAGTCTGCCTTCAACCATTGCGCCATGTCTGCCTCGGCCGACCGATCGACATCGAAGGAGTTCAGGCAGATGAAGTGGGCTCGGCCATAATCAAACGAATAGTAGGCCTCAGTGCCAGAAACCACGCCACCCGCCTCACCTCGCGCCGGCGAAACGTAAGCGTCATAATACGGTCCCGTCTGGATCAAACCATCGGAAGTATGACCCTCATGATTTCCCATCGATGGCCAACACACCGCGTGGCGCAGCGTTGTCTGATACATATCAAAAAATCCAGTTTGAAATTCGAGATCCCGACCGTGCGTGTAGGCCATGTCACCCACGTGCAAATACATGTTGAGCGGCTTCCCGTCTTCCTCGAGCACCTTCAATGCCCCGTGGTAAACACCTCGTTGCACTTCATTGCCTTTACCCGAATCACCCACCGCCCAAATGCGGATCGGCGCATCCGTGCCGCGCTCCGGGTGGGTCCGGAAAAAATGATCCGCATCACCACCCGTCAGTTTCTCCTCCCCATCATAGATCGCATAGTAGTAACGCGTGTCCGGCTCGAGATCGCTCAGCTTCATCTCATACTGACGCGTGCCATTCGGCGCACTGTGCAGTCGAGCATAGCGTTTGCCCGTCGTCGTTATTTCAATCCCCGCGCTCACTTTAAGGGCAAAGTCCTTTGCTTCCTGCTGATCCAACTTACTCGGAGAAGGCCCGTAGCGCACCACGGGAGCCGTCGCTTCGTCACTCCGCCATACCACCACCACGGATTCTTCCGTCGATAGCTGCAAATACGGGCCACGCGTCACGGCGGCCGAAACCTGGGTCCATCCGACGAGGGACCATAATACGACTAGGCCAAACAGTTTTAATCGACCGCTGGATAGCGACGGGGAGAGCGATGAAGGGGCATACACGACCCCACCCTAAGAAAAGGAGACGACCACGGTCAAGGGACCACCTGACGCAGCACGAACCCTTTGTTGGTGCCGCCAACGACCACCGTCTCGTCACCATCTGTCGCGGTGATCACATGGTCGAACCAATCGCCTTCGGCCCCAGTAGCCACATCCCCCCAGTCGGACCAGGTGCGTCCACTGTCAGCGGTATAGTGCATCCGCTTTGAGTCCCGGTAGGTCGTGAAAATTGCCCGTCCACCCCCGAGGCTCACAAAATCATCGGCCGAATCACCGACATAGCCCTGGTTGACCCAGGTCTCACCATTGTCATCGCTCCGAAAAATGTGGCCCGACTCCGTGCCGATCAACACCTCGTCGTCACCGAGGTAATCAATCGCATAGAGAAACGAATCCATCAGCTTACCGCAATCCCACCAGGTGCGACCATCATCGGTGCTCTTGTAGATGTGTCCCGCCCAACCATTCGCGATGATGCCATCGCCGACCAACTGGAGCCGGTAAACGGCACGAGGCGAAATCGGGGCACTGACCTGCCAGGTTTTACCGCCATCCTCGGAACGCGTGATGCGGCCGCCATCAGCATCCGTATCGGCGATGAGCACGGTGCCTGCCGGCGTGACCACCATACCGTAAGCCTCCGCAAAATTAGTGCCACTGTCGGCATCGTTCACGCGGCCGAGGTCGCGCCAGGTGAGGCCGTCGTCCTCGGTTTTCCAAACGTGGACTTTGCCTCCCGTCAGAATGTAGCCCACGCCACCTTCACCCGAGGCCACACAGGTGATGTAATCATCGTCACCCACGTTTTTGACCAGCGACCACGTCGCGCCGAGATCATCGCTGCGGTAAACGTTGCTCGGATTCGGTAGCCGCGTGCCGAGCACGATTACGCCGTCACCGAAATCGGCAATCGCATCAATCCGACCTTTCGGCTCGACCTCGATACGCTCCCAGTCGTTCGGTCCGGCCGACAGCAGACTACATCCTAACAAGATTCCGCAAATAGCTCGATTCAACATTCGTTCAGCTCATGCCGTCTGCCTCCGGCTGACAAGTCAGCATGACGGAAACCGGGGTCAGCGACCCCGGCTACAGCACGCCAAGTAATTCGCAACGGGTGCTGAGACTAGCAGGTAGGGCATGCTCGCCGAGCGCGCCAACGACGGAGTGATTTTACTTGGTGAAACGGCGGTCTCGGCGAGACCGCCCTACCGCTCGTCTTGTCGTCGGGCCCGAAAAATCGAACATCCCGCACGGCCCTTGAGTGTGAATAATCCCAATCACGCTGCGATTAAAATAGCACACACACCGCGTGCGGCACCGCCGTCGATTCACCTGTTGCGGTCAACGCGCCGGTTTCCGCATCGACCTTGAAGGTGGTGAGCGTGTCAGAGTTTTGGTTAGCTGCGATGAGCCATGCTCCATCGGGACTGAGCGCAAAATTGCGCGGCGTTTTCCCGCCGGTCGGCACCGCGCCTAGGCGGGACAATTTCCCAGAACGTTGATCGCGGGAGAAAATCACGATAGTGCTGTCTCCCCGGTGAGCAGCGTAAACGAATCGGCCGTTAGGATGGGTTCGAATCTCCGATGACGATACCGCACCATCATAGTCCGGTAGCAGGAGCGAGAGTTGTTGCCGTTCGTCTAGGGTGCCTGCCGCCGCATCGTAACCAAACACCGTGATCGATGCGTCCAATTCGTTCAGCACATAAAATGATTTCCCATCGGTGGAAAACTTGCTGTGACGCGGGCCCGCGCCGGCATGGGACACGGCATCGCCGTCGACATGAGGCTGCGGCAACGGAGCAGCGCCGGTCAGGTCATAGGCCAACACCCGATCGAGTCCCAGATCAGCAACCCAGGCGAAACGCCCATCCGGAGAGATTGTAACGGAATGCGGGTGGGCGGCGTTCTGGCGCTTGGCGTTGGGTCCCAATGTTCCAGTCTGCGGTATAAGTTCACCGCCCTCCCCGAGCCGACCATCCGGGTCCAGCGACCAAGCGGTGACATAACCGCCACCGTAACTGGCCGCGATCACCCGGCGCCCCGCTGGGTCGACCGCCAAATGGGCAAACGTCCCACCGGAAGCCACGCGTCGATTGATCTCCTTGAGTTCTCCCGTTTTCCAGTCGATCGCATAAGCCGCTATTCCACCTACTTGACTGCCCGAGGAGTCTTTCTCAACCAGGATCGCGTAGACCACGGGCAGTTTCGGATGGCGGGTCAGAAAACCAGGATTCTCTAATTCAGCCACAAGTTTGGCTTCCGTGAGAGCACCCGTCTCGGTGTCCATCTGCACCGCATAAACGCCCTCACTGTCCCCGCGCGTGAAGGTTCCTAATAAAACGGTCAGTGGTTCTGCATGCATAATCGGAAGAACTAGAAAAAGAGAGAGGAGCACGGATTTCAGCGATAACATAGACCGTAAGTATACGGATTCAGCCCCCGCTACCAACCCACAAATAAGAGCGATAGTATCCGTATAAATCCAAATTTCTCCTCGAACATAAGATTCTTAATTATATTTATACCAAACACTAAAAATATAGTGTCACTTGTAATATGACACTTTAATCGAGACATTTTCTTCAGGGGATAAGATGGCAGGCATGATTTAAACTCGCGCCCGAAAGGCGGGGAACGGCCACCTGAACCTCAGTTTAAAAACGATCTAGGATTATATTCGCAGTGCAGCCATCTCATCATCCCAGAATCAACGGGAAGCATTTCTTCCCTTTCGGGTCCCAATCCTCATGCACGGGCTTAAAATAATCTATCGCACACTGCTTGCCGTCATCTTGCTCACCCTGTCGCCTCTCATCGCGGCCGAGGACGGTCAGGCCGAGTCGACGTCTTCAGACAGTGCGGCGGAGAACTTCCTCATTGCGGTCGGAGCAGCCGGTCAGGGAACGCCAGAAGAAGGCCTGACTTGGATCTCGGACAATTGGAGCGAGGAGCTGCTACCCTAACTTCACCGAAATCTATCGGTTCATCCAAGACACGCCTGAGCGACGGGCCTTGCTCAAAGTTCTGCGCAAGAAAATCGGCCAGAAACCGACCAAGAATTTTGATCGATTCAATCAATACGTGTGGTCTCAAGAACTGACGAACCGTCGGGACTACGCCTACTTCAAACAACTCTTGCAGCGAGGAATCGACCCCGCCTTCGAGGCCTACTTCACTCCGGATCGCCGTTTCGATATTCGACTCGATGAAGTCACCTGGGGGGCGTCAAGCAGGACGGCATCCCGCCTCTGCGCCAGCCTGCGATGATCGCCGCAGCGGACGCTGACTACCTCGCCGGCACCGACGTGATCTTCGGAATTGAGATCAACGGCGAAGCTCGGGCCTACCCCAAACGCATCTTGGCGTAGCATGAGATGTTTGTAGACACCATCGCCGGCGTGCCACTGATCGGAGTCTATTGCACCCTTTGCGGCACTGTTATCCTCTACGAAACATCCGTCGGAGGCACCGACTACGATCTCGGCACCAGTGGTTTCCTCTATCGCTCCAACAAGCTGATGTATGACCGGGCCACCCAGTCCCTCTGGAGCACCATGGCAGGCAAACCCGTGATCGGGCCACTGGCGGACCACGGTATTGAGCTCCCCATCCGCAGCATCGTCACCACTTCTTGGAGCGAATGGCGCCGGCGTCATCCCGACACGCAGGTTCTCTCCTTAGAAACCGGGCACGATCGCAACTATGAAGAAGGTGTCGCCTATCGTGACTATTTCGGTTCCGAGCACCGGATGTTCGAAACTCCTTTCGATGATGATCGCCTCAACGACAAGGACGAGGTCCTGGCCCTGCGCTTCATCCCCGCCGCCGAAACACCCGTCGCGATATCGGCTAGTTTTCTAAAACGAAACCGCATCTACGAAAACAATTTTGGCGGCCAATCATTTGTCATCCTCACGGATGCGGGTCGCGCCAACCGGGTCTATGAACGTCCGGCCGATGTTGGGTTCGTGGCCTGGGATAAACGCCATACCGCCACCGACCATCACGGAGTAGAGTGGACGCTCACTGAATCCGCATTGACCGCCCCCGATGGCCGCACGCTCAAACGCCTGCCAGCACATCGCGCCTTCTGGTTCGGTTGGCACGGCGCCTTTCCCGACACCGTGCTGATCAAATAGGTCGGGTCGTCTAAAAGACGATCCAGAGCGGATCAATTGAGGTAGGGACGGACCGCTGGGCCGTCCGCGGTTGGCTCTAAGGTTCAGGAACGTTGGGCCGCTACCCTAGCAACCGGCACCTCATGTTCCTTTCTCCGTCTAAGTGCGGACGGCCCAGCGGTCCGTCCCTACCATTTTATTGGGTCGCTCATCGCGCGATCCAGAGCGGATTGATTCCACTGCGCAGATCGAACGAAGAGCCTACCGCGCCGACCACCGCGGCTTCGCGGGGGAGGCCCACCACTTCGCGTAAATGATACACTGGAGCGATACCGGTGCAGTGTCCCCCGTGCAAATGCTCCAGTCCCAACTCGATCAGTTTCTCGCCCGTCCAATCGAGTTTTTCGGCCGACGCGGACGCGAGGTGGAGTCCGCCGACCACCGCATGGATCTTCGCTTCCGGGCGCACGGTTTTCTGAGCGTGCTCAAGCGTATTGATCAATCCCGCGTGTCCGCACCCCGCCAAAACGACGAGCCCTTCGGTCGTATCAAAAACCATCGCCATGTCTTCGGGCACATCGTCCGGCCGATGGATATCACCCGGCCACACGACGTGACCGGATCGCATCGGCGGTTGCTCGGCGTGCGGGCGATCGATTGGGCCGGTCAGCCAAACTCCCGGGTGAAGCTCAATCGCTTCATCGTGCACAATCACTTCACCACCGAGCTCCTGGTAATCTTCCCTGATCGATATAAAATCATTCCACTCCCCGCCCCCCACATCGGCACCCCGCGACCACAGGGCGCCACGGCCCACATGCACCCGCGAGAGGGCGTCCGGATTTTTCTTCGCCCAAGCGCGGCGCAGCGTGACCAACCCACCGGCATGATCGCCGTGGTTGTGCGAAAGAATCACATCAGTGATTTCCTCCAGTGACAGATCCAATTCCGCCGCGTTGTTTAGCACTGTGTCCGCGCGATGACCGGTATCGAACAACCACCGCTTGCCGTCGACTTCAACCAGTGCGCCAAACCCCCACTCCCCCATACCAGACATACCGGGGTTTCCCGCCATATTCGTCGACAACATCGTGATCCGCAAATCACGCACCGGCGGTTCGTCGCCCGCATGGGCTTCGACGCCAACCCAGCACGCGGCCGCGATCAGCGCTCCCTGCAATCGATACCGAAATTCGCTCGAGACCGGACTCACTGCATCGGCCCGATCAACTCGATGAACGTGCCATCGGGATCCTGCACCAGCGCAAGGTATTTCCCGTTAGGAAGCTCCACCGGAGTTTCCCCGAGCAGTTTTACGCTATGCTGCTTCAGCCGCTTCACAAAGGGGGCAAGATCGGCGACATTGATGGTAATATACTGCATGCCGGTGAACCCATCGATGTGTTTACTGCGTTGGGCTTGGGCGGCATCGCCGAAGCTCATCAATTTCCACTGCGGCGCATCGGGAGAATCCTCCAATTTGAGGACCTTGACGTTAAGCGTTTTGTTATCGGTCAGGCCCAGCTTACTGGCGAACTCGCCCGGCACGTCGAATCCTCCCGTTTCTTTCATCCCGATCACGTCGGTATAAAACTTCACCGATTCATCGAGGCCGGAAACCACTACGCCAATGCTGATCAGGGGACTGGAAAACTTGAGATCATCGGCGGAGGAAACAGCAGCGGAAAGCGACATGGTAAGGAGAAGCGAAAGCAGTTTTTTCATAATAAGGGCGAAAGGTTTGAGGCAGGGAGGCACTCTAGAAATCCCAACGAAGGGAGGTCAAGAGGCGCTCCGCTCGATCTGCACGGTAAGAACAAGACGTGACTCACCCCCGCAATCCCGTTTGATTGCTGCTTCCCCACCTCCTCTAGCCCTTCCTACCCCTTTCCATGGCTTCCACCCCTTCGCATCAACTTCGCTTCTCGGCGATGATGCTCCTCCAATATTTCACTCGCGGCGCTTGGTTCGTCACCCTCGGAACCTACCTCGGTAAAGGCCTCGAACAGACCGGCTCCTACATTGGTTTTTCCTACAGCCTCTTCGGAGTCGCCGCGATCATCACTCCGTTTTTTGTCGGACTAATTGCCGATCAATTCTTCTCCACTCAACGCCTGTTGGGCGGTCTCAACATTGTCGCCGGGTTGATCATGATCGCTCTGTCGCGTGTCACCGACCCGAGCGCGTTCGTCTGGGTGCTCTTCTGTTACTGCATCGTCTACACCCCGACCGAATCACTCAGCAACTCCATCGTCTTTCACCATCTCCCGCGGAGACTGTTCCCGTTTGTGCGTCTTTTCGGCACGCTGGGTTGGGTCCTCGCCGGCCTCTCCGTGAATCTCGTGCTCGGCCGTTTCGTGCCGGGGGTGGAAACCACCGCCGTGCCGCTTCTGCTTTCCGCCGGGGCCTCAATTCTGCTCGGTTTCTACAACTTCACCCTGCCGGCTACCCCGCCCCAGAAGCGGGACGCTAAGGTGAGTTTCCGGGAGATCATCGGAGGCAGCGCGTTCGGCCTCCTGCGCGATCGCAACTTCATCGTTTTCCTCGCTGCGGCGCTCCTCATCGGGATTCCAATCCAGATGTATTTCGTGTTCTTCAACATGTTTTTGAACGACATCGGCGTAGAGAACGTGGCCAGCAAAATGTCCCTCGGGCAGATCTCGGAAGCCGCCTTCATGATCTTCGTGCCGTTTCTGATTATGCGCGTCGGATTCAAATGGATGATGGCGCTCGGCTTAATCTTCTGGGCCATCCGCTACTTCCTCTTTGCCTACATCACGGTGGACGCGACAGCCCTAATCCTATTCTCCATCCTCATCCACGGTGCTTGCTACGACTTCTTCAACGTCACCGGCTCGATGTATGTTGATCTCAAAGCCGGCGTAAAAATGCGCGCCGCCGCTCAGGGCTTGTTCATGCTAGTTTTTCTCGGTCTCGGAAAGTTCTTCGGTTCCAATCTCGCCGGTCTTATCTCCACCCGCTACGCCACGGCCGACAGCTACCAATGGGATGGCATTTTTACCACCACCGGTTACATCACCGTCGGCGTGACCATTTTCTTCATCCTCTGTTTTCACGACAATACGAAAACCGACCTAAGCGAGTAGCTTGATTATATTTATTCACCCATGACCTCTCCTGAAATCAAAACCGTCGGCATCATCGGCTGCGGCGCCCGCGGCCTGCATCACATCGGTTTCAACATGGTAGACAGCGCCGCTGAAACCGGCCTGCGCATCACCGCGGTTACTAACCGTTCGCTCGGCAGCGCCAACAACGCCGCCGATGAACTCGAAGCGCGTTACCGCTCCGTCGGACATCCCACCACGGTCAACCGCTACGCCACTTACCAAAAGCTGCTCGCCGACGATTCAATCGACCTCGTTCTGATCACTTCCCACACCGACGCCCATCTCGAACACACGGTGGCTGCTCTCGAATCCGGCAAAAAGGTCTACCTCGAAAAACCAATAGCGGTGGACCTTGAAGAAGGTCGTCAAATTCTCGCCGCCGAGGAACGGACCGGCAATCGCCTCCTGATGGGCTTCACCCGTCGCTACGAAGACAGTTGGCTCAAAATGAAGGAACTCCTTGATGCGGGCGCCATCGGTTCGCTGCAAATGATCCTGCTCCGATCTGTCATCCCCTACAGCCGTTACCTGCAAGGTTGGCATCGCAAACGCGGGTGGTCGGGCGGACCGCTCAACGACAAGTGCAGCCACCACTTCGATGTTTTTCGTTGGATGACCAACGACGATTGCTCCGCCATCAGTGCTTTCGGCGGCCGCTCGGCGGTTTTCAAACCCGACCCCACCGCCCCCAAGCGGTGCTCCGTCTGTGATCGTGAATGCGCCTATCGCCGCTCCGACGCCCTCGAAGAATCTAAGGAGTCCGCGCCCGTCAAAATCGTCGATCCCAACAATCCCGAAGATGAGCGCTCCATTCAAGATGCCTGCGTCTACAGTCCCGACAGCGACGTCGAAGATAGCGGCAGCATCAATCTGCAGTTCAACAACGGCGTCATCGGCAACCTGTTCTTTACCATTTTTGGCCCCCTCGCACCCGACGGCGAAACCCTCGAGCTGGTCGGCGATTCCGGTCGCCTCGTGCTCTCCCGTTCCGACGGTATGATCCGCAGCTACACCCAACATGGCCGCGAGACCGACACCTTCTTTGCCGGCGGCGAAAACTTCGAATCGTCTCACTACGGTTCCGACAAACGTCTCGTGAAACACCTCCGTCATTTTGTGGACGGTGGCGAACCCATCTGCAGTGCGATCGATGGTTTCCGTTCCCTGCAAATGGTCGCCCGCTCGCGTGATTCCTTCGATGCCAAGGGCGGTTTGATGACGATCGACTAAACGTCCGATTCGATCGCTTCAACCAACTGAAAAACTGATCCTGCATAATAATCTTTAACTCCATTTCAAGTAGGGCGATTTCGCCGAAAGCGCCGGTTACATCCTGCTGGAGCCCACTCCAACGGCGGCGCGCTCGGCGAGCACGCCCTACCTGAAATTCGATCTCGCCCGTTATTTCGTGCATGTTGTGCTTTGCACTCCGCCCCTATTTGTTGAATTCGCTCACTGACAAGCCATAGCCCATGGATTCCCCCCAAAGTCCCTACGACGGCCAAGACCTGCTCTTCGGCGATCTACACAATCACTGTGGTTTATCCTACGGTCATGGTTCGCTCAAAGATGCGCTCAAGAACGCGCGGGAGCAGTTGGATTTCTGTTCGATCACGGGCCACGCGCATTGGCCTGACATGCCCGAACCTGACGAGCGGATCCAATACATCATCGATTTCCACCAAGTCGGATTCGCCAAACTAAAACGCGACTGGCCGCAGATGATGGAGACGTTGCAGTCCTACAACGATGAGGAGAAATTTGTCGTCTTCCCCGGCTTCGAGATCCACTCCAACGCCGATGGTGACCGCACCATTCTTTACCAGAACTTCGCGGGCGAAATCATCTACGCCGACAGTATTCCCGATCTACACACCCGACTCGCGGCCCTCGCCGCCAACGGCGTCGAGGCATTGGCCTTCCCCCATCACATTGGCTACCGCACCGGCACGCGCGGCATCAACTGGGCGACTCACGACGAGCGCTGGGGGCCCTTCGTCGAGCTGCTCTCCATGCACGGCTGTTCTGAATCAAGTGAAAACACCCGCCCGTTTCTCCACTCGATGGGCGGTTCAGATTGGGAGAGCACGATTCAATACGGGCTCGCCCAAGGACACGTGTTCGGATTCTCCGGCCACACCGATCACCACAGCGGGCACCCCGGCAGTTATGGCCATGGCGTCACCGGACTCTGGGCCGACGGTCGCGATCGGAAGTCCATCTGGGACGCCTTCAAAGCGCGCCGCTGTTACGCTCTCACGGGTGATCGGATACAACTCGAATATACCCTCAACGAAGCCCCCATGGGCTCGGTCGTCGCTCCCTGTTCTCACCGCGAAATCGAAGTTAAAGTGCATGCCGCCGGTGCCATCGACTGCATCGACGTGGTGAAGAACAACGAGCTCGTTCATCGCGTTTCCCAGACCGACATCACGCCCGTCGAGGCCGGCGACACGATCCGCACCCTGATCTACCTTGAACTCGGTTGGGGCGAACGTAACCGCGCCACCCCGTGGGATGTTGATCTCTCCATATCCGAGGGAACGATCATCCGGGAAGAGCCTCGATTCCGCGGACGTGAAGTGGTTTCGCCCGTCGAAGGCGACGACGACACGGAGAACGGTTTCTACGAGTCACGTTGGCAGCGATCGGACGATCAATCTGTTCATTTCAATACCGTCACTCGCAGTAACCCCAACAATTCAACCAACGCATCCCAAGGATTCTGTATTGAGATCGAAGCGCCGTTGACCGCGACCGTTAAAGCGACCCTCAACGGCCAGGTCGCCACTTTTCCGTTACGTGACCTCATCGCTGGCGCGCGCACCGGCCACCTCGGCGGCATCGACTCCCCCGCCTATCGTTTTCACCGCGCTCCACTGCTCCACGAATTCCATTGGGCCTTCAATTGGACCGACCAAGGTGACGGCGAGGACAACTACTACATCCGCGTCCGTCAGAGAAACGATCAATGGGCTTGGATCTCGCCCGTCTTCATTCGCAACCCCTGAGGACAGGTAGGGACGGCGAGGTCTCGCCATAGTTTGGTCCCACCAAACGACGGCGGAACCGATGGGCCGGGCAATCAGGGAGGGATGGTCCGCTACACAACGGATCACTTAATTGGCGCGATGGTTTGGGATGTAGCCGGGCTCGGTGAGCCCGGTGCGGCGGCGTGGTTTCTGCTCAGGGGCGACCGGGGTCAGCGACCCCGGCTACAGCCTGCTGGAGTCGGGGAATCAGGGTGACGTTCTGGTGAGCAACCAATCGATTTCGAAGCTCGTGATCTGGGTGACGTTGAGACCGCCCTTTGCTCGATCACCGGCGCAGTGGCCCAGCAGCACACGGTCGCCAACAAAATCGATCGCCGTGTAACAATACCAACCCTGCGGATCGTCCTCGAGGGTGCGCGCGGTTTGCCACGTCACCCCATCATCCGCCGAGAGCGCTACGGACAGCGGCGTGCGCCCAGCCTCATTTTCAAGCGGAAACCGTGAATGGTCGTTCCAGACCATCACCAGTTCGTCGCGGCCCGGCAACCTCTCGATACTTGCAGGCGATCGCGGCGACCGAATGACGGTAGCCACCGGCTGAGTCCACGTGTCGCCACCATCCGCCGACCAGGCTTGATATTGATACCCCTCATCGGTGCGGGCCCACATCAGCAGTCGACCATCTTGAAGCTCCACCACCCCTGGCTCCTGTAACAGAATCCGAGTTCCATCGGGATGCCCGCCCTTGAGGGCCGAGGCAGAACGCTGCCACGTTTGACCGACGTCATCCGAAAAGTAACAAATCAAGACACCCGACCAATCTGGCTCGTTATAACTCGGGCGGTTGTGCAGCGCGACCGGACAGATCAATCGGCCACTGTTCAACTGAACCATGCGATCGTTGTTCAGCACATGATAACCCATGTCCTCGTCTGGGATAATCCCAACCGGATCGCTCCAGGTCTTCGCTTCATCGCGGGAAATCCGCATCACCGGCCGGCAATCCTCGAGGGAGTTCTTAATCATATAGAAGAGTGCGATCTCTCCGCTTTGCAATCGCAGCAACGAGACTGACATCACGTTAAAATCGCCTTCGTTAGGCACCACGACCTCGTCGTCCTGCGTCCATGAGAGGCCGCCGTCATGCGAAATCCGCTGAGCCAAATGGGCGGTCGCGTGGTCGGATCCTCCTCCCGTGAAGTGGGTGTAGATAAACAATACCCGCCCATCCTTCAGCTCGATAAAATCACCCTCACTGTTACGGGGGTTCTCCGGCCCCGGAGGCAGCAGCACCTCCTTCATCACGCCTGGAACCGCTTTGACCTCGATCTCGTGCACATACGGCTCGGCGTTTAGCCCGGGAGCAACAAGAGCAGACAATAGTAAACCGAGACGAGGGAGGAGAAGTCGGGGACAGATCATGGGGTGCCCCAGAACGTCACGTGAATGCCATAGGGTCAAACCAGACCGATTTTTAGTGATCCGCGCTGGCCAATTCGAGGCACCGCTCCGAACGTGTCCCCAACATGAAAGCCATCCAGTTCCAACCCGGTGCCAGCCTCGATCAACCCAATGCCGCTCTCGAAGTTGAGCTCCCGACTCCTACCGCCGAGGGACATGATATTCTCGTGAAGATCGAGGCCGTGGGCATGAACCCAGTCGATACCAAGGTTCGTCCCGGTGCCGATGGAGAGCCCAAGACGCTCGGCTTCGATGCCGCTGGCACAGTCGCAGCCATCGGCGATGCCGTCACCCTCTTTAAAGTTGGCGATTCCGTCTACTACGCGGGCGACATCACCCGGCCCGGTTCCAACGCCGACTTTCAACTCGTCGACGAACGCATCGCCGGCATTCGTCCTAAGTCCCTCGACGCCGACGCCAGCGCCGCCCTGCCGCTCACCAGCCTCACGGCGTGGGAGTCCCTCTTTGATCGCCTGCACATCGACCCCGAAGCCGACAACGCCGGCCAGTCCATCCTCATCATCGGAGGTGCGGGCGGAGTCGGCTCCATGGGCATCCAGTTGGCCAAACTCGCTGGCCTCACCGTCATCGCCACCGCCTCCCGCGACGAGAGCGCCGCGTGGTGCAAAGAGCTCGGCGCCGACCACGTCGTCAATCACCGCGAGTCCATTCCGAATCAGCTCAAAGCGATCGATATTCCGCAGGTCAACTACATCGCGAACTTCAACAACACCGAAAACTACTGGAACATCATGGGGGAGGTCATCGCTCCGCAGGGCCGCATCGTCCTCATCGTCGAACAAGTAGGCACCCTCGACATCGGTGGCCCCTACAAACTCAAGAGCGTCAGTGTATCGTGGGAACTCATGTTCACCCGTTCGTTGTTCAAGACGTCCGACATCGCCCAGCAGCACGCCATTCTTACGCGCATCGCCGAGCTGATCGACACCGGCAAAATTAAGTGCACCGCCAATGAAGCCATGGCTCCCCTCAACGTGGAAAACATCATTAAAGCCCACACCCTCCTCGAGTCCGGCAAGTCCATCGGAAAACTCACGATCAAACGCTAGTCCTCCGATACCCAGTCGCCTACCGCTAAGGGGAAGTTGCCTCGAACCAGCTTATCTTTGGCTCGGGCCATCAGTTCCCAGCCGACTGCCCAGCTTCCTTCTACTCCCTTCGCCCCATGAAACAAATCCTCTCCCTTCTCCTCGGTATTTTCGCCCTGAGCACCGCGTTCGCTGAACGGCCGAATATCCTATTCATCATCGCGGATGATGCCTCCCGAAATAGTTTTGGGGCCTACGGGGCAAAATACGTGGAAACGCCCCACTTCGATCGACTGGCCGATGAAGGGGTGCTGTTTACCAATGCCTACAACAACAACCCCAAGTGCGCCCCCGCCCGGGCTTGTTTGTTAACGGGTCGTTATTCGTGGCAACTGGAAGAAGCCTGTAACCACAACCCGATCCTGTCCGACAAATGGGAGTTCTACCCTTGGATATTGGAAGAGCAGGGATACTTCATGGGGTTTACGGGCAAGGGCTGGGGACCCGGGACTTGGAAAGGTCGCGATGTGAACGCCGACAAGGGCCAAAACGACAATCCCGCCGGTCATGCCTACAATACCCGGACTCGAGAGGTTCCTTATAAGGGCATCAACAAAATCGACTACTCCGCCAACTTTGCCGACTTCCTGGATGCTCGAAACCCAGACAAGCCATTCTGCTTTTGGCTGGGTACCAAAGAACCTCATCGCGGTTACGAAAAAGACTCCTGGATGAAGGACGGACGCAATTTGGCCGATGTGGTCGTTCAGGATTTTTACCCGGACAATGCCACGATCCGGGGCGACCTGGCCGACTATGCCATCGAGGTAGAATGGTATGACCAACAAATTGGCGCCGCGATCAAACTGCTCGAGGAACGCGGCCAACTTGAAAACACCCTCATCATCGCCACCTCCGACCACGGCATGCCGTTCCCCCGGGTAAAAGGTCAAATCTACGACGAAGGCTACCGGATTCCTTTTGTCGCCATGTGGAAGGGCACAATCGTCCCCCAACGCGTGGTCTCCGATTTCATCACCTTCCCCGATCTGGCACCCACCCTGCTCGATCTGACGAAAATCGACGCGCCCGACCAAATGACCGGAGCAAGCTTCCTCACCCAACTGATGTCCACCGACTCCGGCCGGATCGACGAAAGCCGCAACCACACGCTACTCGGCAAGGAACGGCACGATATTGGTCGCGTGGACAACGGCCTGCGGTCGGTTTCTTTTCCGGTGCGGGCAATTCGCAACGACTCATTTCTCTACAGTCACAATTTCCTTCCTCACCGCTGGCCCGTCGGGAATCCTGAATATGGATACAAGAATACCGATGGCTCCCCCACCAAGAGTTTCCTGACTGAACTCGATCCCTCGGATCCCGACTACAAGTATTTCGAAATATCCTTCGGCAAGCGCCCGTTCGAGGAACTCTACGATGTGCTCAACGACCCTCATTGTGTAAACAACCTGGCGGACAATCCGAGCTACGCCAAAATCAAGGAACGGCTCTGGCAACAATTGGAGTCAGAACTCATCGCCCAGGGAGATCCCCGTGTCCTTGGCCAAGGCGAAATTTTCGACTACTACCCCAACCGAAAATGGGAAGATAACCGCAAACTCTACAACGATCCCACCTGGAATCCCGTAAAGATTTTCGAAGAAAAATACGGAAAGTAAGCGACCCCTTCAGGTGCCGCCGAGCCATCCCAAATCTGATCACAATCACCAGGGCAAACACCACCGTCCTGCCCCAGATTGGACGGGCTAGGCTCATCCATTCAACCGGTTCAGTTGCAAAACGCTGTGCCCGGCTCCGGCGGAAGAACAGGCTGCTCGATTCGTCCGTCATTCTCTTTACTTTGCGTTCCGTGTCCCCCTCGTCGTCCCCCATTTTTTATCGCCTTCGTGGGTTGGCCGCCGCGCTGTGCACGCTGTTCGCAGTGGGCTCCTCCTCCGCGGCCGATACCCATGGCCAAACCCAGATCGGCGAAGGTTCAGAATTGGTGGTAAGCAAGGGATGGGTGGTGCGGGAGGTCCCGTCTGACCGCGAGGAGTTTCAGCCCAGCCTCGCCGTCGGCACGGCCCAGGGGCAGCACTACCTCTACGATCCCAACAAGCTCGTCATGCAGGGCGTGTGGACCGGCCTCTTTGGTCGGGTCACCGAGGAGGGGTCCTTCGCTCCTGAGCTCGGACGCCTCAAATCCTTTGCTTTGAAACGCACCCCTCCTTGGTCCTTTGGCGAGACGCCCCGCTGCGTCTTGGAGTTCGACTGGCACGGCTACGAGATTCGTGATGATCACGTCGTGTTCCGTTACCGGCTTTTCGATGAACCCAGCGGCATGTCGTGGGAGGTCGAGGAATCGCTCGAATATGTCAGCGAGGAGTTGCAACGCATCCACTTCGCCATCGAGCCCAATCAGGAAACATCGGACTACTTAAACTACTGGGTGCGACAGACCGAGTTCCGACGCCTGTCGGCCAACGGGCAGCAGATTCAGCGCAATCTGCTCAAAAACCTCTACCCCAATCAAAAGGACTTCACCCTTTCGTTTCTGCGCCGCAGGGAAACGCCCACCGTGCCTCACGGCTACTCTATCAGTCCGATTGAAATTCCCACGCCTGAACTGCCCGCTCGATTCGAACCCACCGATATGGACTTCGCGCCGGACGGTTCGGTTTTCGTGACGACCCGCACCGGTGGCGTGTGGCGACTGCAGGACGGAAACTGGTCCCTCTTCGCCGATGGTCTCAACGAAGTAAACGGCGTGCGCATGGCCCCGGATGCCGATGGCATTTTCGTGATGCAACGCCCCGAACTCACCCGCCTGCGCGACACCGACGGCGACGGCGCGGTCGACCACTACGAAACGATGGCAGACCGTTTTCGTTTCACCGGGCACTACCACGAATTCGCGTTCGGTCCCCGCATCAATTCTGCGGGCCAGATGTTCTTTTCCACCGGACTCGCCTCCTCCGGCTTCTTCACCGCGACAGACAATTCCCAAAATCAAATGACCACTGCGCTCGGCTATCGCGGCTGGGTCATGCGCTACAATCCCGATGGCACCCTCACTCCCTTCGCCGCGGGCCTGCGGTCACCGGCTGGCATCGGGATAAACGCCGAGGACGAGCTCTTCATCGTCGACAATCAGGGCGACTGGGTCGCGTCGTCCTATCTGGGCCACGTGGAGGAAGGCGATTTTCTCGGACATCCCGTATCGCTGTGGGATCGCCCCGAGTTCGGCATCACTCCAAGCGATCTCGACTACCGGACCCTCGACGCAATCCCGGAAGACGTCCCTCCCCTGGACAAAGCAGCCTTCACCCGGGAACGAAAGCTCCCCTCCGTATGGTTGTCGCATGGCGATCTCACCAACTCACCAGGGCACCCGTCCTTCGCCCCCGAAAAGGTATTCGGCCCCTTCGGCGGTCAGGCGTTCATCGCCGACATCGCCCACCGCAACATCGTCCGCGTCGCTTTGGAAAAAGTAGGCGGTAAATACCAAGGCGCGGTATTTCCCTTTATTCGTCCGTTGAGCAGTGCGAGTTATTCGACCGCCTTTGATCCGGACGGAAATCTGTGGGTCGGCGCCGTGGGCCGCGGCTGGACCGCCGGGGAGCCGATGATCGAAGTGATCCATTTCGACGAAGAAGAGACTCCCTTCGAAATGCACCGCATCGCGCTCACCCGTGACGGCTTTGATATCCACTTCACCCAGCCTCTGGCGTCCCGCGATCTGGAACTCCAGGACCTCGCGATCGCCGAGTATCAATACGAATATTGGTCCGGCTACGGGTCTGAACAGATCAACACGGCGGAGGTGCCCATCGCGTCGGCGACAGTATCGACCGATCGCCGAGTGCTCTCTATCAAACTCCCCCGCCAGGCTGAATACATTTACGAGATCCAACTGCCGGAATTGACCTCCGCCTCCGGTCTGAGTCTCGAGAACAACTACGCGGTCTACACCCTCAACCAACTGCTCCCATGAAGATTCGATCCTCTTTCATCTGGGCGTTGCTCGCACTCGTTTCCCTTCCGGCCCTGCGGGCGGATTACATGGATATTGTGGTGGGTGATCGAACCGTGATCCAGCGGGGCGTCATCCGAGGCGAGGATTCCGCCCGCATGATCGCTGTCGGCACCCCCTGCGACTTCAACTACGCCTTCGACGCTCAGAACTGCACCCCGGTGATGGTTTGGCAGGGCGAGTTTCTCGACTTCCAAGGCGAAACCAACGGCCGTGGCGGAACCGGCTCCGTCATCCTTGGCAATCGCCAACCCCTGCACACCGCCATCGCTCCGCTCCGTATCGCCAATGCCGATCCCTCACCGAATGAGCTACGGTTCCGCGGCTATCGACGCGACGCCACCACCGGCGCTCCGACGTTCCTTTTCGAAGTCGACGGCGTAAGTGTGGAGCAAACCATCAGCTCCCCCGCTCCCGATGTCGTGGTGCTGAACCTGAACTTCCCTACCCCCGGGACGCACCGGCGTTTCTATCACCTCGACGCGGAAAAACACGCCAGCGTGCAACTCTCCGATGGGCTCAGCTGGAACCGCCCCGGTGTGATTGAGATTTCCGCTCAGCAGGCTAATGCCTCCGTTACGATTCACCTCGAACCGCAAACCACCCCCTTCACACGCAAGGTGCCGTTCCTTGATGGGCCAAAGCTCTACCGAGCCTACTGCGTTGCCTGCCATTCTACTGACGGAGTGAAACTCATCGGACCGAGCTTCAAGAACCTCATGGGAGACGAACGCCACGTTACCCGCGACGGCCGGGAACAAACGCTCAACATCGATAAAGCCTATCTGCGCGAATCCATCGTGAGCCCTCAGGCCGCGATCGTGAAAGGCTACGAAGCCGTGCCCATGGCTGACTTCTCAACCATCCTCACCAAAGATCAACTCGATCGCTTGGTGGACTACCTCGCGGGACTGTAGTTTTTTCAGACCGGGTGGCTGTCGAGACTCGCCTCTTTTTACTCTCACGCTTCATTCCTTTTCGACACGCAACGGGTGGACCTCCTTGCTGGGAAACATGGACGCTTTTAATGGCCTTGGTCTTAACCTCGGAAACCTCAGTCGGCTCTCATCAGCCCAGACGCGCTCGATCAGTCCCGAGAATCTTTCTGGCGATAAAGGCGCCGGTGGCATGGCGACCGAGGGACTCGGCGCCGAACCCGCCACTGATCTCGGTCAGGGTTGGAAGGTTTCACCCTGCGTTCGGATCAAAGCGGGCGAGACCTTCACCATCGCCGACATTGAGGGTAGTGGTGCGATCCAACAGATATGGATGACTCCCACGGGCGTTTGGCGGCACAGCATCCTGCGTATCTATTGGGACGACCAAGAGCATCCTTCGGTCGAGTGTCCGGTGGGGGATTTCTTCGGCATGCACTGGGGTAGATTTGCTCCACTTGTTTCGCAACCGGTCTGTGTAAATCCCGGTAGCGCCTTCAACTGCTATTGGGAAATGCCCTTCCGTCGCCGTTGCCGGATGACTCTTAGCAACATCGATCACGAAGACATGATCCTCTATTATCAGGTGAACTACACCCTCACCGATGTGCCTGAGGACTGCGCCTACTTTCACGCTCAGTTTCGCCGTACCAATCCCCTGCCCTACAAGGATGTCTTCACGATCGTCGATGGCATTACCGGTCGTGGTCACTACGTGGGCACCGCCATGGGTTGGGGCGTGAACAACGCCAACTGGTGGGGCGAAGGCGAAATTAAGTTCTACTACGACGGCGATAAAGAATGGCCGACCATCTGCGGCACCGGCACTGAGGACTACTTCTGCGGTTCCTACAATTTCGAGAACAAGTCGACCAACGAGTATCAGGAATACTGCACCCCCTACGCGGGCCTGCATCAAGTGTTACGGCCCGACGGGCTCTACGCTTCGCAAACCCGCTTCGGCATGTATCGCTGGCACGTTATGGATCCCGTGCGTTTCGAAACCGATCTGCGCATCACCATACAGGCCCTCGGTTGGCGAAAGAATCACCGTCGCTACCTCCCGTTGCAGGACGACATCTGCGCCGTTTCCTACTGGTATCAGACCTTGCCCACCGCACCCTTCCCGGGGCTTCCGGATCGCGACTACCTCGAGGTCATCTGATTCGTGTCAGGCTTTTCGCGCCTGTTGCCGGGCGACACTGGCGGGCCAGTATTTCAGATACTGCTCGAGGTGCACGTGGCGGGCGGGTGAGGCCGTTTCGATCATCACTGGACCGTAGGGCTCAGCCTGCCCAAAATCGCAGCCGTGGGTGTCGCCGTAGCACACGAGATCGTTGAGCTCTGCTCGCGTGCGGGCTCGCCGGCTGAGGTTGAAGGTAAACATGCGCCGGGCTTTACTGCCACCGAAGGAGGCGTGCATCAGGCGGTGGTTAAACACCAGCACATCACCCGGCTCGCTCTCGAGCGCGACGGCCGGTAAGTCGCTCTGCGGCATTCCCCATTGGTTGTCAGAATCGCGGAAGGTCTCCTCCCGCCACTCCCGCAGGCCGCCATCCAGGTGCGAACCCGGCATGACCCGCAGACTCCCGGTGTCGTGTGCCACCGGGTCGAGATAGAACGCCATTTTGATAAAAGCATCGCCCGGCATCTCCGAGTCACGGTGCCAGGTAGTTTCACCCGTAAAATAGTTCCCGTCACTCCCCATGTAATTGAAGTCATCTCCCAGTAGATTGCCGATAGCCGCCAGCAAACCGGGATGATCAAGCAGTGCAGCCAGCTCGGGACGGCGATCAATGAAGTGGAAAATCGACGTGCGATTACTGCCCCTGGGAGAAAACACTGACTACCTCTCCTGCTTGCTCCGACACCACCGGCTTAAAAAGCGCGGCATTAACCAACGAGAAGACGGCCGAGTTCGCCCCGAGGGCGAGAGCTAAACTAAGTAGGGCAGCTGCCGTAAAGCCGGGGGACTTCGCCAGCAATCGGCCGGCGAAACGGAGGTCAGAAAGAATGTCGTTCGTGCGCGTGCTACCAACATCACCCGACACCCCCCCCGAAAATTACAGAAATCCTCTTACCCGCGACCTGGGTTCCAATCTTACAAGCAATCTACCTCATGCTGATTCAAGAGTCGGTCTTTACGAAAACCCTATTTGGATTGAGGTGAGTGCTCCCTATCAGTGTAGCTAGAACAGACCGCTTACGAAATGAAACGCATCCCGAATGAAATCAAAGTGCTGATCGCCATCTTTCTGGCAGGGGTGATTTCTGTGCTGTGGTATGTCTATGACGCCAAGGCCAAGCAACGAGCGGAGGCCGCCGCCGCGCCGGTCACCCTCCCCGCCGCCCCCTGACTACAGACCGGTGAACTCGGGGACGACCGAAACCGTTCAGATCAGATCTTACCTGCGACCTCGAGGTCTTCCTTCAGCTTCTTCTGGTAAGCGGCCTGGGCCGCCTTATTTTCCTGCGCACGGTCGGAGAGGTAGACGAGTCCCATGGCTTTCCGGTCACGCGTCTCGGAGGTGTTCCCGTCTGCCCAATGCACCGTCTTGGCCTCGTGCACCAGAAGGTCTCCCGGTTCGACCCGCATCACAACTTCGTTGGCCCGATCGTCATCGTTGGGGAAATCGGTCAGGCCTTGGGAGAATCCGAGCGTATCGGTGCGACCATGAGGTCGAAAGCCATTGCGGTGCGAACCCGTCGCGTAGCGCACGCAACCGTTCTCCTCGTCGACCTTCTCCAGGGCGAGCCACATCGTGAGCCCCTCACAGGGATCGATCATCCAGTAATGACCATCCTGATGCGGCGGGGTGGGTGCGCCGATTTTGGCCGGCTTGTTGAAAAACTGCATATTCCTCGATGCCGTTTTACGTCCGATCAGCAATTCGGCCAACCGCGTGAACGCGCTGTCGTTCATCATGCCGGCAAAGTAGTCGTCGTGCTGGCTCAGCCGGATGAGCTGCCTGATGGCGTTCGACTGATCCTTCGCCTCGTAGTAAACATCTATTTTAGATAAACCGGGAACGATTTCGGTAATGTAGCGATCCAAGTTTTTAAGCAGATCTTTCAGGCTGGCTGGGTCCAGAAATCCGGGGAGGCGGACATAGCCGTCTCGATCGTAATCCGACTTGATTTGCGCGGCCTCGTTTTCTTCAAAAATCATCGTGAATTGGGGTTAATTATTTTAGATAATCAGATAGCCCATCATCGAGCGAGGTTAAGTTGGTAGGGCGTAACCGCTTCTCCGTCCCCTACCGAAATCCCACCTCAGTCGTCACCATCGCCCCGCGACTGTCAGTCAACGTCACGAGCCAGGTGTTCGCGTCGGCAGGCAAACCCTGAGCCTTCACGGTCCCATCTCCGATTCGAGCAGGAATCGCTTCCCAGTTTCGCTCCGTGCGTAGCCCGCTTTCCGTGGTGTAGTGCAGCTCTGCTTTCACCAAGGCGGTTTCTGATTCGAACGGAACGGTCACCGTGTTCCCATTCACCGTCATCTCTCCGATGGTCGGCAGCGGAATGCCTTCCTTCAAAATCGAATCGACGAAAATACCAATCTCTTCCGGAGCCCAGCCCGCACCGTGGCTATGAGGCATCTTCGGCTCGATCCTCATCGTGCGGGGTCCCTTAACGAGCGCATAAGACTTGGCGTAGCTATCGAGTACGTAGTGTTTGTCGTGCGTCCCGTTCACCCAAAGTGTCGCCATCTCACATTTCGCGAGGTGACTGCCAGGATCATACGCCGCCACCCATTGAGCCCGCCGGTCGCCCAACGCATCGATGGACGGCTTCTGCACGGATTCGCCTTCATGGAGAAATCCGCAACCGTAAACCGGAATGGCCGCTTTGAACCGGTTATCGTGGGACGCGACCAGACAAGTCGTGTAACCACCCCAGCTGATTCCCGTCACCGCCGTGCGGTCGGGGTCGACCCCCGGCATCTGTCGCAGAATCGAGTGCGCGCGCATCACGCTCGCGACCGCATGAAAGGGCCAATCATCTTCGATCGTTCCGCCGATGCTGCCAAATTTCTCTGGGTTTCCATGATCAACTCCCCCCTTCGCCAGCTTCATCCGCAATGCCTTCTGGTGGCCGACATCATAGACCTTGCTGCCATCCTCGTTGAACTGAGGTGGCGGCGCACGGCGTCCGGAAAGATCCATCGCGATGGCGGCGTATCCCCGCTGCGCCCACAACCAAACCCAGTCAGAAAACGCCGTGCCTCCCCCGCCATGAATCAAGACTATGCCGGGGAACGTCTCACCTGCCTTGGCGACTCCGAGCGTTTTCGGCGAGGCGTAGAACGCGAAGACTTCCGTGGATGCTCCGTCAATTTTTTCGCCTTCGTAAATCACCGAGTGAATCGGCTGGGAATCATCGATGATGCGATAGGCGGGCATCTCAGTCTGCAGCCGCGCTATGGGCCATTCTCCCGGTTCCTGGGCGGTTACCGTGGTGATCAGGAGGAGTGCGGTAAAAAGTGTTTTCATCTGCATAAAAATTAATCCGATTGAGCCTTTCATCCAACGCACCTAGCGCACCCATCGCGAAATAAAAGTGCACCCTCTAAATGAGGGGCCTTCTAAAAATAAATCCTCTCAATTATCCAGGCGCTTTCAAGATCTCAGGTCGAAGCTCAATCCCTATTTTGCGGGTCCGATCCCTTTTCAGACGTCGGATTTTATCTTTTGCGTTCGCCTCGTTTCATGGCTCCTCTCGGCACCCATGGCCGATACCTCTGATCAAAATAACCCAGCCCCCAAAATGTGCGGCTGCGGCAAAACCCAAAATTCACAAGGCCACTGCGATGGCTCCCACGCCAAGCCCGATCGCAAGAAGTGCGGCTGCGGCAAGACGCAAGATCCGCAGAGCTACTGCGACGGCTCGCACGCGAAATAGAAACCAACCCATCTGACTGGAGAGCATCCAGTCCCATCTCTCGAAGCGCACCGTCACAGGTGCGCTTTTTATTTTTCTCCGCCAGAGACTGAATCGGAGAGTCGCTTGGCGCACGCATGTCCGGAAGAATTAAGCACCAATATCTGCCGTCACCTGACTGCCCAACGGTTACCTGTGTCCCCGGCTCATACCTGGATTGCATTCGTTTTTAGAGAGCGGCTCATGGAAGGCTCCTCCCTGCAGGTAGGTGGGCGTCGTCAGACGAAGAGGCAGGGGCGAAGCGAGGGCGCGGATGGCAGAAAAAATAAATTTTTAGCCAAAATTGAATCCATCGGAAGCTTTAGGGCGAAAACTGGGTAACGGACCTTGCGGCACTTTGCCGCCAAGCCGACGAGAATCCCTCCGACTAACGTCACTATGAAACTTAAATCAATCCTCACCGCCGCGGTTTTACTCGCCTCAGTATCCATCGCCACCGCCAACCACCACAAAGAGGCGAAGACCATGGATATCGTCGATACGGCGGTCGCTGCCGGTTCGTTCAAAACCTTGGCTGCTGCGCTTGGTGCCGCCGATCTCGTCGGCGCCCTCAAAGGCGACGGCCCCTTCACTGTCTTCGCCCCGACCGACGCCGCATTTGCCAAGCTCCCCGCGGGCACGATCGATATGCTACTCAAGCCTGAGAATAAGGATAAACTCACCGACATCCTCACCTACCACGTGGTGGCGGCCAAGGTGCCAGCGGCAACTGCGGTCACCCTCGACAAAGCTGAGGCACTCAACGGCAAGACCATCATGCTCACCCGTCGAGGTGGAGCCCTTTACCTGAATGACTCCAAGGTGGTCACCACCGATATCATGACCAGCAACGGGATCATCCATGTGATTGATACTGTCTTGATTCCCTCTTCCTAACCGCGTCAAGCGGGTTGAAAACACGGCGACCGTTCCAATCGATGAGTTTGTCTCTCCTCGGTTGGACCCGTTTTTCAATCGAGAGATCCATGCCGTAGGTGCGGCATTTTACGAAATGGCGGCGGAAGCGCTTAAGCTATCGCCGCCTCGAACGATCACTTTGCCGTGTCTTTAAAGCCGGAAGAAACCGAGCGATCGAATCCCCGCCGACCTTTGCGGCGAAACCACCGGCGCAACGTGCGGCCGGACGCAGTGGAACTTCATTCCAACCTAACCATGAAAATCAGAATTCTTTTCACCGCAGCGTTATTGATCGGGTCTTTGCCAGCAGTAGCGTCCGCCGAGCACCACGACGCCAGACCGATCCAAGACATCGTGGACACGGCGGTTGCGGCAGGCAGCTTCAACACCCTGGCGGCTGCCCTCAATGCGGCTGATCTCGTGGGTGTCCTGAGAGGTGAAGGCCCCTTCACCGTATTCGCTCCGACCGACGAAGCGTTCGCCAAGCTCCCCGCCGGCACCATCGACACGCTACTCAAGCCGGAGAACAAAGCCCAATTGACCGAAATCCTCACCTACCACGTGGTAGGAGCGGAGGTGCCAGCCGCCGCCGCACTCACGCTCGATGAGGCCGAGGCTCTGAACGGCGTGACCATTGCACTCACCCGTCGAGACGGCCGTCTTTTCCTTAATGAGTCTGAGGTCATCAAAACGGACATCAAAACGAGCAATGGAATTATCCATGTGATTGATGCGGTTTTGATTCCTCCGGCGCTAGCGGCATCACGCGGACCGGTGGATCCGGTGGTCGCACAATTGGCAAGTAAGGCGATTGAAATGGGCGCCCCGCTCTTTAACCAAGGAAACCACGCGGCCTGCGCTGCGGTATACGAGATGGCGGCGGAGGCCATGATGCTGATGCCCGGAGGCACGATGACAGCCGGAAACGAAAAAATGCTACAGGCCGCCATGCAACAGGTCCGGCGCAGTCACAGCCCGACCGAAAACGCGTGGACCTTGCGCCGCGCTTTCGATACTATGATGGGATCAGCTATGTAAAACGCCCGTTCGGGTTGTCTTGCGACGAGTTTCGGGTTCCCACTGAGGATGGCCCGGCCTGAACCACACCCAGCGGTGGAGGATATCCTCCCGCGCGTCGCACGCCGCGAGCCCATGGCCATGAACGACTGCATCGCTCAATTTGGAGGCTTGGTGTGGAGTATCATCCGCCGTTACGTGCAACCCGATTCGGAAGCAGAAGATGTCGTGCAAGAAGCGTTCTCAGAATTATGGCAAAAAGCTGACCGATTTGATGGTTCAAAAGCCTCCGCCGTCACCTTCATCGGCATGATCGCGCGGCGGCGCAGTATTGACTGGTTGCGGCGTAAACAACGACGACCCGAATTGCAGCCGTTACCCGCGGATTTCGATCAGCGGATTCCTGCTTCCGTAGCCGAGTCTCCGCGAGTGGATTTGGAGTCGCTGCACGGGGCCCTCCAAGAGCTTTCCGACGAGATCCGGAACTTGCTTCAGCTCCATTTCTCCCAGGGGCTGACTCACCATGAAATTTCCGAGCAGACCGGACTGCCGCTGGGCACGGTCAAAACGCGACTCCGCCGTGGCTTGATTTCCTTGCGCGCTCTTATGCGCCGCTCCAACCCTCCATTGGAAGTGTCATGAATCACTCCGAACTCGCTGCCCGATTTGACGAACTAGACGCTGCCCGTGCGTTGGGTGATATTTCAGCGGCAGAGCACGTGGAGTGGACACGATTAGTTCAGGAACATGGGTTTGTCCCCGATGGGCAACTGGACGCCCTCGTTGGAGGGTTGGAAGCCTCATTGGCGCCAGCGTCTGCTAAGCTCCC
This sequence comes from uncultured Verrucomicrobiota bacterium, assembly GCA_913058185.1. Taxonomy (GTDB): domain Bacteria; phylum Verrucomicrobiota; class Verrucomicrobiia; order Opitutales; family Opitutaceae; genus Actomonas. The sequence continues at coordinate 83,505 of CAJXQX010000004.1, forward strand.
CCCGGAACTGATGAAACGCCTGCAGGCCGACACGGTGCGTTATACTCCCCTCGCGGCAGAGACTCCCCGAGTGACGACTGCCACGGTGATTCCTTTCTGGCGACAGCCAGCCCTCGGGTGGGCGGCCGCAGCGTGTTTTGCGGTAGTGTTGCTCATACCGTCGTCCGAGACTCCGACGGAAATCTCGCCAGCCGACCAACGCCTGGTGCTGATGCAAGCAGAGGAAACCATTCGACTGGATTTCGTTGGTACCACTGATTTCGAAAACCTGCAAGGCGACGTGGTGTGGACCGACGATAGCCAAACGGGGTTCATGCGTTTCAGCGGGCTACCGACGAACGACCCGATTCAAGCTCAGTATCAACTTTGGATCGTCGATCCGGAGCGAGATGAACGCCCGGTGGATGGAGGCGTCTTTGATATACCCGTTGGAGAGGATGAAGTGCTGGTGCCCATCCGGGCGGCGCTACGCGTGGATAGTCCGGTGGCCTTTGTGATCACGGTCGAACAGCCCGGAGGCGTCGTAGTCTCCAAACAAGAGATTGTCGCCGCCATCGCCCAAGGGGGATGAGATCGAATTACTCTTCGTTGATCCGGGGCTGGGGTAATGGATCAGGAGAGAGGGGGGTGGCATGAACCGGGGACATCGGTCAGCTTCATCGCACGATCGTCGAGTCGGGCGCAGACGGAAATCGAAGTGCTAACCGTCGGCCTCCAAAGTTTGTCAAAAGTCAGGACGTGATGTCTTTCTGACTGCCCCGGTTCATACCGCGGGCAAATGAGCGGTAGGCCTAAATGTCCTGTTCGATTTCGTGCCAGTGTTTATCCAACTGCTGCTTTAGCTCCTGCGCTTTTTGCGGATATTGATTGATGACGTTGTGCCGTTCTCCAACGTCTTCCTTCAGGTTGAAGAGTTGTTCGACTTTCGTGTTTTCCTCTCCGTCCGGAATCTTGACCCCTCCACCTCATGGTTGGCAGGGAATCTGCCCATCGCATGTAGGCTATCGCCGGTCTCGGATGAATGAGTTTCGCGGGATGCTGAGTAACTTCGATATCGATGGCATCTGGCTGGACTATCATCACAGTCACGCGAGTTGGGAACGGGCCGAACCGGCGATGCCCGATACCTGTTTCTGCGAGAGATGTGTTGATCAGTTTGCCCGAGAGACGAAGACCGAGCTGCCAGATCTGACCACTCCAGACCTTGCTGAACTTCTGCTCAGTGAATACAAGGAAACCTGGGTGCAATGGCGCTGCGACCTGTTCACCGATTGGGTCCGGGAGTTTCGCTCTATCCTCGACGAGACCCGCCCCGCAGCCTTGCTCGGGACCTATCATTGCCCGTGGACCGATTCCGACTACGACGGAGCTCTTCGGGAAAGTTAGCCATCGATCTGAAAGCCCAAAGCGAATATATCGATATCTTCAGCATCATGCCTTACCACGCCCGATTTGGGCACGCCTATGATCCGGCATGGATCTCGCGGCAGACTGCTTGGTTGGGAAACCACCTTGGCATCCAAGGAGACCCGGACGAGCGGAACCGGATCTGGCCGATTGTGCAGCTCTCCGACTGGGGCGAGCCTGTGCCGGTTGAACAAGTCCGCGAGGTTTTGGATCACGGTTCCCGCCGCCCAGCCACCGGCGTGATGATCTTCAACTGGGGCTGACTGAGAAATCAGACCGAAAAAGTCGAAGAGATGGCCACATTCTATCGCGGGATTCAGGAATAGAATCTCCATAATCATGAATCATTGGACTGACTCCTTTTTGCTCACCCTTGTTCGTCTCCACGTGAACCCAGTTCGAGGTTTTAGACTTTTGACTCGACTGGAATGAAGTGGCCGTCCAAACCCCCCCGTGTTCCTCCCCCGTTTTGCTCTTGGTTCCGTGTTGTTGATGATGCTCGCGCAGTTCGCCACCGCAGCTGCACCCAATATCGTTTACATTCTCGCTGATGATCTCGGCTACGGCGATGTGAAGGCGCTGAACGCGGCGTCGAAGATTCCGACGCCCAACATGGATCGGCTCGCTGCCGAGGGCATGACGTTTACCGACGCCCATTCGCCGTCGGCCGTCTGCACCCCCACCCGCTACGCCACCCTCACCGGCCGCTACAGCTGGCGCAGCAAACTCAAGCGCGGTGTGCTCAATGGCTACGGCGAACCGCTGATCGAAACCGATCGCCCCACCGTCGCTTCCCATTTGCGGGATCACGGCTACATGACCGGCGTCATCGGCAAGTGGCATCTCGGTCTCGGCTTCCAAAAAGACGGCGACGAATGGGCGTGGCACAAACCCGTGACCTACTCTCCCGTCGATGTCGGATTCGAACGCTCGCTCGTCATTCCCGCTTCCCTCGACTTCCCGCCCTACGTTTACATCGACGGCCACAAGATCACCGGCCTGCCCAACCGAACTCAACCGGAGATCAAGTTCCCCAATTTTCTGCGCAAAGGTGAACTCGGGTCAGACTTTTCCATCGAGGACTGCCTCGATGAAATCACCCATGAGGCGACTTCGTTCATCACCAAACATGCCCAAGGTGATTCCCCGTTCCTGCTTTATTTCCCCCTCACGGCGCCGCACAAACCGGTGATGCCCCACAGCCGTTTTGAGGGCTCAACGGACCTCGGCCCTTACGGCGACTTCGTCACCCAAGTCGATTGGACGGTCGGCCAGGTGCTCGACGCCATCGACGACGCCGGCATAGCCGATGAGACCGTCGTGATCCTCACCAGCGACAATGGTTCCTACATGTATCGCCTGACCGATCAGAACGAAACCGACCACGTCGCGGATGATACCGTGCAAGGCTACTACGAAGGCAACCACACCGCCAACGGACCGTGGCGTGGCACCAAGGCCGACATCTGGGAAGCCGGACATCGCGTGCCGTTCTTCGCGCGCTGGCCCGGTAAGATCGCCGCCGGATCGACCTCCGCCGAACCCATTTGCCACGTGGACTTCTTCGCCACCGCCTCGAAATTGGCCGGCATCGAAATGCCCGCTCCGACCGTCGCCGCGCCGGACAGTTTTGATCTCACGCCGCTCTTCTTCGGCAACGAGTCGAAATTCAAACGCGCCCCGGTGATCCATCATTCGGGCGCCGGGATGTTCGCGATCCGTGAGGGTGATTGGAAACTCATCCTCGGTAACGGTTCAGGCGGACGCCAAGCCCCGAAGGGCAAACGGTTCGAGCCACCGTGGCAGCTCTTCAACCTCGCGCAGGACCCGGGTGAGATGAATGACCTGTTCACGGCTAATCCCAAAAAGGCCCACAAACTCGAAGGCAAACTCCTCCTCATGCTAGCCGACGACCGCAGCCGGTAAGGGGCCGTCAGCCTGCTGGGATGGCCCACGAAAAAACACGAAAGGTGCTAGACCGTCAGCCTGCTATTCTCACGCAAAGACGCGAAGGCGCTAAGTCACTCCCGCCTTCGTCCCGCAGAGCGGGACTATGGCGGACAGGGATGGCGGACTAGGAAGGAACGAAGACGAAACACAAGAGTGCGAAGATGGTGCGCCGCAAGGCGTGCCCCGAAGGGGTGATGACGACGGGTTCCCTTTAGGAAGTCGAAGAACAACAACAAAGCCACTCCAACCGCGGACCAGACGGAGCTGGTCCCTCCCCTTGTCTCGCAAAAGCCTCGGCGACGGCGGATGTCTCGAAGGACCTCACCGAACTAACTGCAGTGGAGTGGTCGCGTTGGGTTCCAGCGGTTGGACGCTGGTCGGCTCATACGAATGGGCGTGGCCTCCGTGCGATACTTCAAAGGTGAGTAACTTCGGCGTCACGGCGTTGTAGTCGTCGGGGGTGATGGACCAACCGCCGTCAGCCATGCGATCGATGCGGCCTTCAAAGGCGCCATCAAAACGCAGCGCGATGGTCGTCTGGCCCGAATCAATTTTAACCACGTCTTGGTTCATCACGATGATGCGACGCACGGCCCCGTCGACGCGGCGCACCCACCAACCGGCGTCATCCGCAATCTTGGTGTCGTGCTCCGGCCAAGCCGCCATTTTCCAGGTCAGCGTATCCACCTGTCCTGGCATATCCTCGATCTCCACCACAAATTTTTCTGCGCTGTCTTCGAGCACGCGCACCTCGGCTTGGCGGGCTTGCTTGTCCACCGACGGCGTCATGACCGTCACCGTCTTGAACGGAAACGTGACCCGGCCGGATTTCAACAGCGCCGGCGCCGGATAGTTCTGCACCGCAGGCAACGGCGTATTATTGCCGAAGGTGCCCACCCAGCCGCGGCCGCCCGGCTGCCAATCGACGGAGCTCGGATACTGGCGCAAAAATGTGGTGCCTTGAAAATGGCTGTCGCCCGTGAGCACCTCGGGTTTCAACTCGTGGCCGAAAACCTGCACCACATCGAGGGATGCGCCGTTCGGGGAGGTTGCGGTCGCCCGATTCGGGGCGGAGAGATCCACTTCGTTGCCGATCCAGAACTGCAGGTTACTCTCCACCTCATGTTCCCCGTCGCCATAAAGCGCATCGAGCATGATCCAGTAGTCTCCTTTGACGAAAAATACGCTGCGCCGCCACATCGCATCGAGCAGGTTGTTGCGGAATTCGTAAGTGCCTTCGAGGAAGTCGTAGACGGGGTTGGTGACCCAACGGTTCTCCAACACATCAAACGCATAGTGCCGGTCCCAGCCCGTGTTCGGATCGATGCCGTTTACGGTAATGACGTTGTGGAGAAACCCGAGTCGCAGGTCGTGACGCGGACCGGGCTCGGCCGACGTGTAGAGCGAGGTGCCCGGATCGACAATGAACGGTGCCCCATCGGCGGAGACCGTGATACTCAGTTTATCTCCGTGCTGGTGGTTGGTGCCGAAGGGTCCCGCGTCCATCGACAGATACTGCGCAGCCTCATCCCAACCATCGCGCATGGCATAGTATCCGCTGAGATAATACGGATTGGATTCGTAAGGAAATGACTGATAACCGTCAGCCCGTTCCCGCACGGCGGGATCGTCGGCGATCCGCCCCCAGTCCGAGCGTCCAAAAAGTTCGTCTCCTTTTCTTAGAATACGATCCCGAATATCGTAGATACCGTGATCGCCGTAGCGGGGAATCCCACGGTCCGGTTTCATCATACCGACATGCGCATCGAAAATCGCTTCGAGCTTGGGTGTGATCCGATCCTTGGCCGGCGAGGCCGGCAGGGACTCATACATCTTGCGACACATCAACAGCGTGCCTTCGGAATACCCGAGCGTGAGTTCGATCAGAAATTCGCGGGGATAAAACGCCATATCCAAAAACCCCTCCAGCAGCGCGGTCGAATCGTTCCGCCAGAACGCAGCAGACTTCGCCTCGGGATACTGCAGCGCCGCGTAAAGAATCGTGCCCGCGTTACCGAGTGTGCCGTTGTGCAGACCGAGGATCTTGTTCGGCACCAACCAGTCCACCTCGTCCCAGGTGTATTGCAGGATGCGCAGGTAATCTTCGTCGGACAGCGACGGTGACTCGCGCAGATGGGCGAGCGTATCGATCCATCGCTTGACCCGCCATTGCAGCAGCACCCAGTTCCATGGGTTCAAATTTGCGTCGACCTGCACATGGAAATTAACCGAATCCGCCAAATCGACGTGTGCGACGAAGTCCATGATATCTCCGACCGCGGCTCGGGCGTAGCGCTCATCTCCCGTGATGTCGTAGGCGGGCAGCAGATAATCAAGATGAGGAAACCGTGAAAGCGTCGCGAATTTTAGCGGGGCATCAAACCACGGCAGCTGATCCGGCATTTCAAACACCCCCGAGCGCTCCGTGATCACGTGGTCGACCGCCAAGTCCGAACGGGCCACATCTTTATCCGACGCGGCTTTATCGAGCGGCACCACCCAAAGAGGAACCAACGGCGCGCGCGATCGGAAGTAGTGCGCGGCGGTCTCGATGATCTGCTCTCGAGCAGGGTTCGATCCCAGATCCGCGATGCTCTGGCTCACTTCACTCGTGGGATCGAGCTGATCAAGGAAACGGGGTAACCAGTCCTCACCGTGGTGATTGGCCGAAGCGGTTGAACTAAGACCGCCCAAGACTAAGGCGAAGGAGAGAGAAAGCGTCCAATTTTTCATAATCAATTACGGGCGACGGCCGGATGAACACCGGGTAGCGCGAGGGGGAATTCCACGACGCCAAACCCAACGCGTTTAAGTCGCCCTAGCGAGAACCGACCTAATGAATATTTCTGAAAGTCGACCGAGCTTACCGAGGTCGCCAACATCAGACTAATCCTCGTTAGATCTCACGAGTTGAAGCCCTGAGACGATCACCCCATGCGTATTGACGTCAGTGATGTGAAGCTCCGAAGAATCGAACCGCCACTACCCCATCATGAATCTCGATCCCCAAGCCACTGCCTTCCTCGCCGAAGTCGCCGCACAAAATCCGCCAAAGTATGAGAACATGCCCGCATCCGAAGGACGGGAGATCTTCACTAGTCTCACCGATATTTTCGGCACCGGCCCGGAGCCAGCAAGCACGCGGGACATTCAAATACCCAACGGACCTCGAGTTCGACTCTATCGCGCCGTCGGCGGTGGGCGGCAACCGTGCGTGATGTATTTCCACGGTGGCGGCTGGGTGCTCGGTGACATCGAAACCCACGATACCCTGTGTCGACGCATCAGTGCGCAAGCCGGCGTGTCGGTGGTATCCGTGGACTATCGCACCGCACCCGACGCGGCCTTCCCGGCGGCAATCGACGATTCCTACGCTGCGACCAAATACATTTCCGAGCAAGCAACAGACCTCCAGATCGATACCTCCCGTATCGCCGTCGCAGGCGACAGTGCCGGAGGCAATCTGGCCGCCGCGGTATGTTCGAAGGCACGGGATAACGCAGGTCCAGCCATCCATTCACAATGGCTCATCTACCCGATCACCGACGCCGATACCGAAACGGCCAGCTACCACAAATTCGCTGATGATCTCGGCCTCACCAGGGACCTCATGGTTTGGTTTTGGGATCAATACGTGCCCAACCCAGACGATCGATCGCATCCACTCGCCAGCCCCCTTCGCGCCGAGTCACTCGCGGGACTCCCACCAGCCTATTTGCTGAGCGCCGGTTACGACGTGCTCTACGACGAGGGTCAGGCTTACGCGCGGAAAATGCAGGCCGCCGGCGTCCCGGTCACCGAACAAACTCACCCGAGCATGCTGCATGGCTTCCTCCATTTCTCAGAACCCTTCGACGAAGCCGCGACCGCCATGACTCAACTCACGACTGCGATGCGGAAGTGGTTCGGTTAGGCAGCACCCACGGGTCTACTTTCGACGGGGGGCCAGATTGGTAGCAGGGTCCCAAGTGCCGAGACCATCGAACTGCTGCGGCTTCAACTGCTGGGTCCATTGTCTCAACTCTTTGCGGAGGCGCTCCGCTTTCCGACGCTCGGCAGTAGCGAGGTCGGTGGTCTCACCTAAGTCTTCGCCCAAGTCGAAGAGCTCCGTGGTGTCGGTTTTGTAGGCCACCTTCAACTTGTCGTCCCCGTGGCGCACCGCCGCATCGCCGCTGCGGATCATCTCCCAGAACAGGTATTCGTGAGGCGCTTCGTCGCGCTCACCCGTCAGGTAAGGGATGAGGTTCACGCCGTCCAGCGGGCGCTCTGCCGCGATCTCAACTCCGGTCACACCCGCCATCGTCCCGAGGATATCCAACGAACTGACCGGGTGCTGGTAGTCGAGCCCGGCGGGCACGTGACCCGTCCAACGCAGTGCGAACGGCACATGCATGCCACCTTCGTAGAGCGTGCCCTTAGTGCCGCGTAAGGGAGTGTTGATCGAGCCGTTGTTGCCGGCCCCACCGTTGTCGGAGATGAAGACCACTAAGGTATTTTCGTCGAGATTATGGCGACTGAGTTCCGCCAGAATACGCCCCACCCCATCGTCTACCGCACTGACCATGGCCGCGTAGGTTTTGCGCAGTGGGTCCTTAATGTGATCGAAACGATCGAGATACTTCTGGCTCGCCTGCATCGGCGTGTGCGGCGCGTTGTAAGCCACGTAGAGGAAGAACGGATCCGCATGATTGCGGGCGATGAAATCAACCGCCTCGTGCGAGAGTTCATCGGTCAGGTATTCGTCGGTTTCGACCGCCACATCGTTGCGCCGCAACTTGGTATTATACCACCCCCCTTTGCGATCGACCGACTCAATGTCTTCGTAAATCAGATCCTCCGGAAAGTAACGATGACCACCGGCGACGAAGCCGTAGAACTCATCAAATCCCTGCACATTCGGCCGAAACTTTGGATGGGTGCCCAAGTGCCATTTGCCGATGATACCAGAGTGATAGCCCACCCGATCCAACACCTCCGCGATGTTGTCCTCCTCGACGGGAAGGCCCGCCATCGGGTCGGCTGGGTTAAGCGTCGGGTTATTCCGAAATCCGAACCGTCCTTGGTAACGCCCCGTCATAAACCCCGCGCGGCTCGGACCACACACTGGATAACTGACGTGACCGTGAGCGAACCGCGCGCCTTCATGAGCGATCCGATCGATGTTAGGTGTGGGTATATCGGTGCAGCCGTTGAAGCCGACATCCCAGTAACCTTGGTCGTCGGTGACGATGAGGACCAGGTTCGGCCGCTCAGAATGGGACGAACCGTGCAAATAACCGGCGGCAAAAAGGGAAAGAAGGAAAACGAGAGTAACACTCATGAGGAAGCGGTGAGCACGGCGCTGTTAAACCACCAAGTCGATCCCGCAGCCAGTGAAGCGATTAGCGTCCGGGCACCACTCCAGCGATAGTTTTCACCGAAGGTAACAAAGAGAACGAAGAGTGCACACCCCGGAACCGAACGAAATCTGGAACCCATGAACTCAGGGCCCCTCTGTGCTCTCTGTAATAAAAACCCTTCCCTCACGGCCCCTTGATTGTCGGCTCGTAAATTCTCCGCCGTTTGTGTTGGTTGAAGCATGCGTCCCCGTCGTCTTCTCCTCGCCCCTCTCTTTGTTCTCACTCTAATCGGGTCCACGGTCACGACCATTGCGGCCGATTCCAACCCCGCCCAAGCCGGGTTCAATCTCGCCGAATCCGACGCCAAGGCCATCGCTATTGCCGATGCCACCATGGTCGCCATGGGTGGACGCAAGGCGTGGGACAATACCCGCCACGTCACGTGGCGCTTCTTTGGCAACCGGCTCCACGTCTGGGACAAGTTCACCGGCGATCATCGCTTCGAAAACAAAGACGTCACGGTTCTCTCTAACCTGAACACCGGTGAAGGCCGCGCCTGGAAAGCGGGCGTCGAAATCACCGACCGCACCGAACGCTCCGAAGCCCTCACCTCCGCCAAAGGCGCCTGGATCAATGACGCCTACTGGCTCGCCATGCCCTACAAACTCAAGGACTCCGGCGTGACGCTCCAATATGTTGGCGTGAAAGACGACCCCGCCGGCGCCACGTGCGACGTCCTGCAACTCACCTTCCAAGAGGTCGGCAACACGCCAGACAACAAATACAACGTCTACGTGGACCAAGACACCGGCCTTGTTTCCCAATGGATGTTCTGGCACAAATTTGACGACGCCGAAGCCCGCGATCTCGGCCCGTGGACCGACTGGAAAAAGCACGGCGACATCCTCCTCGCTCACGGCCACGGCAAACGCGACCACACCGATATTGGCGTCTTCCAGGTTCTTCCCGCATCCGTCTATTCTGACCCGGCCGCCTTCGTTATTGCCGACCATAAATAAACCCGGAGCCACCCGCCGATCTTTGTTTTGGGCCACCGCCAAGATATCGCCATCGGCCTAGGGATCTGGGCGGCCCAACTAACGGCGAAAAGCGGCGCGACGAGGAGCATGCGTCACTACAAGTCCGACGAACTCGGTTGCCCGAATTGATCACCGTCGAAATGTATCGGGGCGTATTGGTCTCCTGGAAATTGGGGACTAAACCCCTGCTAGCGCGGTCAGTAAAGTAACCGGACCCGAAGATCGAATCAGCCTGCGAGATTGGGGGCTAAGAAAAAGTTTTCCGAATTCTGCAACTTTGGAGCCCTCTCGTGCGTCCTCTCTACATACAGAACGTAAACTTTAAAAAACAAAACATCATGAAAACTTCCCTTATCCTCTTCGCCGCCACTACCCTCACTCCCTCCTTGATCCTCGTAGGTCTCGGCATCACCGCCGCCTTCAGTATCGCCACCATCGTCGGAGTTTCCGCCATGATGGTTCAGGACTACCGGCCTAAACTTTCCTACCACCACGAGCTGGTAAACGTGAGTCACGCCAAACGCGTCGAAACTCACCCGTTGGCCGCGTAATTACTCTCAACTGGCTAGTCCAGTCGTTCATAACCCCGGGTCGATCTCTCATGAGGTCACTCGGGTTTTTTGGATCCGGTCTTCGCACTGCTAAACAACGCCCCGATCCCATGGATCCGAATCTCTATTTTTTGCGTCCGACCTCCCTCAGTCCAATGTTCGTATTACGAACATTGGACTGAGGGATCATCGAGGCCCAAAATGACCCCACCGTTGTGTTGCTGCGACTCGACCCGGTGATGCGCTTCAACGACTGCGGATATTCTCAAGAAACAACGAATCCGGATTTTTAGATTTCGCGTTCGCTACCTTCTTATTGCCCAAATAACGATCGCCTGCGATTAAGACCGAATCCCAACGTGACCTATCGGGTTTTGTTTGGACTGTGCCGAGATTTCCCTTGCTGGCCACAGCGCTTGATCCCAAAAACGCCGCCCTTTTATTTGCTCATGATGCCTCCCTCCGAACGCCAAACCATCTCCCTCACGCTCATCGACATTTACGGGGGCACCCAGACTCGCGTGGCCACCAACGACGACGCGATCGAGAGCTACGCCGAGGAGATGATGCAGGGCGCGGAGTTCCCCGCCATCACACTCTACTACGACGGCACCAAGTATTGGTTGGCTGACGGATTCCACCGCTTACTCGCAATCAAGCGTAACGGCGGTAACTCCATCGAAGCCGATGTCCAACCCGGTAGCCGCTCTGACGCGCTCAAGCACGCCCTCGGAGCCAACGCCACCAATGGCCTTTACCGCACCAACGCCGACAAACGTAATGTAGCCGACATTGCGCTGCGGGAATGGCCCGACCTCTCCAATGCCTACCTCGCCGACGTCTGCAAAGTTTCCGGCGAACTCGTGCGCAAAATCCGCACGGAGCTCACCGAGAGCGGACAAATTGCCAAGGCCGAGCGCGTCACGGGGCGCGACGGCAAGGAATACCCGGTGGGCGTCGATCGCCAGGCTCGTGGTAAATCCGAAAATTCTTCCAGTGACGAAAAAGTCGGCGAGCGCGACGAGGACCTCGGCGGAAGTTCCGGCAAAGCAGCCGGGGGCGGTGGATTCTCCCCTGGCAAGGGCGACCCGGGTGCCACCGGTGGGTCGACCAACGAACTCGAACTCGAGGCGCGTTCCATGATCCGTAAAGGCGAGATGAATCCGTTTGAGCTCCCGAAGCTCATGAGTGCCACCGCGCACGACTACGCGGCGACGGTGGTCACCTTACTCGACGGGATGAAGCCCGAGATCAAAAACCGCACCGACGGCCTCATGCGTCTGCGTCGCTGGATCGACAAAGCCCTCGCCGGCGAGAACGCACCGAATTCGCTCGACGACGTGTAGCTGCGGGAAGTCGGGAAAGTCCAACTGAGTCGATCTTCGGATCTTGCGGTCGGGCCTCTCGTTCTCAGTCAGACGTTGTCTTCACGGTTGAGATCACCGGTATCGGCTAATTGTGTCACTCGGTTGCAGCAGAACAATACGAGATCACATGCGCTCACTTAATATTGCGCCCCATATCCTGTCGGAGAAACCGGGTCTCTACGTCCTTAACAAACCACCTGGGTGGCCCACCACGGGACGTAACTTAGCCGACCACGATTGCATCCAGTTTCACCTGATGCGGCATCATGGCGGCATGGTGTGGGCCCTGCATCAACTCGATGCCGACACATCTGGACTGTGTTTCTTCACCACCAACAAAAACTGGGTGCAACCGATCAAAGACCTCTGGAGCCAGGCTAGCACCTCCAAGGACTACATCGCTCTCGTTCATGGCGTTCCCGATTGGGCATCGACCGAAGTGGTTCAGCCCATTGGTAAAGATGAGCTCGGGAATTTGGGGGTGCATTCATCAGGTAAGACCGCCCGCACCGCTTTCGAGGTTCTCGATCGAAACAACGGGTATAGCCTACTCCGCGCCCGCCTGTTCACCGGACGCACCCACCAAATCCGGGTCCACTTAGCGCATATCGGACATTCATTGGTGGGTGAAGAATGGTATCGGTCGCCACCGTGCACGCTTCACCCCCGGCAAGCACTGCACGCTTATCGCCTTCGTCTTCCCAAAAATCCATTACTCACGGGAAAGGTCTACGAGGCTCCGATGCCAGCAGACCTTCAAGCCCTAGCCAAGCAACTCGGCTTTAGCTACGAATAAACCCTCATCCGCGGGAGCAACTCGGGCTACCCGGGAGAAGAACCCAATCAGCCCTCTCTCGCAACCGGTCCCTACCAATTCTTGAAAACGGGCAACCATCCAGGGTCATGTTGAATTGCTGACCCGATGGGATTGCCGTCGAACTAACACCCTAGTCTTGAGACTCGACCCGCACTCCGAACGACTTTCGGTAAATATGCCTGAGAGCCCAAAGACGCATTGCGGAGGACACGAAATAGACTTACTTTGAGCCCCTGAATTTGCGAAATAATACCCTGGATCCACTACGTTTTGGACTATGAAATCTCTTTGACGCACAAATTTCTCCAAGGCCACAAGCCTGAGTGTGTTCGGGTCATTCGTTTTTTTTCGTTTCCGCCTGTTCGCATCTAAAGCCCGTCGATAAGGCACCAGAATATGCCTTACCGGTTGGGCGAAGCGCCCTATGGATCGAAATCGTCCAACAGATTTCCGGCGACTGGGTGATGCCGCTGAACACCGAAAACAAAGCGATGGAATGGCGGCTCCGCGCAATCGACAGCGCGACATCGTCCATCGATCTCCAGACTTTCCTGTGGGACGACGACCCGCTCGGTTTGGCCGTAGTCCGCCATCTCTTCGACGCAGCAGATCGCGGTGTTCAGATTCGAATTCTCTTAGACGACAGCTTCACTGTCACCCATGAGGAAGCGATCCGAGACATCGACCTGCACAAAAATATCGAGCTGAGTATCTACAATCCATTCAAGCGAAGCAGTGACGATATCGCTCGCCGACTGCTCCTGAATCTGGGCGATTTTTCCCGACTGGATCATCGGATGCACAACAAAGCACTGATCATCGATAATCGGATCTCCATCATCGGCGGTCGAAACTTGGCCAACGAATATTTCGGAGATCACGAGCTCTCCAATTTTCGAGATCTCGAGTTAATCACCGGCGGTCCCCATGTTCAGGAGACGAGTAACCTCTTCAATCTGTTCTGGAATAATCCATGGACTTTCCCCGAGTCGAAAATCATTTCCGATACCGACGCGTTCATGACGCCGACGGAATTCACGGCTTGGTTGAATAAGAGCGCGCCCCGCACCTTCCAAGAAACACCGGCAACACGAAGACTGGCCTGGGAAACCCTTATCCAGAGAGCGCTCCCTTCAAAAATCACCCTCTTCGCCGACATCCCCGCCCTCGATAATCCCTCGCTTCACGACGAACTGCCTACTCAGCTGGCAGCAGAATTGATCAAGGTCATCGAAATGGCCCAAGAGGAACTGATTCTTGTATCTGCATATCTGATACCTACGGAAGAATTTGAGACCGCCGTCGAGCGCGCTGAAAAACGCGGTGTGAGTGTGCGTATTCTGACGAATTCCATGCGATCAAACAATCACCTCGCGGCCCACAGCGCGTATCGCAAACACATCCACCGATTGATCGTCCACGGTGCCGACGTTCACGAAGTCAGGGCCTTCGCCAAAGATCGGCACATCTACATGCAAACGCCGGTTGATGAAAACACCTCGGCCTGCATGCAAAATTCTTGATCGTAGACGATACGATCACCTTCGTCGGAAGTGCTAATTTGGACGCACGCTCTCTTCGGTTGAATACCGAGATGGGTTTGCTGATCGAAAGCGCAGAGCTTAACCAGGAGATTCGCGAATTCATCAAGGTCGACTTCGACAAACGCAACGCCTGGCACTTACAGCCTCAGCCGGATGGATCAATCCGATGGGTCTCCGACGATGAGTCCCTTTCCCGCCAACCTGCTGATTCGCATCTTCAACGTTTGGAAAACTGGTTCATCGGGATGCTCCCAATCGAAAGTGAGATGTAGCACGGAGGCCTCACGAGAGAGCAATCTAGTCAGGCCCTTTACCTGAATATATCAGGTAATTCGCCATCACCGGTTTTCTCTCCGGCTAGGAGCCAGCTTAGATTGAACCGCGCGACTTTGGATTTCTCTTCACTTTCAAAGTTGAGGTAGATCCAGCCTGCACTGGGCGTTCCGTGGCGGCCCGCCGCCAACGAAGAATATGCTGATGAGCCATCAAACACCAACCGTTTGATCGGCCACGTTTTCCCGCCATCAAAACTGGCCCAGACCGTGGCCCGTTCACGCTTAGCTTCGGCGGTGTCGATATTTGAAAAGAGGAGAATGTCTTGCTGGGCGACCGGCAGTCTCACGAGACCGCCCATACATCCGTAGGAACGGTTTTGGTGGCCGTCCGGCAGGATTTCGACGATCCGGTAGTCGGTCCAAGTATGGCCGCCATCGTCGCTCCAGGCTTCGCGACGCCGGGTGTTCTGTGGGCGTTCCTGCCAATGCACTCGACTGTTGTAGTAGATGCGACCGTCCGAGAGCTCCGCCACTGCGGCTTCACCGGTGCCGTTTTCCGGAAACTGTTCACTGGTTTGCCAGGTCAATCCGCCATCGTCGGAATATACCGCATTCGTGTAGTGAGTATACCAAATCGAATCGGGGCGATTCCCCTCCCCATAAAACCGGGAAGGACGCAGTAGCCGCCCTTTGTGCGCTCCGTGCTGCAGGGATATGCCATGCTCATTCATATGCATGGAGGGTAAATTACCCTGACTGTCCGGAAGAAATTTTGGTTTTTCAGACTGCCAGGTTTGACCGTCGTCACGGCTCCGGAAAACCGTAATGGGTGCGGGCGGATGTCCGGACTCGGAAAAGATAAGAATGTCACCCGACGTCTCGTCGACGGTTGTGCCGCCACCTTGGAATGCCTGGCGCGCGACGAGAATTTCACCCTGCCACGTATTACCCCCATCCTCACTCCGCCGGACCCGCATCTGTTCGCTGCCCCAAGTCGCGACGAGCGTGCCCAGCGTGGTGACCACGATATTGGGGAAGCGCTCGCCCTCAAACAGAGGGCGGATATCCAGAACCGATTCCCGGAGAAACGGAGTGATTGGCCCATCGGCGGCCATCAATAGCCTCGGCAAAAGTAGGGTGAAAAGAACCAGTGTTTTCATAGTTTGATCAAATCGGGAAGGTCCAGGTTACGGCAAAGGCCGGGTTCTTCCGCTGTTAATGTAGGATCTTAGATGACATCGTCGACTATGACGGGGTAGACCCAACGATGAAGGCAGTCTGCTCCTTGTTAACCCTAATCCCTCGCTTTGACAAAAAGACCCTCAGCGAACTAGGAGCGAACCTACTCCGCTGATTGGGGTTAGCCCTCTCGCCATCTCAGAGTTGCTTCGCCAATCCCGAATCCAAAAGCTGAATAGCCCACCCGCAGAAAAGGACTTTACCGCGAAAGAAAGCCTTTGATTGGTTGCCACCTCATGAATTTAAACTGCACTGCCACACTCATGCTATCGCTGAATGCTGCAGTAACGGCTGACCCTATCCCTTATGTCTAAGCTTCCTCCTCATTATCAGTTTACTGACCTGTCCGATTACGGACGGAGGCCGGCGAGGAAGATCGCGATTGCCTTGCAGCACACATCCGTGACGCCGGTGCACGTCACGAGCTGGTTTATCCTCTCCGGAATCCTCGCTATCATTTGTATGCTGATGGGGTATAACATCGCTGCAGCATTCTTCTTAATTCTGAAGTCTGTGCTCGACGCGGCTGATGGCGAATTATCGAGAGTCAAAAATCAACCATCATACGTTGGCAGATACTACGATTCGATCGCTGATATCATCTTAAATTTCCTTTTTCTGATCACCTTGTGGCACATCACCGGCGCTTCACTGTGGCACGTCGGATTGGCCTTCATTGGAATTCAACTGCAAGGCACCCTGTACAACTACTACCATGTGATCCTGCGTAGTAGCGTTGCTGGGGATACCACCAGTCGAGTTTTCGAAGACCACGCGCCCGTGGCCATGAAGGGTGAAAATCAGCGAACCGTTAATCTGTTCTACCGCATCTATGACACCCTCTATATCGTTTTCGACAAAACGATTTACTACCTCGATAAAAACGCCACGCAGTGCGAACCGTTTCCGAGATGGTTCATGACTTTGCTTTCCACGTTTGGCCTGGGGTTTCAGCTATTGCTCATGGCCGCCTTTCTGGCCGCTGGTCTTGAGCACGCCATCGTCCCATTTTTCATCGCATACTCCGGATTGATTTTGGTGTTTATTGCGATTCGCCGGTGGGGACTGTAAATTACCTCACCTTGCCTCCCGGCTGCCGGCTAAAACCGATTCCCTCTCGGCAGGAGGGTAGCCGAATCCTTTTGGGTGCCTCATTGCAAATTTGTCCGGTTTCCGAATCCTCTGCTTGGTCATGCCATGGAATACCCCTCCGGAAATTGATCTATTGAATCAAAACCCCTCCAGTGCCTCCGGAACTGAGGGTGGTCCCGGTTACAAAATGACCGGACGCAGGTGTGGCGTGGTCGCGATGCTTGCGCTGTCGATCTCAAGGATAACCGTCAACGCCGATACGACCACGTCGGAGTCATGGACGAGCGCGTTGAGTGCTACCTTTGATGAGTTGGTGCGGGAGGGGGCGGAAAGTTTGTCCGCGTATGCCAATCGGATAAACGTGCCCTTGTGATGCGCAAAGTAGAGGTAGTATTTTCCGAGCGGGTTTTTCACCCAGGCGGGCACCCGGATCAGGCTGGGACCATTTATTTTATCTCCGAGAGTGCGGGAGGCACTCGCATCGATGATCGGGTTTTCGGCAAACCGAGTGTTTTCAACCTCTGCACCTGGAAGGACTGCCACGGGGGTGACCAGTGCCAGAATCAGCAAAGTGCCGCAGGAGGAGGAGCCGAACCATTTCATCAATCAGTTCACCTTAGGGAATACGGAGCGGAGGGAAATTGAAATTTCGCTTAACTGTTCCAATAAAGCGACCGCGCCCTACGAGGGCTCAACGTCTATGAGTTAATGGTGACTGAAATGAGAGGGGCGATTTCGATCCGACGAAACTCGAACGGATCGTTTGAGTGCCTCTTGATTTTACGATTCGAATGAAAGGGTGGCCAGATTAAGAATCGGTTTGGCCGCATCGTTTGACGAAACCAGAAACCTGCCCCTTGACCCAAAAAACACCTCAATGCATCAGACCCGGCGCCTCGGCGTCTTTCCGGGATTGCCTGCTTTGTCCACCGAAGCTTTAGCGAAGAATGATACCCGCGCCACTCGTCCTTCAAAAATCTCGCCGTTTCTCTGGTTTTGATTGGCGAATCAGGTCAATCGCGCCACTAGTAAAACGTGCGTCTAGCGTCCGTTGATCTCATAGGTTCGAAGCAGTCTCTTCGACTCCTCCTTTCCGGACTCCTGATCTCCATCATTGGGACGAGTATCCCTGTCGTAACCGCTCAAGAGCTGATCCGTTCCGAACCGGTTTCCGCTGACGAGCCGCGTGCGTTCGACGTTGCCCACGCCCTCTACCTTCGAGGGGACCACGACGCAGCGCTCACCCTAACTCGGGAACGCTTGGACGCCCAAGCCGGCACCGAAGAATGGTGGCGGCTGGAAGCTGAAATCCTCCTCCTCACCGGCCGCTATGCGGACGCCTACACCCGTCTCACTCTCGCCGAAACGGAGTTACCCGACAGCCTCTGGGTCATGATGCTGCAAAAAGAAGCGGCTCGATACATTCCCCGCGTCCACCGCGAATCGATCTATACCCAGAGAGAAATTGTCGAGGCCATCAACTACGCCGCTTACCGCCGAGGTCGCGAGGCCACCCAGGAGCCGGAATTTCTCGCTGCCATCAGTTTGGCGGCCTTACGCGCCGACGTGGAGCCCAAGCTGGTCTTGGAAAATTTCCTCAAGCCCGCCCAACAAGGTGACTCCCCGTCCCGCGACGCCTTCCTCATCGCCGGTCAACTCGCGCTCGACAAACAAGATCCCGCCCTCGCCTCTCGCACCTACCGCGCTGGCCTGGAACATTTCCCGTCCGATCCCGACCTGCTGGCCGGTTACGCCGCGTCCTTCCGCGACAGCGACCGCCAGCAAATGGTCGCCCTGATTCAAGCCTCCCTCGCCAAGAACCCCCGCCAGATCCAAGCCCGCTTACTCATGGCCGAGCACCAAATGAGCGCCGAAGACTTTGGCGCCGCTCAGCTGGAAATCTCGCAAGTTATCCTCCTCAATCCCCATCACCCCAAAGCCAACGCCTTACTCTCGGCTATCGCACTCCTCCAAAACCGCGACGAGGACGCCGCCCGCCACCGTGCCACCGCCTTCACCCACTGGGCCACCAATCCCGAGGTCGACCACGTCATCGGCCAACAACTCTCCCATCGCTACCGCTTTCGCGAAGGTGCCGCCGCTCAACGCGCCGCCCTCGATGCCTCGCCCGTTTACGTTCCCGCTCAAGTCCAACTCGCCCGTGACCTCCTCCGCCTCGGCGAAGAAGAGGAAGGCTGGTTGTTCGCCGACCGCGCCCACGAACGCGACGGCTACAACATCGACGCCTTTAACCTCACCACGCTCCGGGATCGCATCGACGACTTCGCCCTGTTGGAGAGCGATCACTTCCGCCTCCGCATGAGCCCCGAGGAAGCCGCTATCTATGGCGACCGTGCCCTCGCCCTCCTCGAGGAGGCCCGCATCGATCTTACCGCCCGCTATGGCCTCGAGCTACCCAAACGCACCACCGTCGAAATCTATCCCAATTCTCAAGACTTCGCCGTGCGCACCTTTGGCATGCCCGGCGTCGGTGGTTATCTCGGGGTCTGCTTCGGCTCGGTCTTCACCGTCAACAGCCCCGCCACCTCCCAAGCAAATTGGGAGTCCGTTCTGTGGCACGAATTCGCTCACGTCATCACCCTCACCATGAGTGACAATCGCATGCCGCGGTGGCTCAGCGAGGGCATCTCCGTCTACGAAGAGATCCAGCGCAATCCCGCCTGGGGCCAACGGATGTCTGCCGACTACTATCGTCGCATCGTGGCCGAGAAAATCCATCCCGTCAGCCGCATGAGCGCTGCCTTCATGGAAGCCGAAGACCAAGCCGGCACCATCTTCGCCTACTACCAATCCT
>CAJXQX010000005.1 GCA_913058185.1 uncultured Verrucomicrobiota bacterium
AGATCAGCCTCGGTCTCGTGGGCTCGGAGATGTGTATAAGAGACAGGTTCTACACCAACGGCATGTTGCGTAACTTCATCGATGCTGATCTGGTCGATAAACAAAACGTCGCCCCCAACCTCGCCGCCCGCGCCCGCGTTTGGCGCAACGCCGCCAAACGCGAAGAGCCCAACCTCGCCTTCCGCAACGACGGCGACCTGCAATTTACCAATGTATCCGCCGACTGGGGACTTGACCAAGTGGGTGTTTCATTTGGTTGCGTCGTGGCCGACCTCGACAACGACGGCGATCTTGACCTCGTGTGGAGCAACCAGGACGGGCCACCTACTCTCATGCGCAACGACTTCGCGACGGGTCACCGTGCTGCCATCCGACTCGAAGGTCGCGCGCCCAATCGCAACGCCATCGGCGCCGAGATCACGTTGACCACCGCGACCGGCCAACAGGTCCGTCAAGTTTTTGGAGAACGCGGCGTCGTCTCCTCCGAACGCGGCACCATTATTTTCGGCCTCGGTGAAGATCCCACCATCAAATCCCTAAAAGTGCGTTGGCCCAATGGCACCGAGTCGACCCACGCCCACCCCCCGGCCGACGGCCTCCTCGTGATCAAGCAACCGGAGATGAAACCTGCCCGCCGCCCCGCGCAGTTTCACGCTGATCTTTCATCCAGCCTCTACGCCGAGACCTCAGCCGACCGCGGCCTCATCTACACCAGCGACGCCTACCCCTTGGAAGAACTCGCCAGCCAACGCCTCCTCCCCCGCCGCCTCGGCGGAACCGCACCCGCCTTGGCAACCGCCGACGTCAATAACGATGGCCTGGCCGATGTCTTCGTAACCGGCGCCCGCGCGCAATCCGGCACCCTGTTTCTCGGGAATTCCGACGGATCGTTCGCTCAGGCCGAATCTCAACCGTGGAGTAAATCCGCCACGGCCGACGACGTCGGCGCGACATTCTTTGATTTCAACGGTGATGAAAATATCGACCTCTACATCAGCGCTGGAGGCGTTGAAGGAGACTTCGATAACCGCATCTACCTCAGTGACGGCGAAGGAAGATTTGAGCGCCATTCCTTCGCGAATCCCTCGCACGTTTCAACAGTTGTGACAGCGGCTGACTACGACCAAGACGGTCGCACCGATCTGTATGTCGGCGGAAGTTCCATTCCCGGGAAATGGCCCAACTGGACGTGGAGTAAGCTTCTCCGCAACACCACCGAAGGATTCGAACCCCATCACGACAAAACCGACGATCCTACTCCCTTGGAAGGGCGCGTTATGGCAGCGCGTTGGGCGGATGTTGATGCGGACGGCGATCTCGACCTCGTCACCGCCACGGATTGGGGAGCAATCAAAGTCGCGCTAAATAGAGAAGGGAAACTAACCGATGCTTCAGAGAAACTCGGTCTCGCCGCCCACAGCGGTTGGTGGCGCGCGATCGAAGTCGCCGACGTCAACGGCGACGGGCGCCTCGACATCATCGCAGGCAACGTTGGCCTGAACACCAAATACCGTGCTTCACCCAAACACCCCGCCGTCGTCTTTGCAGGCGACCTTGATGGCTCCGGCATTTTCGAGATCCTCGAAGCCCAATACGACAAAGACGGTCGTCTTTACCCACTCCGCGGACGCAGCAAGCTCTCCTACTCATTCCGTAAACTGCGTCGCCAATTCCGGAGCTTCGCGTCTTTCGCTGAAGCCTCAGTCGACGAAATATTCGAAGGTGAGTTATTGGACAAAGCGATGAAGCTCGAAGCCACCGAACTGCGCAGTGGTATCTTCCTGCAACAGCCAGACGGGACCTTCGTATTCGACCCCCTACCCATCGCAGCGCAGATGGCTCCGATCCACGGCATCGTCTTCGCCGACCTGACCGGTGACGATCTCCCCGACCTCTTTGTCGCCGGCAACGACTTCAGTCCCGAACCGTCCACTGGTCGTTTCGATGGCAGCCTCGGCCGCCTCTTCCAAGGCGACGGACGCGGCAACTTCACCGCAATCTCTCCGGCAAAAAGCGGACTCATCGTTCCCGGTGATACGCGGGCAGTCATCATGCTGCCACCTTTGAAACCCGGCGGTGCTCCCCGCATTGTCACCGCCAACGCACTTGGCCCGGTCCGCCTCTTCGAGCCTCGTGATCAATGAGCACTATTGCTGCATTTCTTTCTAGTCGGCACCCTGGCCTCCCTCTTGATCGTGTTTATTACCGTGCTGGTTTTCCGCGGGCTAATCTATCTCACTTAATCTGTCTTTATCGTGAAGTTCTTCATCTCAAAAATCCTAACGAGCCTGATAACCACAGGTCTGGTAACTTCCACGGTTTTCTCTGCCGAAATGACGTGGAAGGCATGGAGTGAGGCCACTCGGGCCGAAGCCGCCGAACGCGCGGTCCCACTTTATATCGTCATCGGCGACTCGCTGAGCGAGCTCACAACCTCAATGCGCGAGGACACCTTCGCTAACGACGAAGTAGCCGCGTTTCTGAATGAGAACTTTGTCTGTGTTTACGCCGATCGTTCCGACGCTCCAGGTATCGCGGCATACGGTCAGCAGTGGCTCGTAGCTGATCAGAAGATTCCGGGATGGCCCCTCAATCTGTGGTTCACCCCCAACATGGAACCGCTGGAAGCCGCCAGCTACCTTCCTCCCACGGAAGAATGGGGCCGAGAAGGTTTTATGGTCGTCGCCAACCGGGTCGTTGATGGCTGGGCCTCCAATCGCGAAGGGGGCGAACGCAGCGCCCAGCGTCGCACCGAACTCATTGCCGACTACTTGCCTTTCGCCGCCGAGCCGATTGGCGACATGGCCGCCGCGCTACAGACCGCCGCCGAAGATTGGTTGGCTCTGCTCAATCCTGAGACCGGCTTGTTCGGCGATTCCCCTCACCGTGCCGAACCAGAGTTACTTCGGTTTCTGATCGGACAAGGCGGCGAAGCCCGCGCCGCTGCTCTCAAGGCGTTGCGTATCCGGGTTGCCTCCTCTCTGCGTGATCCGATCGACGGGGGGTTCTATCGGGCCACTTCCGATACCAACGGCGGCATCCCGGTTTTCCAGAAACGCCTCACTGACCAGGCCCGTATCGCCCTTGCCTTTCTCGATGCAGCCGCCGTTTCTGATGACCCCATCTTTGCCGCCGGCGCCCACAGCGCGCTGGACTACGCGATCAATCGACTGAGCCCCGGCGACGGCACATTTTGGGTGGGCGAAGACGCGACGGACCCCAACTCTACTCGAAACCAAACCTGGATTTGGGATGCGCTTGCTGAACTCACGGGTGACGAATTCGCCAATCGTCTCGCCGCTAAATCCGCGGGAAACGTCGATGCCGAAGAGGATCTGGAGAGACATCACAGCGGTCGGAATATTTTGCGCGCTGACCCCACCGAACACACGAGCCGAAAAGACTTCGAACTGCGGACCAAAGTGCTCACTACCCGTCTCGAGCTCGGGAATCCTCGGATCGAACGCACCGCCACTGCCGGCGCGCATGGCTTGATGCTTCACGCCCTCAACCGAGCCACCGTGGAGTTGAACGATTTGAACTATGGAGGTTATGCGGTGGCCGTGCGCTCCGCCATCCGACGTGACTTTGATCTCGCCGCGGTAGAACTCACTCGGGTCGCCCATGCCGATGTCCCTGCCCTCCCCGATGACTACTTGCTGATCGCCATGGGCATGAACGATCCAACTCTCGTGCAACAGGCGGACGATCTTTTCTATGACGATAAATTCGGACTCTACTACGCGACGGCAGGCGAAGTCGCCGGAGTGCGTCCCCAGATGTGGTCGGCCGCTCCCGGCGAGTTGCCCTCGCCCGCCGTATGGCGGCTGCTGATCGGTAATCCACCCGAATTGCTGGCCGACGAGATCACCCTCGCGTTCGACAATCCCGACGCCCCACCTCCCGGAGACGTATTGCTGGCTCTGCAGAAGCATGATCGTTCTAAGTAGCAGAGACGGGCCGCTCCCCGGAACATAGGCACATCCCGCGAAATGGAACGCCCGGATTATACCGTGTTCGGCCGGGCAGAATTTAAATTCAGAAATAGTTTCAACTCGATGAAACTATTTCGGGGATGGGACGTCAGATTGGCACCTTCACACTCATGCAGCTATCGCCCTCGTCCCTCTCGGCCACTTTCTGTCAGTCGTGCCAAACCCGTAAATTGCTCGGAGCTGTGATCGTAGGTATTTTCGGCTCCTTCGGCTGGGCGCAGGCTCAACCGGCTCCTGAGCCGACGACAAAGGTCCAAAATTGGCAGGCGAATCCCGGACCATGGGGCAACCTTCGCGTCCGCCAAATCCAACTCGCTCCGCCGCCAGAGGCCCTGGATCAAATTGAATTCCTCGACACTCGGATTTGGAGTTTCGGCGAATTGTCTTGGGATGAGATCTACGCGTTTTTGCGGACCACCGGCCTGACCGACACTCAGTATGCGGAACTCACGGCCCCTGATCGGAGCCGTTTCGGCAGGAAATGGAAATCCAATGCGATTGAGACCACCCCTGAGCTCTTGTTGTCCTTGTCGCCTAGAAGTCGGCTGGCGATCTACAATCGACTAGCCATCTATCGTGGCAATCCAACGCACACCCTACCATGGGTCATCTCAAAATCGGTAAAAATTGACGCCGCTCAATTCAGCCCGCCGCTTCGCGCTGCTCTGGATAAATTAACCTACGAACGCGACGGTCGGAAATGCCTCACTGATGCAAACCTACTCGAGACGTTTGCGGCCGATGACGCCGAAGTCAGGCGATTGAAACGCTTTCTGATCACCACCCGTTCACTCATAGTTGAACTCACGCGGGCGAGCTTGAGCCAACGCGATGAAGTCCTTCGCTATTGGTCCCGCAATCAAACTAAATCCATTGCCGATTTGCTCCAGATGCTCGCCGATTCGCCGGACCTCGACGGTCTCGATATCGCGCACCTTCTGCCACGGATGCCCCAAGAGTTGATCAATCAATATCCCGACGATGAAGTCTTGCGCATTTCCAACTGTTTCTGGACCGCGATGAACTTCTTCAACCCGCGACCCGACCCGCAGTTCATGGCCTATCCCGGAGAAAAAGAGAACGCCAGTGATCGGACGATGCGGGTGCTCGAACGCGACTACGAAGTCGTCGCACCGCCCTACCAATTCGGCGATGTGCTCGGGTTGCACGCGTCGACCGAGATCCACGCCGAGCCGCGCCTCATTCACGCGGCGTCCTACATCGCGGACGACATTGTCATCAGTAAAAATGGCATCGGAGATTTCGTCCCCATCGTGCTGATGAAACTCGACGATGTGATGGACCTGTATGCGTGGCCTTCCGAAATCGAAATCCGCGGATATCGCCAAAAATCTCCTGCCTTCGCGCCGGTCCTGCTCCCTCCGCCAACCCCACCCTTTCACCCTCGCGAATCGACCGCCGTTCCCGGCGGGTTTCTCGAGTTCCAAGTCGTTCAATTGACGGCCCCCGACCCCACCATCGAATCCTATCTCGATACGTTCAGCACCCGACAATGGTGGATCGGCGAGGATTCGCGCGGCGCATTTATCGGCCGCATTTTGGGATTAGAAATCAGCGCGCGGGCACGGGATGCCCTTTTCGCTGCCGAACACTGGCGGCCGGCGAAAAATCAAAACGGATTCTTCGTGACCCCACCGCCGGAAGCTTTGGGGCAACTCAAAGTCGAGGAACGGAGCCGACTCTACCGAGAATTAGCCCGTTGGACCGACAACAAATCTGAACTCTGGCCATTGTTCTTTCCGGTGGATTCAGACTGGGATAGATTTACCCGAGCGGGAATTCCGGCGGCGTTTGTGCAACGCGTTCGCGAGCTCTGTTATACGTTCGGCGACGGCTACGGGTTGAGTGACTTCTCGGTTCTCGCCCACGAATTTCCGGACCGAGCTATGCTTCGACGGTTCCTGAAACTACAATCTACCATCTCAACCGTGTTGCCGCGCCTCAAAATGACGGCGGCGAAGTCCATTTCCGAAACCTTGGCCCACTGGACGAGTGACCATCAAAACCCCTTCGCTCAACCCCTATTGGAAGCCCTATTGGAGTCCGAGACGGAAGAGGACGTTGAGTTGATCAGCATCATGCCCGGAACGGCCCGCCGTCTTTCAATCAACATCGAGCCAGAGGAGGTCTCCTACGACATCCAGAAAGTGAGCTTCCTCATCTCCGCCAACCTCTCCTCGCCGTCGCACAAACTGGTAAAAGCCGATGAATTAAGGAGCTGGCTCGGCGCCAATTTCAAACGCGTATCCCCTCCGTATCGTTACGGCGACATTTTGGCATTCAATCATCCTAAGGATCCGATCATCAACTACGCCTGTGCATTCATCGGCGCCGATGTAATCTTCGCTCGCGACCCGGTGGGACTCGGCCTCTGGCGATTCATGCGCGTGAAAGAGATTCTGGGCCGCAACCCCCATTTTGACGGAGGCTCACTGGAAGGTCTGCGCTATAATCCGGTCCCGGCCTCAATCATTGGCTCCGCACAAGAAGACAGCTGAATTTGCCCGACAATTGGTTGTTCATCCTGCGGCATTCGTGGTTAAAAAACTGACCTCTGCATGGACGAGACCAATCTTATACCCGATCGCATCGCGGCGACGCTTCGGCAGTTTCCGCCATTCTCGATGCTGCCACCCGACTCCATCGCGGATTTGGCGCAAAGTGCCCATGTCCGGGTGTTGGTCGCCGGGGAGCAAGTTTGGCATCAGGGCGATCCTCCCGGCGAAGACCTGGATGTCCTCGTGCGAGGACGAATCGAATACCACATCACCAGCGACGAGCAAACCGAGATGGTGGCGGTGCGCGACGAGGGGGATTTGTTGGGGCTTACCCCGCTACTGCGAAGTCAACCCGCCCGCACCACCGCTAAAGTCGTCGCCGGCGAGTTGCCCCGCGAGTCTCCAGTTGAACAAATCATGGCGAGCCCCGTCATCACGGTATCGGCACTATCATCCGCCACGGCGGCCATTTTATTGATGCTCCGTGAACGGATCGGACAAGTTTGTGTCACCCAGGACGGCACGACGGCTACACCAGCCTTAGATGTTTTTACCCACAAGGACTTGTTGGCCCAGAGTGGCCACCACCCCGCCGGGTTACTGCGGGAATTTCGACACGCCCGCACCGTCGCTCGACTGCGCGAGCTCTGTGACGAGGTGGAAGAAATCACCGGCAGCTATTTGGATGCGAGCGTCTCGGCTATCTTCCTCGGTCAAATTTGTGCGGAACTCTACGACGAGTTGATTCAAAGACTACTCGAACTCACCACCACCGAAATGAACGCCGCCGGCGCCCCCCTCCCGTCGGTTTCGTGGGCCTGGCTCTCGGTCGGTAGTGACGGACGTCGGGAGCAGACGCTCCGCACTGATATGGACAACGCGTTGGTTTTCGGTGCGGCCGCCACGGCTGAAGAGGATGAAAAGAATCGCAAAACATTCCTGCAATTCACCCACGCAGTCGTGGCAAAAATGGTAGAGTGTGGGTTTGCCCGCTGCCAAGGCGGCGTGATGGCGTCGAATCCCCGGTGGTGTCGCACCGATCGGGAGTGGCTTGAAGAAATCAAAGTGATCAGCACCAGCACGGAGCCTGACCCACTCTTTCGAGGAATCGTGCTCTACGACATGCGATTCGTATCCGGAGATCCCGCTATGGTTTGGCCGGTGCGTCAGGCGATCATTGATTCGGTCCGATCAAATTCGTGGCTGCAACGACGCTTAGCCGAGCTCGTAATTGAAACCCCGCCGCCGCTAAACTTCTGGGGCAAATTCGTGGTCGAAAGCCGAGGTGACCATGTTGGTGAATTTGACCTCAAGGGCCGCGCCATCGCTCCGCTGCGCGATGCCGGACGAATCCTAACCCTTAAACACAATCAACTGCGGCGCTACTCCACCGGCGGACGCTGGGAGGATATTCAGCGCAATGTGCCCGCCCTCGAAGAGATGGCCAAAGTAGCGCGGGAGGCCTATGACGTGCTGCTGACCCTGAGACTTCAAACCGCCATTGCTCGGCAGAATTCCGGGCGGTTCGTCGATCCTTCCAAACTATCAAAACTCGAGAAGGCGCGACTCGCACACGCCTTCGATGTGGTGCGGATGGTTCAGACCCACGTGCGCCTCGCGTTCAGTTTGGAGTCCCGGTGATGTTTGGCTGGGGTCGACGTAAAAATGAGCCGGACTTCATTCGGCACTACTGTGAGGCGACGAAACGGAAGATCGATCGCAAGACTGTTTTCGACGGCTTGCCGTTCGTCGCGCTCGATGCGGAGACCACGGGTTTGGATATCAACAAAGACCGCTTGCTCAGCATCGGCATCGTGCCGCTTAAAAACGGGGCCTTGGACGTGACCAATCGGCGCACTTGGCTCGTGCAACAAACCGCCTCGCCCAACAACGAAGCGGTTAAACTCCATGGCATCGCGCCGGGGGAATCTGCCAAAGGCACCCCTGAAGCACAGGTATTGAAGGAGCTCCTCTCGACGATCTCAGGCCAGATAGTCGTGGGCCATCACATTGGTTTTGATGCCGGGATCATCGGCCATGCGCTCCACTGACATTTTAGCGTAAAATTCCACAACCACCTGATTGATACCTCGATGATGGCCATGCGGCATCTGGATGCATTCCACCGGACGGGTTACGCCAATCAACGACCTCCCGGATTGGATGAAGTGTGCGTGCATGCGGGACTTCCGGTGCTGGGACGCCATACCGCCAGCGGCGACGCCTTCACCACGGGGCAGCTATTTCTGTGGATGTGCGGCCGCCTCCGCGTGCGATTCGGACGCCAACTCGTCGCCGGAGACCTATTGAAGTAGAACGTCATGTTTATCGAGGGGTGAGGCCCTGCTCTGCGTATAACCCAGTATGAAACTGTTGGTCGCGCTGATTTTCTCCTCTCTTATCGTCGGCTCCCTGCTGGCTAACCACCACGAGGCCGCGGACACGTATCCTCTCAAAACCTGCGTGGTTTCGGGAGAGGATCTGGGATCGATGGGTGATTCCGTCGTCATCTGGCACAAGGTCGACGGTCAACCTGACCGGGAGGTCCGGTTGTGCTGCGAACGCTGCGAGGGCCGCTTCAATTCCAATCCCGAAAAATATCTCGCGAAGCTGGATACGGCCGTTACCGGAGTCGACGCCTGCTGCGCAGATGGGCAATGCTCCGAAACCAAGCCAAGCGCGAGCGATCACTCATCCGGACCCAACCATTGAATGCGGCAACATGCTCAACCGACGATTTTCGAGCTCCCCTATTCAAACCCTAAATCATGAGTATATCTCGATCTCTTCCCTTCCGGGTGTTCATTTTCTTGTTGAGCGCCGCCGCCTCATTGGGGGCATCGAAGTCCGCGATTCAGCCCGAAACGCTGTTAGCTTACCTGACGCACGTTCAGGAAGTGAACCCGGATTTGAAGGCATTCGAATCCCGCTACAACGCGGCGCGAGAACGCACGGCCCAAGCCAAAGCGCTACCCGATCCCGTTTTTCAAATGACGTATTTTGTCGAATCGGTTCAGACCCGGACTGGGCCTCAGGAAAACGTTTTAATGCTCAGCCAGCGTATCCCGTGGTTCGGAAAACGAGATCAACGGAGCCTGGGAGCCTCGGCTGAAGCCGAAGCCATCTGGTATGCTTGGCAAAACCGCCAGCTTTCCGTCGCGCTCATCGTTTCGAACCTGTTCTTCGACTACGGCTACAATGACCGAGCCATCAAACTCACCATCAAAAACCTCGGGTTACTCGAACAAATCGAGCCAACCGTAGAAGAAAAAATTCGCGCCGGCGGCGCCCTGAATGCGCTGCTTCGTCTCAAAGTAGAAATTGGTCGCACGGCCGACAAACTCGCATCCTTGCAACAAGATCGCATCGCTATCGCCGCCCGACTCAACGCGCTGTTGGCCCAGCCGAGCGACACGAACCTTCCCGCCCCGCAATGGACAGTTCCAGCCGCATTACCAACGTGGCAATCCGCCAACCTTGCCCGCGCGTTGGAGACCAATCATCCGGAGCTAAAGATGATCCAACGCAAAATAGAAAGCGCGGACATCCGTCGAGAGATCGCCCGGCTAGAACGTTATCCCGATCTCGCGCTGGGGGTTAATTATATTCAAGTCGGAGATCAGACGGTAAATCCGACCACGCCCGATGCGGGTCGTGATCCCTGGGGCGTGACGCTTTCTGTCAGTCTGCCAATCTGGGGTTCCCGCAACCAAGCTATCCGCGCGGATGCCGATTCCTCCCATCGCGCGATCGCCCAACAGTATGAAGATCGGCTCAATCATTTGCGAAGCGATCTGAGTTCCAGTCTTGCCCGTCTTGATGACGCCCATCGTCGAATAAAACTCTACGGCGATGAGCTGTTGGGACTCGCTCGCCAGTCTCTCGATAACAGTCGGTCGGCTTATGAAAACGGCGGCACCACCCTGCTGGAGGTGATCGATAGCGAGCGCTCGTTGCTCGAGTTGGAACTGCAACACTGGCGCGCGTCGGCCGACGCCTGGAAACAGCACATCACGGTGCAGACTTTGATCAATCAACCTTTGCTCGGCACATTCGTTGCCACTTCCAATCATGAATAAAACCACCGCTTTTGCCGTGGCGGGCGCCTTTATCGTCGGCGTGATTGCGGGCTGGGTATTCAGTCCGTCCCCCTCCGCTCACGATCACGCCTCAACCTCCGCCGTCGCGCAGGCTGACTCGCCCGATGAACCGTCGATCTGGACTTGCTCCATGCACCCCCAGATCCAACAACCCGGCCCCGGGGCCTGCCCCATCTGCGGCATGGATCTAATTCCATTGATCGATGACTCAGACGACAACGAGGGTCCGCGCACGCTCAGTATGAGTGAGAGTTCCCGCGCGCTCGCCGACATCACGACAACGGTGGTCGAACGTCGGCTGCCTATCGCAGAAGTGCACCTCGTGGGCAAACTCGACTACGACGAAACGCGACTGCGCTCCCTCACGGCCCGATTCCCCGCGCGGATCGATGAGCTCTTTGTCAATTTCACCGGCGTCCCCGTAAAAGCCCGCGATCATTTGGCTCGTATCTACAGTCCCGAACTCCTCACCGCTCAGCAGGAGTTACTCACCGCCCACGCCGCCGATCCCGACAGCATCTTCACCCGGATTGCTCGAGAAAAATTGCGCCTCTGGGATCTATTGCCCGCCCAAATTGATGCTCTTATCGCCAATAATACCCCCGGGGAGGAATTCGAGTTACGGGCCCCACTCGGCGGTGTGGTCATCACCAAAAACGTCAAAGAAGGTGACTACGTCAAAACGGGCGAACCCCTCTTTCGTATCGCTGATCTGAGTGTGCTCTGGCTGCATCTTGACGCCTTCGAATCGAACCTCGCTTGGCTGCGTTTCGGCCAGGAAGTTTCGTTCAGAGTCGAGGCCTACCCCGGCGAGGTATTTCGCGGCAAAATCGCCTTTATTGCTCCGGAAGTTGATCGACGCACCCGCACGACAGCAATCCGAGTCAATGTGCCCAATCCGGATGGGCGGCTGAAGCCCGGCATGTTTGCCACCGGCCGAGTTGAGGCTCTTCTCACCGGCAACGGCGATGTCGCGGTGCCCGAACTCGCGGGGAAATGGATCAGCCCCATGCATCCGGAAGTCGTTATGGATGGTCCCGGCCAATGCACCGTCTGCGGCATGGATCTCGTCCCGGCAGCCGAGATGGGCTACGCGAAACCCGGTGACGAGGAAGCGCCTCTACTGGTGCCCGCGTCCGCGGTTCTGCGCACGGGGCGTCGGGCGGTGGTTTACGTGGCGCTGCCCGACCGTGATCGCCCGACCTTTGAAGGTCGCGAAATCGTGCTCGGCCCCAAGGCAGGGCAAGTCTACATTGTGCGATCCGGTCTCACCGAAGGCGAACGCGTGGTCACCCACGGTGCTTTCAAAATCGACAGCGCGCTGCAGATCCTAGCCAAGCCGAGTATGATGAACCCCGAGGGGGGCGGACCCGTTCCCGGGCATAATCACGGAGGCGTCACCGCAACGGTAACCACTCCTGCCGGTGGATCGGGATCCGACTCACTGATGTTGGCGCCCGATCTTGCGGCCCAAGTCATGCCCGCCTACTTCGACCTGCACGCCGCCTTGGCGGCGGACAATCTACCCGCCGCGCGTGAGGCTCTCAGCGCGATGATGCAGGTAACCGGACATCAAGGTGCGTTGCCCGACCTCATCCACCCCTTGCTCGCCGCAGACGATTTGGACAACATCCGTCGTCCTCATTTCGAAACGATCTCGAACGCGCTGATAGCCGCCGTGCGCGCCGACCCAACCGCGTTCACCGGCGATGTCGTGCTGATGCACTGTCCGATGGTTTATGAAGATCGCGGGGCCGACTGGCTTCAATCGGACGAAACCCTGCTAAATCCTTACTTCGGCGCCATGATGCTGACGTGCGGAAACATGCGCGAGAACCTCACCGCAACCGACGAGTCCGACCATTCCGGCCATGCCCACTGATCCTAGTCCCAACCCGATCAATCGGCTCATCCGGTTTTGCCTGGAGAATAAGCTGGTCGTTGTTCTCTTCACCGGACTGCTGATTTTATGGGGCGTGATGGTCGCGCCGTTCGACTGGGAGATCGAAGCGATTCCGCGTGATCCTGTGCCGGTCGACGCCATCCCCGATATCGGGGAAAATCAACAGATCGTATTCACTCAATGGATGGGCCGTTCGCCGCAAGATATTGAGGACCAGATCACCTATCCGCTCACCACCGCGTTGCTCGGACTCCCGCAGGTCAAAACCGTGCGCAGTTACTCGATGTTTGGGTTTTCTTCGATCTACATCATTTTCAAGGAAGAAGCGGAGTTCTATTGGTCGCGCAGTCGGATCCTCGAAAAACTCAACAGTCTGCCCTCCGGAACCCTGCCCGTTGGCGCGGTGCCACAACTCGGTCCTGATGCGACCGCCCTGGGTCAAGTTTTCTGGTATACACTGGAAGCCGTGAATTCCGCAGGCGCTCCCGCCGGGGGATGGGACCCACAAGAGCTGCGCAGCACCCAAGACTGGTATGTGCGTTACGCACTACAAGGGGTAGACGGCGTGGCTGAAGTCGCGTCCATCGGCGGCTTCGTGAAGGAATACCAGATCGATGTCGATCCGGACGCGTTGCGCACCTACGACATACCCCTACACGAAGTCTTCAATGCGGTGCGCGGTAGCAATCTGGATGTGGGGGCCCGCACCATCGAAATCAATGCTGTTGAATACGTGATCCGCGGACTCGGTTTCATCCAAAACCTCGATGACTTGCGCAAGACGGTGATCACGTCGCGCGACAATGTGCCGATCACGTTGGGACAAATCGCTGAGATCGAGTTCGGCCCCGCGCTACGGCGCGGAGCGCTCGACAAAGCCGGAGCCGAAGCGGTGGGTGGAGTCGTGGTCACTCGCTATGGCGAGAACCCGCTGGCTGTCATTAAACGCGTGAAGGAAAAGATCGCCGAAATCTCTCCAGGTCTGCCCAAGAAGACCCTCGCCGACGGCACGATTAGCCAAGTCCAGATTGTTCCCTTCTATGATCGCACCCAGCTGATCAATGAAACCCTCGGCACCCTCGAGGATGCGGTGCGCCAACAGATTCTCGTCACCATCATTGTGGTCGTGATCATGCTGCTACACCTGCGTAGCGCCGCATTGATCTCTGGGGTTCTCCCCCTCGCCGTATTGTTCGCGTTCATCGGCATGAAGGTTTTTGGCGTCGATGCCAACGTGGTCGCGCTTTCGGGAATCGCCATCGCCATCGGCACGATCGTCGACATGGGCGTCGTGCTGATCGAAAACATACTCAAACACTTGGACAATGCGCCCCCGGACGAGAGTCGTCTGGAGGTTGTTTACCGCGCCTGTTCAGAAGTTTCTGGTGCGGTCGTCACCGCGGTGCTCACCACCGTAATCAGCTTCCTGCCGGTCTTCACGATGGAAGCGGCAGAAGGAAAACTCTTTCGCCCCCTAGCTTACACCAAGACCTTCGCGTTAGTCGGCTCAATCGTCGTCGCGCTCACCGTGATCCCGCCGCTGGCCCACTGGTTGATTGCCGGAAAGTTCCGCGCGCAATGGTCGAAGCTAGGTCTCTGGGCCGGTATCGCTGCTGCCGGATTAATCAGTCCCTTCGTGATCGCTTGGTTTCCAGGTTGGTTGGGCGCTGTGCTGGTAGGTGCCGCAGCTTTGCACCTTTTCGGCGACCGGTTATCTCCGCTCGCCCGCCGCAGTATCTTGGTGAGTTTCAATTTCTCGGTTGCCGTCCTGGTCGCGTTCTGGCTGGCGGCCGACTGGAAACCACTTGGTCCGGAGTTACAGGTCCATAACATCATTTTCGTTTTGATCACCGTCGGAGGATTGCTCGGGGTTTTCTGGTTGGTCATCAAATTCTACGCGCGGTTGCTCGCGTTCTTTCTGCGCATCAAATTGCTCTTCCTTGCGGGCAGCGCCCTGATCGTGATATTCGGCTTCGCCGCCTGGCTGGGCTGGGGCAAGGTGTTCAGCTGGCTACCTGAATTTGTGCAGAAATCGGACACTTATGTGGCGATGGATCACGCCATGCCCGGCTTGGGCAAAGAGTTCATGCCGTCACTCGACGAAGGCTCCTACCTATTGATGCCGACCACCATGCCTCACGCGTCTATTGGCGAGGCCATGGATGTGCTGCGCAAGCAGGACATGGCGATCAATGCCATCCCCGAAGTCGAATTGGCGGTTGGTAAACTCGGTCGCGCCGAGACTCCCCTGGACCCTGCTCCCATTTCGATGATCGAAACGATCATCACCTACAAATCGGAGTTTATTACCGATAAAGGCGGCCACATTCTCACCTTCAGATACGACCGAAAAAATAAGAATTTCTTCCGCGACGAAGCCGATGAATTGATTCCCGACGAAGACGGTCGTCCGTTCCGGCAATGGCGAGACGAGATTAAGAGTCCCGACGATATTTGGGACGAGATAATTGCCGCCGCCCGCATCCCCGGCACCACCTCCGCCCCCAAGCTTCAGCCCATTGCCGCCCGCATCGTCATGCTGCAAAGTGGCATGCGCGCTCCCATGGGATTGAAAGTCTACGGTCCTGATCTAGAGACGCTCGAAAAGGTCGCCCTCGATATCGAACGTCTGCTCAAGCAAGTGCCTGCGATCAAAGCTGAAGCCGTGCTCGCTGACCGCATCGTAGGTAAGCCCTATCTGGAAATTGACATCAATCGCGACGCCATCGCTCGCTACGGCGTGAAGATCAAGATGGTCCAGGATGTGATCGAAGTCGCCATTGGCGGTAAGACGATCACTCAGACTGTCGAAGGCCGCGAACGCTATCCCGTCCGCGTGCGCTACCAACGCGAACTGCGCGACACGATTGAATCGATCGAAGAGATTTTGGTCGCCACGCCCGATGGAGCGCAAATCCCACTACGCGAGCTCGCTACCATCAACTACACGCGCGGTCCTCAAGTGATCAAAAGCGAAGATACTTTTCTGGTGGGCTATGTGATTTTTGATAAACGTGACGGCTACGCCGAAGTCGAAGTCGTGGAGCAAGCCCAAGCACTGCTCCAGGACCGCATCGATTCCGGCGAACTCAATATTCCAGCGGGTGTAAGCTATAAATTCACCGGCAGTTACGAGAACCAAGTGCGGGCTGAGAAACGTCTGAGCATCGTGCTACCGATCGCACTTTTTGCGATTTGGTTGATCCTCTATTTTCAATTCAAACGTATCGCCACCACGTTACTCGTTTTCTCCGGCATCCTGTTCGCATGGTCCGGAGGTTTCATAATGCTGTGGCTTTACGGACAACCGTGGTTCCTCGATTTCAGTTTATTTGGGCACAATCTACGCGACCTGTTTCAGATGGGCACCATCAACCTGAGCGTCGCGGTTTGGGTCGGCTTTCTCGCCCTGTTCGGCATCGCCACCGATAACGGCGTGATCGTCTGCACCTACCTGCAACAGATTTTCCGAGACCAACAGCCGCAGACCATCGAGTCCATTCGGGCCGCCACCATCGCAGCAGGCTATCGCCGCGTGCGGCCAGCCATGATGACGAGTGCCACGACCATTCTCGCCCTCTTGCCGGTGCTCACTTCGGTCGGCCGTGGTTCCGATATCATGGTGCCCATGGCGATCCCCTCCTTCGGCGGCATGTTACTCGCCATCATCACCATCTTCGTCGTGCCCGTGCTTTACTGCGGCATCGAAGAAACCCGCCTCGTTTTCCAGTCGAAATTCAATCCACAAACCAAACTAAAATCTTAAAATGAAAAACTACATCAAACCTCTCGCCGTCGGGATAATCGGTCTTCTCTCCATCGCCACGGTGGCCTCGGCCCACGGTGACGAATTCAAACCCGCGTTTGTCGACAGCCTTGTGCCCAACTATCTCGCGACGCAAACGGCATTGGCCGGGGATGATCTTGGGGGCGCGAAAAAGGCAGCAGGCGAGCTTGTCGCGACCGCAAAAAATGGTCCTAGTTTTCCCGCCTTCACGGCACCTGCTTCAGCAATCGCTCAAGCCGAGAATATCAAATCAGCCCGAGCGAATTTCCTCACCGTTTCCATGGAAATGCAGGACCTCGTCGATCACGTCGGCACAACGGGAGAACATAGTTTATATGAGGCGCACTGCCCCATGGCCTTCGGCGGCAAGGGCGGTTCCTGGCTGCAAGGCGACCAAAACGTGCTAAATCCCTATTTCGGCTCCTTGATGCTCCACTGCGGCAGTATCAAAGGCATTATAGCCGGCGCATCGAAAACAAACGCTAGTCCAGGCGGCGACCACTCGGGTCAAAACCACTAAGGGCAAAACACCCAACGTCGGGGCTATAAAACGACCTGACCAACTACGGCCCCCACGCCCACCAAGGCCCAGACCGGGAATTTGGTGAACTTGAGCGCGGCAAAGGCGATCGCGGCGAAAACCAAACGCAAGGGCTCGGTCAAAGCGTGAATGCCAATAGGATTCACTAATGCGGCGGCAAGGAGGCCGACGACGATTGCATTGGCGCCAAGCAGAGCGGCTTGCGCGGCAGGCATGGCGCGCAATCGGTCCCAGTAAGGCATCAATCCGAGAATCAGTAGTAGCGAGGGCACATAGGTGGCAACCAAAGCGAGCACGCCACCGCCTACCCCGCCTGGACCGATACTAACCGAAGATCCTAAAAAAGCGGTGAATGCGAAAAGCGGGCCAGGTAGAGCCTGAGCCGCGCCGTAACCCGCCAAAAAAACATCTTGAGTGATCCAATCACGGCCAACGGTGAATGCATCGAGGAGCGGTAAAACCACGTGCCCTCCTCCAAATACTAACGAACCTGCCCGGTAAAATCCGTCGATGATCGCGATGGTTTCACCACCGCCTAAGGCTAGCAATGGCAGCCCAATTAGACCCGCAAAAAATAGCGCCAGCCAGAGTAGTCCACTTTTTGGAGATTTACCCTGGGTGATCGGGGCGGGATCACCGACGGAGTCTCGAAACCAGAACCGGCCGACCAACGCGCCGAGTAAAATCACCACAACCTGTCCCCCCACGCTATAGGAAGTCAGGAGCCATCCGCAGGTGAAGGCAGCCATCAATTGGCGCTGCCAATCCGGACAGAGTTTAACCGCCATACCCCATAGGGCGTGAGCCACGACGGCGACGGCCACGAGTTTTAGACCCACCACCCAACCGGCAGATTCGAGCGAACCCAGGGAACTCAATCCCAAGGCAAACCCGATCATCAATGCTGCAGACGGCAAAGTGAATCCTAACCACGCCGCCGCTCCGCCCCAAAAGCCGGCCTGTCGCAACCCGAGGGCGTAGCCCACCTGACTACTCGCGGGACCGGGAAGGAACTGACAGAGCGCTACGAGGTCCGCATATTCAGCATCAGATAACCAACGCCGCCGTTCCACAAACTCCTCCCGGAAATAGCCCAAGTGAGCGACGGGGCCGCCAAAACAAACGCAACCCAGTCGTAGGAAGATAAAGAGCACGTCGATGGGGCGGTTGAAAGCGGTTGGTGGCACGGTCTTCATTTTTTAGGAATTCACGCCGATTTTGCAATTCGGTCTGGGAACAATCCGCACATTTTTCCATCCTACCATCTATGAAGATCACCGCTTGTTTAGCTATTTTGGTGGCACTGTTGATGGTGGGTTGTGAGTCGATCAGCTCGCGGATCAACGAGCGCTCCACGGCGTTCAACAACTGGACTCCGACCACCCAAGAGCGGATCCGCACCGGTGAACTTAAAGTCGGCGACAATACGGATATGGTCTACATCGTCCTAGGTAAGCCGGACCCCGCGGAAGAGATCCTCCGCGAGGACGACAGCACGCTTTCAATCTGGAATTACCCCAAACTCAAACAGCAATTCATGGCCGAAGAAACCGTCGGCTACGAAGATCATTCCGACTACGACATTGCGACGGGGCAGCGGGTTCATTACCAAATCCCGAATCGGCAAAAGGTCTACCAAAACACGAAGGTCAAAGGCATGCAGGTGATCCTGCGCAACGGATTGGTGACCAGCGTGCGCTGGGAGGGGGAGCCGCCGCCGACTCTTTTCGAGGGTCCAGAAAAGACTGAGTAAACGCGGAAACCGCGACGCAGCATGTCGGGCATAAAGCCCGACCCACCCAGCAGGACGCGTCTCAATGTGGGTCAGGCTTTCTTGTCCGCCGACGCCTCGACGAAGGAGGAACGCCCGACATCGGATCCGCCTTAACTCTTGGCGAGTAGTCGTTTGATCGCTGGCCGCACTTTTCGCGCCAGGTGCTGGTTCGCATAGCCCACCCAACTCACTGCCGAGGTGGTATCGAGTGGGTCGCGAAGGCGCCCACCCTGAGGGCGTTCGATCACGGCTCCGGCCTCACGCAGCAATAGCTCTATGCACAGGTCATACGGATGGCTCGTCAGGCCCGCATGGCGCAGGCCGAGGGCCCGAAATGCTTCGGGACGGATATCGATCACCATGAGATCATGGCCGAGCAGGATCTCGGCAATCTGTCCGCCACATGAAATATATTGATCCTCAAAAATCGGCGGCGGTTTAGCGCCCGGCTTGCTCTCGCCCAGCTCTCGCCAAAGGTCTTCCTCAAATTTCGCCAACCATTCTTTGGCCGAGGGAAAGAACTTCGAGACGGTGGAAAACCCGTGATGGAACGACTTCGCGGAGGAAGGTCGCACTGCCAATCGGGTGCGTTTCCCATCGAGCACATTGGTTGAGGTCGCGACGACTTTTCCGGTGCCACTCACCGCGCTAAATTGATCAGATCGCCATTGTTTACTGATTGGAAGTTCGGTCATGGCCGCGACCACGATATCCCCGAGGTGATTCCGCGCGCCGCGATGGGGCGCCAATCCGGCCATCGCCCAGGCACTGCGCTTGTCGTGCATGATGCCGCGGGTGCCGTCGATGGGATCGATGATGAGTTTCCACTGAGTTTCCTTAAGGGGCGTGCCGAGGGGAAACGTAAGCTCAGTTTCAAGCCCCTCCATGATGAGTTCAATGGGCCAAGATTTTGGCCAGTTTTTCGCGAGCCAGGCCACGAGCACATCCTCGGACAGTTTATCGATCTGGTAAATCGTGTCGG
Organism: uncultured Verrucomicrobiota bacterium; assembly: GCA_913058185.1. Classification (GTDB taxonomy): domain Bacteria; phylum Verrucomicrobiota; class Verrucomicrobiia; order Opitutales; family Opitutaceae; genus Actomonas. Next base: position 19,602 of record CAJXQX010000005.1, read on the forward strand.
CAGCCGTCACTTCGGCGACCCGGGCGAACGATCGGGACTGGCGTTGGCGAGCCGCGATCAAGCGGTCACGGATGACTTCCTGAAGTTGACATAGCAGCCGGCGGGCGCGTTCGAGCATTCGTTGATCCATGCGAGGGTCAGCCCGACAGATCCAGCGGCGCTTGCCAACGTTCAACACGGCCTAGGACTCGACGATTGACCGCAACGGGCTAGCCCCCCATCCGTGTTCTCCATGGCTACTCCTGAACAACGCTTGGCGCATTGGCGAGCCAACCTCCGTGTCTTATCTACCCTGCTCGTTATCTGGGCATTCGTTTCGTTCGGATGCGGTATCTTCCTGGCCGACGCCCTCGACGGGATTCGGATCGGCGGCTTCAAGCTCGGATTTTGGATGGGCCAACAAGGCTCCATCTTCGTATTCGTGGGCATCATCGCCTACTACGTCTGGCGCATGAGAAAGCTCGATCGCCAATACGGTGTGAACGAAGACTGAGTTCTATCCGTCCGCGCCCCCCCCCTCCCTCCTTTTCGTAACCCGCTAACTGCTTTCTTTTCTTCATGTCCGCTCAAGTCTGGACCTACATCATCGTCGCGCTCTCGTTCACGCTGTATCTTTATATAGCCTACCGCTCTCGAGCGGGATCGACCAAGGAATTCTACATCTCCGGCGGAGGGGTAAAACCCATCCACAACGGCATGGCCACCGCGGCCGACTGGATGAGTGCTGCATCCTTCATGGGCATGGCCGGCATCATCTCGTTTCAAGGCCGAGACGGCGGCGTCTACCTTATGGGTTGGACGGGGGGCTACGTGCTCCTCGCTCTCCTGCTCGCCCCCTACCTGCGAAAGTTCGGTAAGTTCACAGTGCCGGACTTCGTCGGCGATCGTTACTACTCCCAAACCGCCCGCATGGTCGCCGTCTTGTGCGCGATCGTTGTTTCATTCACCTATGTCGCTGGTCAGATGCGCGGCGTCGGTATCGTGTTTTCCCGCTTCTTGGAGGTGGAGATCACCACGGGAGTCATAATTGGCACCGGGGTCGTGTTCATCTACGCCGTGCTCGGCGGTATGAAGGGCATCACCTACACTCAGGTCGCACAATACTGCGTGCTCATCTTCGCCTACATGGTGCCCGCGATCTTCATCTCGATTATGCTGACCGGTAACCCGGTGCCTCAACTCGGCCTCGGCTCCGAGGTCAAGGAAGGTGGCGCCTATATGCTCGACCTGCTCGACACTCTGAGCACCGATCTCGGTTTCCATGCCTATACCCACGGCGTAAGACCCGTCTGGGACGTCGCCGCTATCACCTGTGCGCTCATGGTGGGCACGGCCGGACTGCCTCACGTCATTGTCCGATTCTACACTGTTCCCAGTGTGTCCGGAGCACGGATGTCAGCCTTCTGGGCCCTGCTCTTCATCGCCATTCTCTACACCACCGCTCCAGCCGTCGCAGCCTTCGCCCGGGCCAACCTGCTTCAGACCGTCACCAACGCGACCTATTCCGAAGTGCCCGCTTGGTTCAGCCAATGGGAAGAAACCGGCTTGCTCAGTTTTGAGGACAAGAACGGTGATGGCCGTATTCAGTATTACAACGATGCGAACCAAGACGCCGACTTCCAAGCTATGGCCGCCGCCAAAGGCTGGCAGGGCAACGAGCTCACCATCGACCGCGACATTATCGTGCTGGCCAATCCCGAGATCGCCCAGTTGCCCAATTGGGTCATTGGCTTAGTCGCCGCCGGCTGTCTGGCCGCCGCTTTATCCACCGCCGCCGGTCTGCTCCTCGTGATCTCGACCGCGTTCGCCCATGATTTGGTCAAACGCTGCCTCAAACCAGACATTAGTGAAAAGGCCGAGCTGATGTATGCCCGGGTCGCGGCCGGTGGCGCCGTGGTGGTAGCTGCCTACTTTGGCATCCATCCGCCTGACTATGTCGCTGCGGTCGTCGCTTTCGCCTTCGGCCTCGCGGCGGCATCCTTCTTCCCCGCCATCCTCATGGGAATCTTCCAGAAGAAGATGAACCGCGAAGGCGCAGTCTCCGGTATGATTGTCGGCATCGTTTTCACCGCAGCCTATATCATCTACTTCAAGTTCGTGACTCCAGAGCACAACAATCCTGACCACTGGCTCTTCGGTATTTCCCCTGAAGGTATTGGCACCATCGGCATGTTCCTGAACTTCATCGTATCCCAAATTGTGATGCGCTTCACCGCCCCTCCTCCTCAGGAGGTGCAGGATATCGTCGAAAACATCCGCACGCCGTAACCGTTCCCGACAAAATTATTCATCCGGATGAGCACGGTGGTCCTGTCGGGTTACATCTCGATTCCCGAGTCAGAACTCCGACAGGTCAAAGCAGCTCTCGTCGAGCACACTTCGCTTACTCGCGCTGAATCCGGTTGCCTAGTCTTCAAAGTAACTGAAAGCCCTCACGCCAAAACGCGCTTCGACGTCTATGAAGCGTTTGAGAATCAGACGGCCTTCACCCTCCATCAGCAACGCGTGGCGACGTCCCCATGGGGCGCCTGCACAAAAAACGTAATACGATACCACAACATTGAAGGCCTCGATGAATAGAACTCTCTGCACCCTGTTTTTGGTCACGTTGAGCAGTTGGTTTCGGCCGCTCCGCCTACCGCTGAGACTGTCCTGAATCGGGCAATCGCTTGTCACGACCCTGAGGGAGTATGGCCGACCCTCAGCGCGACCTTCCACTTCAACGAAACCCGAGCTGACGGAAGGACGTCTGAATCCACGATGGAACTGGACAATTCCCGCTCATTCATGCGCGTCGATATGGGCGGCAAGGAATCCTACGAAATCACGGGCGAAGCGTGCATAATCCTGAGTGGCGACAAAGACGAGAAACGCGGCCTGATGATCCGTAACTACTTTCTTTACCTGTGGGGTTTGCCAATGAAGTTGCTCGATCCCGGCACACAATTTACACCAGAAGTCGGGGCATCTGAGATCGATGGTAATCCCTGTGATGTGCTTCGAGTGATTTACGAAAAGGACACGTGGTATTTCCACATCGATCGCGAAAACGGGCGCATGCGCCAATACGAATTCTACAAGGACGACACCAAGGCCGCCGGAGAGATCATCACGCTCGAAGGTGAAATACGAGCCGACTCCATCCGCATCCCCCAGAAGAGGAATTGGTATAAAATCCCCGGTAACGAATACCTCGGCACGGATATTTTGGAAGCGGCTGAACTCGCTAAAAGATAGCTGCCACCCAGCCCCAGCCGCCATCCAAACACCGTCTCAGGGGATTGAGACTCGTATCACGACCGGAAACCGGTTCCTTCTAGGGTTTGGTTCACCTCGCTCGACTAACCGATGGGTGAAGCAGTATACCCCACTTTGCGCACTCGCCGCTTATCCCCCCATATTGCTACTTCGCGCCTCGAGGCAGCACCGTATCGGATGAACTGTTCAGTCACGCTGCAGTGGCTTAATGCGAACGACGCGTCACCCCATTTAGGTTAAATCACTACCCCATTATGCAACTGGAAACTCTAGATTGGATCATCATCGGCACGTATTTCGTGGTCGTCATCGCAATAGGCATCGGCTTCGGCCGGGTCTCGGGCAAGGACACCAACCAGTTCTTCCTCGGCGGACGAAATATGCCGTGGTGGCTGCTGGGCTTTTCCATGGTGGCGACGACGTTCTCAACCGATACGCCCAATTTGGTGACGGACATTGTCCGCCAAAATGGCGTCGCTGGTAACTGGATTTGGTGGGCGTTCCTGGTCGGCGGCATGGTCACCGTGTTTTGGTATGCCAAGTTGTGGCGACGCTCGGAAGTAAAGACCGACATCGAATTCTACGAGGTCCGTTACAGCGGGAAAAGCGCCGCATTTCTTCGAGGATTCCGGGCGCTGTATTTAGGACTCCTATTCAATGTGATGGTGATGGCGGCCGTGTCTTTGGCGGCCATCAAGATCGGTGGAGTCATCCTCGGATTAAGCCCGCTGCAATGTATTCTCTGGGCGATGGCCGCCACCGGTTTATTCTCATCCATCGGCGGGTTTCGGAGCGTTATTTTCACCGATTTTATTCTATTCGGGATGGCCATGATCGGGGCTGTCGCAGCCGCCTATTTTGCGATCAACCATGAGATGATCGGCTCATTGGGAGCGTTGCTGGAACACCCCAATCTGGAGGGGAAACTCAGCTTCGTGCCGGAAATTGAAAGGACGGCGGATGGCGCCCTGACCGAACAGAGTCTGAACGCCTGGGTGACCCTGATGATTATTCCATTATTGGTCCAGTGGTGGAGCGTTTGGTATCCCGGCGCGGAACCCGGGGGCGGGGGTTACGTTGCCCAACGGATGCTGGCCGCCAAGAATGAAAAACATGCAACGGGAGCGGTGCTGTTTTTCAATTTTGCCCACTACGGGCTAAGACCGTGGCCGTGGATTTTGGTGGCCCTGGCATCGCTGGTGGTCTTCCCGACTCTGGATAGTATCCAGGTAGCATTCCCTCATATTGATCCGGAATTGGTCGGTCATGATTTAGCGTATCCGGCCATGCTGACATTCGTGCCCACCGGCTGGCTGGGCTTGGTGATCGCATCGCTAATCGCCGCCTACATGTCGACGATCTCCACTCAAACAAACGGTGGTTCCTTTTATATTGTAAACGACTTCTACAAACGATTCGTGAAGCCCGATGCGACGGAGAAGCAGCTCGTCCTAGCGGGACGAATCTCCACGATCCTCATGATGGTTGTAGCCGGGTGGCTGGCTCTGCAGTTGAGATCTGCGATGGATACATTTCAGATTCTTATGCAGGTTGGCGCGGGGACTGGATTGATCTTCCTCCTGCGGTGGTATTGGTGGCGCATCAACGCCTTCAGTGAAATCGCAGCCATGATTTCCTCCTTCGCCATAGCCGTAGCATTCAAGGTATTCGATTTCGACTTGGCCTGGTGGCAGGAGCTCGTAACGGGCGTCGCTCTGACCACCGTCGTTTGGGTCGTAGTAACCTTCATTTCTCCGGCTACGGACAAAGGCGTGCTCGAGGCATTCTATCGCAAGGTAAGACCCGGAGGTCCCGGATGGACGCGCGTGCGCAACCAGATTCCTGAGACCCTGCCCGAGAGCGACCCTCTCGTGCCGCAATTGACCAGCCTGATCATGGGAATCGCATCAGTATACGGATTCCTCTTCGGCATCGGTCGCCTGATCTACGGTGACATACTCGTGGGTGTAGCTCTCGTGGTGATGGCCTCAATCTTGGGCTACATTCTAGTCGCCAGAGAATCTTCTCATCAGGGCTAACCGTCCTCGCTGCGGAACCCTTACTCGCGCTTCAATTCACGCATCATCAGATCTTGAAGCGCGAGCGCGGGAGACTTGTCGACGAAGAGCGCGTTATACACCTCGTTTAGAATCGGGGCTTCGATCTTCTTGCTCTGACAAAGTTGATAAAACGACTCGGTGGTTTTGTAGCCTTCGACCACCGTTTTCCGTCCAGCCAACAGGCTTTCGATGGATGCACCTTGTCCAAGTTTCTCACCAAACTGGCGGTTACGGCTCCATCCGCCATGGCATGTAGCCACGAGGTCACCAAATCCCCCGAGGCCGTAAAACGTCTCAGCTTGAGCCCCAAGCCCTGCGCCTACCCTAACCATCTCAGCAAGCGCGCGCGTGAGCAAAGCAGCCTTGGAGTTATCACCGAGTTTGAGACCATCACAAATGCCCGTCGCGATGGCGTAGATATTCTTCAAACAACCACCTATTTCGACGCCGATAACGTCATTGCTGGCATATACGCGCAGAGTCGGGCCGCTGATTTGGGCCTGCACCCGCGCCAAAAAATCATCGTCAATTTTTGCCGCAAGCACCATCGCCGCAGGAAGCCCCTGCCCTACTTCAGCGGCATTGGTCGGCCCCGTCAGTGAACCGGCGGGAATATCAGGTAAGATCTCCTGGATCACCTGCGTGGGTCGATTGTGCGTGTCGAGTTCCAACCCCTTGGCCAAACTGAGAATGAGTTTAAACTCCGTCGCCAAACTTAGGCTATCTTTGACCCGTTTCGCGGTCTCACGCAGCGCCTGAGCGGGACAAGCCAAGAGCACGATTTCGGCCTCCATCAATACGGGGACGAGCTCATGCCCGATTTGCAAACTGGGGGGCAAAGCTACTCCCGGGAGATAGTCGGGATTTTCTCGATCAGACGAAAGTTGCAGCGCCTGTTCAAATCGTCGGGGCACGAGCGTAACGGTATGACCCAGCCGAGAAAGGTGGATTGCAATGGCCGTGCCCCAAGCTCCGGCTCCGATGACCGCAAAATTCATCCCCCAGTCAGCCCATTCCCTTCGCATCGGGGCAAGGACAAAGCACCGCGATCAACTCGCTCGGGCCAACGAAACGAGAAATGTTGCACCCCGGCCCAGCTGACTCTCGCAAGAAACCTCACCATTCATCGCCTTCACGAGGGATTTTACGATATAAAGGCCCAACCCATGTGAACTCTCACCATCGGTGGGGCGGGCACAGAGGCGGCCGAACTTGGTGAACAACAAATAAAACTCATCAGGTGCAAAACGAGGACCGTTGTCGCGAACTTCGAACCGAATTTCGTCTTCGTTTTCCACGAGGCGAATCGTCACCCTGCCGCCAATCGGCGAGTATTTCACCGCGTTACTCACCAAATTTTCAACCACCTGACGGACCGTTACGACGTCTCCTTTGACCTGCAAGACACCCACCGGAGCAGACCATTCAATCTTGATATCTTTCCGCTGAGCATGGGGTTGAAATCGTTCGATGACCTGCTCAATGCAGGCGCGAAAATTCACCGCATTCTGGCCAAAGCGTCGGCTCCCATTTTCAATCGCTTCCACGTCGAGCAGTCCATCGATCAATCCCTGCATCGCCTCCGTTTCCCGATCCATGCGGGAAAGTACCGTGCTCCACTCTAAATCTTGAGGTTGATCTGCAATGCGTTGATTGACGAGTCCCACCCCAGTTTGAAAGGCCATGAGAGGGCCCCGAAGATCATGGGCCACCATGTGTAATAGATCGGATTTCTCTTCACTCAAACGCGTCGCACGCTCGTGCGCTTCTTCCAGCGCTATCTGGTGCTGCTTGCGTTCTTCAAGTTGTGATCGCAACTATCGGTTGCGCCATAATAAGAACCACAATAGGGCCGCGCCCAACAAAACAAAAGATATTCCAATTCGGATTACTAAACCCCAATCGAATTGGGCTGGAACCTCTAAGCGCACCCACTTTTCGATCATGATATTTTTTCCCACTGCGGAGAGTGACGCAAAATACTTGTCGATAATTCCCGCCAAAATTGCCCAGTCCTTACGGACCGCAAACCGAGAACGGGTGAACTCGGGCATCACGCCTGAAATCTTCAGATTAGAGATTCCCAATCGCGGTATGAGATAACTTGCGTTCCCCAGATTCCCGACCGTCGCATAACATCGCCCCGTCGCCACCGCCAAGTAAGCATCTGTGATAGTGGGAACAAATATGACCTCAACGTCCCAGCCAATTTGATTCATAACTTTGTGGGTCACGAAGCCTTCCGGAACCGCGACTTTTTTGCCGCGCATCGCCGATGGCGTTGAATAAAAATCCGCCTCGTTGCGGGTAATGATCGCTATCGGAAAATCGAAGTACACCTGAGTGAAGGCAAGAAACTCTTCCCGTTCCGGAGTGCTCGTGAGACACGTCAATAAATCCAACTCCTTATTTTTAACCACCTCAACCGTTGCAGGCCATGACTCCATTTTAACGAACTCAAATTTGACTCCCGTAAATTCGGAAATTGCGCTTAAAAATCGGCATCAATTTCCTGCACTCGACCACTCTCATCCCAAGAATTCGCGGGTGGATAACCTTCATCAACCCCCACCCTTACGACCGGATTCTCGATCAACCAGTCGCACTCCTCCTGCGTAAGATCCAAGCGATTTTCCATGTCTGCAGCCGTCAGCGCAGATATGGCTGTGAGGCATAGAACAGAGAGAGAGAATTAAAGATACGTTTCACGGATAGGAGATCGGACAGACTTGTAATTTGATGCAATATGCCCTACGGAGCCATTGGGAAAACTACACAATTCCCCAGTCGTAACACCACCCATTCGAACCTATTCGATCCGTAATTCAAGCCGGCCCAATTTCCGCTTCGGCCCCAAGAACCCGACTATACTACTTCACCCGGAAACACGTGAATCACTTGAGTGATTTCGGCTCATTATTGTCCCGTAACCGTAATAGATTTAAAACTACTTTTCTGGAAAATTTCGGGTTCGAACGGCCACACAATAACCATCTAAACCTTTCCGCACTTCAGCTCCAGCGTCCGCAAACTGTTCTACAAATCCGGGCACGTAACCCGGCGTCAAACCGAGCGCATCGGTGATCACCAAAATTTGGCCATCACAGGCCCCACCCGCGCCGATTCCTATCGTCGGAATTTCTACCGCAGCGCACACCTCTTTGGTCGCCGCTGGTTTCACCATCTCGAGCAAAAGGGCAAAACATCCAGCCGCTTCCAGTGCCTTCGCATCAGCGACCAACTGCGCGGTCTCTTTCGTCGTGAGTCCAAACTTCTTGTAGCGGCCAAGTTGTTTCACTTGTTGTGGCATCAACCCCGTGTGACCCCAAACAGGCACTCCTGCGCTGACCAATCGTTTGATCGTGGGAGCAAGAGATTCGCCTCCTTCAATTTTCACCGCGTCGGCTCCCGCTTCCTGCATGATGCGCTGGCACGAACGGAGCACGTCACCAAAATCAAAATGGGCTTCCGCAAAAGGAACATCGGCCACGACCAACGCTGATGGTCCGGCGCGCACCACCGCGGCTGTGTGGTGCACAATCATGTCGAGAGTGACCGGAACGGTGCTCTCCAATCCCAGGGCAGTATTCCCGACGGAATCGCCCACGAGAATGATGTCTACTCCCGCGGCGTCCGCATAGTGCGCCATGATCGCATCATAAGCCGTGATGGCCACAATCAGTTGCCCACCTTTGCGTTGCCGCAGGGTGTGAGGAGTGAGTTTGGCGCGGTTGACGGACATTGAATAAAATACGGTTAAGCCAGAAAGGCGGGGATCTGTTCGCCAGCAATCTGGTCTTCGAACGTCTCACGTTTATTGATGAGCTCAAACGCACTGTCTTGCACGAGAACTTCGGCCGGGCGGCCGCGGGTGTTGTAGCGACTGGCCATGGTAAAAGCATAGGCCCCTGCCGACATGAACGCAACCATCTCGCCCTCGCCCACGGATTGGATCTCTCGATCCTGCGCGAAACAATCACCGGACTCGCAAATGGGTCCCACCACATCGGCGGTCATGGCCGCGCGGGAGGAATCGCGCTCAACCGGCACAATCTCGTGATAACTTTCATACATCGCTGGACGCACGAGATCATTCATGGCCGAATCGATCACCAAAAAATTCTTGTCCGCCCCGCGCTTCAGATACTCGACCCGTGATACCAGCACGCCCGCATTGCCCACTAGGAATCGGCCGGGTTCGAGAAGGATCTTCAGCCCGAGCGGCATCAACAACGGTTCCAACACGGCTCCATACGCCTCAGGGGTAAGAGGACGCTCTTCATCCGGGAACGCATCCCACCATGCTTGGACACCGCTAGCCAAAGCGTCCTCGTAGATGATTCCGATACCGCCACCGATTGAGAAATATTCGAGGGCGTGATCCTCCTGCAGTTTGGCAATAAACGGCACGACCTTGGCCACCGCTTCACGAAACGGACCAACCGAAGTGAGTTGCGAACCAATATGCATCTGCACCCCAGCGACTCGAATATGAGGTAATTTGGCCGCCGCGGCGTAGGCGGCCGCTGCCACCCTCATCGGAATACCAAACTTGTTGTCACTTGTGCCGGTCGTGATCTTGGCGTGAGTCTTCGCGTCGACGTCGGGATTCACTCGGATGGCGATCGACGCCTTCACGCCGAGACGACCGGCCACGTAATTGATGCGAGCCAACTCAGGTTCGCTTTCCACGTGAAATGCGAAGACTTCGCTTTTTAGGGCGAGTTCGATCTCTGCCTCCGTTTTGCCGACCCCGGCAAATACACTCGATTTCACGTCACCGCCGGCAGCAAGAACGCGGCGAATTTCACCGCCACTGACCAAATCGTAACCGGTGCCCAGATTCGAAAACAACCGCAACAATGCCAGCGAGCTGTTGGCCTTCATCGCGTAGCAAATCTGGAGGTCGAGTCCGCCGAGACTACGTTGCAAACGGGTAACATTGTCGGCGATTGTCGTCGCGCTGTAGACGTAGGTGGGGGTGCCGTAGAGTCCGGTGATGGCCGCTAAATCTACATCCTCACAATGAAGAGAAGAACCGTGGTAAGAGAAGTGATGCATGGCCGGCTGAAGTAAGTCGCTAAAAAGGCGTCAAACCAGCCAAATCTGCGAGTTTCCTCTTGAGATAACGACCTAAAAAAACTCTCGTAAAGTCGTTGTCATGAATTTCCTCCGCCGCCTCTTTCGTCGACCTCCCATTAAGATGGGATTCATGGATGATACGGCGAATAGACCGACCCCCATTCGCAACGCTCAATTCGTCAGCTTTTTCAGTGCATCAGACTGCGACACGCGGAGAAACAGTGATCATTTTGATGTGCGGCTCCGTCGGCAGAAGTTCTACAAAACTGCGGTGATCGTAACCGTCACGGTTCTATGCACGTGGTTCGTGATTGAGAGTGCCCAGGCACTCTCGACATTCTGAGCGCGACGTAGGATTCGCTCGCCCCGACGCGTATTTCGGGTTCAGTCGAGCCATGTCTGAATCCGCTCCTACCCCTCCGCGGCTGCTTTCGCGCGTGCTCGGCACAGTCGAACGTGTCGGCAACGCCTTACCGGAGCCTGCCACTCTTTTTGCCATCATGGCACTCGGCACCTTGTTGCTATCTGGCATCGCAGAAGCAATCGGGCTCGCCGTCGCACATCCCGCGACGGGGGAGATCATCCCCGCGATAAGCCTTCTGAACCTGGCAGGATTCCAAAGGATCGTGCAGGAAATGGTGCACGTCTTCGTGAACTTCCACCCACTTGGGGTGGTGATCGTCTGTTTACTCGGCATCGCGGTGTCGGAACGAACCGGGCTCATCGGCGCGGCCGTGCGCGCGCTCGTATTGTCCACCCCCCGTGCTTGGGTGACCCCTATCGTGGTCCTTGCCGGGGTGTTATCAAACATCGGTGCCGATGTCGGCTACGTGTTGCTGATACCCTTGGCAGCGACCATCTTCCACGCGGTCGGTCGCCATCCCATAGCTGGCTTGGCCGCTGGATTTGCCGGGGTATCCGGCGGGTTTAGTGCCAATCTCCTGATCAGCGCGATTGATGTGATTCTGGCGGGCCTCTCCCAAGAAGCCGCCAACCTGATCGACCCCAACTACGTCGTCACAGGACTGGCTAACTATTACTTCATTTTCGTCTCCACCTTCATTGTGGTCGGCATCGGCACCTGGGTGACCCATCGAATCGTCGAACCTCGCCTCGGCACCTATGGCGGATCGGTCGAACCAGAAGCGCTTAAGCCGCTCGAAGCGGCGGAGAAGCGTGGATTGTGGTTCGCGGCCATCTTCATGGTGATTAGCGCGGGACTTCTCGTGGCCGGCGTGGTTCCAGCCGACGGTTTCCTGCGTAATCCCACTTACCCGGATCTAATGATGCGCGCGTTGCCGTTTAGCTATCTCGTCCCGTTCCTCTTCGTTTTAGGATTTGGCAACGGATTCGCCTACGGAATCGGGGCACGCACGATCAAATCTGACCGAGATATTGTCGGAGGGATGAATGACGCGATGGGCACGCTAGGGGCGTATCTGGTGCTCGCATTCTTCGCCTCTCAATTCATCGCGTTCTTCAATTGGACAAACTTGGGCCTCATTTTCGCGGTCAAAGGTGCCGGAGCCCTGCAAGCGCTTGGTCTCGATGATTGGCCGATCCCCATGATGGTGGGCCTAGTTCTGCTCGCCGCCGTCATCAATCTGCTCGTCGGTAGTGCCTCCGCCAAGTGGGCGCTCATCGCCCCCATATTCGTGCCCATGTTCATGCTGCTCGGATTCTCCCCCGAACTGGTGCAAGCTGCCTATCGCGTTGGTGATAGTGTGACCAACATCGTCACTCCGTTGATGGCTTACTTCCCGTTGATCATCACCTTCGCTCGAAAATACGATCCAGATACGGGAATGGGCACGATTATCGCCACCATGTTGCCCTACTCATTCGCGCTGATGATCGCTTGGACCATCATGCTGGCGATTTGGATTATGACCGGATTACCCCTCGGCCCCAATGCGCCACTCTATTTAAACAGCTAACTTCATCGCTGAATCGACACCTCGGCCTTGCTCCTTGCCCCCCCGGTTGTTCACCTTGACCCACACCCACCCTGCCATGACCCGACATTTCAACCGATTCCTCTTCGCCCCGCTATTTCTGATTCTTGCCCTATTCGTAGGTTGCGAAAATATCCCCAAGGATTTGGCCGGACTCGAAGTCGACATCGTAGGGGTGCGTTCATTTACTCCATCCGATACGGGTGGCGAAATGGTAGTCACGGTGCGTTGCCGCAATGAGACGGTGCGACCGATCGGTATCCGCGAAGTGCGACTGAACCTGAAAATCAACGACATAAACGTCGGAAAGGGAGTCTCCAGCAAGCCCATCGCAACTCAGGCACTCAGCACCAACACGTCGGACGTTACCTTTGCCATTAAGGATTCCTCCATCGCTCAACAGCTAGAAGCAAGTTTCGCGCAAGGATCCGTGAACTACGATATCAAGACTCAGCTGATGATCATGTCTGGCGGCCAGCTCCTGCACAGCAAATCAAGCTCCAGCGGCAACGTCAGCGTCAGCAATTTACGCTGATAACTTTCCGTTATTCTAGCGAGGTGGGGTACCTGCTCCCCCAAGAATAATCGGACCCACACCAGAAACTCCCGGTGATCCATTCGAGCTGTGCAGGCAACTTTTGCTCTGCTGCACGGCGAACTGGGTAGGTGATTGCCCATTATTCTGACCAGTTTTGGCCAATTTTCGGGCTTTGAATCGATTGGTATGAATTTTGCTAATGTATAAATTGGTCCAATTAACATTTTTTCAGATAACCCCATGCTCAACCTCCCGCAACGCCCCTTCGCCCTTCTCTCCCTCCTTGTGGGCTGCCCGGCTCTGCTATCTGCTCAAGACGCTGCCGCCACCCTCGATTCCGGCGATACCGCTTGGATGCTGATGGCTACCGTGTTGGTCCTGTTCATGACCCTGCCTGGTCTCGCTTTGTTCTATGGCGGTCTGGTGCGGGTAAAGAACTACCTCTCGGTGCTGATGCACTGCTTCACCATCGCTTGTTTGGCCTCCGTTTTGTGGGTAGCTGGTCTTTACAGCCTAGCTTTCTCCGACGGCAACGCGTGGATCGGCGATTTTCAGCATCTCTTCCTCAACGGCATCTCCATCGGTGAACTCAACGGTGGCACGTTCCCCGAAACCGTTTTCGTGATGTTCCAGATGACGTTCGCGATCATCACGCCCGGTCTGATCGTCGGCGCGTTTGTAGAGCGCATGAAATTTAGCGCTATGATACTCTTTTCGGCTCTGTGGCTCATCCTCGTTTACACGCCAGTAGCTCACTGGGTATGGGGTGGCGGTTGGATGATGCAGATGGGCACGCTCGATCTCGCTGGTGGTATCGTCGTTCATGCAACGGCCGGCATTTCGGCTCTCATTCTCGCTAAGGCTATCGGACCTCGCCCGCAGTTTCCCAAGAGAGTCAGCCCTCCCCACAATCCTGCCATCGTGATGATCGGCGCTTCGATGTTGTGGGTCGGTTGGTTCGGCTTCAACGCGGGTAGCCAAGGGGCAGCCAACGGTGCGGCTGGTATGACCATGCTCGTCACCCATATTTCCGCCGCGGTGGCATCTCTCACCTGGATGTGTATCGAATGGCGCCAAGCCGGGAAACCCGGTTTGGTCGGCATCGTAACTGGCATGGTTGCGGGCTTGGCCAGTATCACCCCCGCTTCCGGTAATGTCGGACCACTTGGCGCAGTCATCATCGGACTCCTCGCTGGTTCGGTCTGTTATTTCAGCTGCAGCTTCGTGAAAAACAAATTGGAGATCGACGATGCGCTGGACGTATTTGCGGTCCATGGCGTAGGCGGAATCATGGGGTCAATGCTTGTCGCCGTGTTAGGCACCGCTGCCTTCGGCGGCACGGGCGTTGATAGCATGGCGGCCCAGTTGGTCATCCAATTCAAGAGTGTCGGATTTACGCTGATTTGGTCGGCCGTAGGGACGATCGTAATTATCGCGATCGTTAAGGCGACCACCGGACTACGCGTTGATCAAGAAGCCGAACAAGCTGGCCTCGATCAAGCTGAACACGGTGAGAAAGCCTATCACCTCGATTGATCCATCACTCTAACTTTCCAGCCCTATGAAACTCATCAAAGCCATCATCAAACCCTACAAGCTCGAGGAGGTTCGCGAAGCCCTCAGCGAACTGGGGGTATCGGGAATGACCGTGAGCGAAGTCAAGGGTTTCGGTCGCCAAAAAGGACACACCGAAATCTATCGTGGCAGCGAATACGTCGTAGATTTTTTGCCCAAAACGGCCATCGAAGTCGTGGTATCGGATGATCTGGTTCCCGGTGCGATCGACGCGATCGCGAAGAGTGCTAAAACCGGGAAAATCGGGGACGGCAAAGTGTTCGTGCTTTCCGTGGAAGCCGCCGTCCGTATCCGCACCGGCGAAAGCGACGATCAAGCGATCTGATTTTCCAAAAATCTCCTACGGCTGGTCGTTTAGCGACCAGTTGTAGGGCGTGTAATCGAGCGACCATTTTCCAGGCGCTTGCCGGATAGCTTCACCTGTTGTTGGAGGAGCGACTTCGGCCAGAAACAACAACACCGCTGAGTCATCGTCACCGAAATCCTCTTCGAACCAGGAAAAAATCGGAGAGACTTCAGCTCGTTGCCAAGAAAGATTAAATCGGTTGCTGCGCCTATCGGCGACAAACTGTCGAGCTTGAGCATCCAACTGCTCATCGAGTCGCTCCGGGACATAAGCTTCCGAGCGCAGGGGAGGACACGATATCGCCGCACAAACGACCGCAAAATGGATCCGTGGTTCATCGAAATCGACCCGCAGGATCTCATGTTCGATTTCATTCAGAGTGTATTCTTCGCCTCCAACCTCAGCGAATCGGATATCCCAAGGGGACTTATTCAACAACCATCCGAGAATCCTGCCTCCCGTGCCTAAATCATGAATGCTTTCGATCGGATAAGCATCGGCGACCAATTTCAATGTGTAGGCGTTGTAAGCGTTAATCCACAACGTGAGTTGTTCGTCGACGGTGGGTAATTCCGCCGGATTGGTCTGAGATAATTGTCCGAGATATTGATCGAGCCTCACGTCATCACCTAGAGCAGCGTAATCAACCAACCCGTCCAACACGTGGTCTTGGAGCACCTTGGTAAACAATTGGTGATCCACGGCAGCCCCGCTGTAGGCAGGAATGAGACCGAGACATAGAAGCAAAGTTGAACATCCGGTGAAACGGAACGGGAACAGGGTTCTCATGGGTCAAACTTTCATAGCGGGGTAGTGACGAGCGAGTCGCCGAGGATCGGCCCCGGCGAGAAACCGCAAGAGCAAGAAACTATTGCGGATTTGCTGCCGCAATGGGCCGTGGCGTCTAAACCTGCGGGCGGAGGTTAATACCTTGGCCGGTAGCACATCGATCCGACCCTGCCGTCGAGCCCGACGGATCAGATCCACATCCTCAAACAACGGCCACGATTGAAAGCCTCCCAGCGATGTATAAAAATCGCGCCGAATCAAAATGCCTTGATCGCCAAATCGGGTGAAGACCGAATCGTAACGCGTCCACCACGAGGAAAAACGCAGCAATAAGGTTGGTGCATCAAAGCTAATTTGGAACATCGCGACGCTCCCTTGAGGTTGCGCGAGATATGCCTTGGCCGCCTCCGCAGCCTCATCGGTCAGTCGAGTATCAGCATGAATGAATAGGATCCACTCACTCTCGGTGGCATGGGCTCCGGCCTTCAGTTGCACTCCCCGAGATCGCTCAGCCACAGGTATTACCGTTGCTCCCGCGGCCCGAGCTAGCGCGGAGGTTTCATCGGTGCTTTGACCATCCGCCACCATGACTTGGGCCGAAGGCCATATCGCGAGAATTCGACTCACGGCATCTGCGATTCGAGCAGATTCATTGAGTGCGGGAATAACCACGGATAACTGAGGCAAGGGCATCATGGATCGGAGTCCGCGGGAGCCGGACTTATTTCCAGAAACATTTCCGCGAAGTCTGCTTCGGCTCGGCCGCCGGAATTATCCGAGTCCACCATGATTGCCACCCCAGAGATCTTCGTAGGGGGTTCACCGAATATTTTTTCGTAGTAGGCTAGAACGTCGCGGCGTTCACTTTGCCAAATATTGGCCTGCGGCTCATGGGAATTCGTGCGCAATACCAGGTGAGAAACATGGCGAGTATACGGGCTGGGAAATGTCCCTCCGACTGGTTCCTTCGTCGCCCAAACATAATTAATCGCCCGCGTGCGAGTCGGGATTAACGAGGTCTCGAAAACCACAAACACTCGAGCGGCGAAATCATCCCCTGCTTTCGTCCGCTCCGCGATTTCGCCCGGAAGCGCTCCCCTCGACCTCCACCGCCATCTCAACACCATCTTCGTGGGGTTCATGACTTCAAGATCACGCAATAAGGCGCAACTAGTATCCTCACTTCGGCCCGTTATCACCCAACGGTTTCCCTCCGCCTTCACCCCATATTCGGTTGCTGCAATAAATGGGAATCTTTGTTCACGCCAATTCTGGTGAAACTCCTTTTCGGATTCGCCAATCAGATTAATGGACGGCGGTTCTATTTTGCCGCCGTGGCTCAGCACTGAAGCCAGGATTGCGACCGAAAGAAAACCCGCACGTATCATCGTGCGGGCAATCTTCGTAAAAATGCGTAAGAGACAAGTCGATCAGGCGGAACTCTAAGGCTTAAAGGCCGACCGCACCGTGGCGCCGATATATTCTTTGTTCAGCTTGGCGATAAAATCGTGGCTGATGAGCTTCGGACAGGCGGCGGAACATTCGTATTGGTTGGAGCAATTGCCAAATCCAAGTTCGTCCATTTTCGCGACCATGTTGAGCACGCGGGAATCACGCTCGGGCTGCCCTTGCGGCAGCAATGCGAATTGGGAAACCTTGGCACCCACGAACAACATCGCGGAGGAGTTCTTACAGGCCGCGACACAGGCACCGCAGCCGATGCAGGCTGCCGCATCCATGGCGAGGTCAGCGTGTTCCTTGGGAATCGGATTGGCGTTGGCGTCACAAGCCGAACCCGTGCGCACGCTAATGAATCCGCCCGCCTGTTGAATCGTATCAAACGAGGAGCGATCCGTAATAAGATCCTTTTGGATCGGAAACGGCTCGGCCCGGTAAGGTTCGACGACGATCACGTCACCATCTTTGAAACTACGAACGTAGGTCTGGCAGGAGGCGATCCCGTCATGCGGGCCATGCGGCTTGCCATCGATGACGAGTGAACACGTGCCACAGATGCCTTCACGACAATCGTGGGCGAATGCAATGGGCTCTTCGTTGCGGCGTTCGAGATCGTCGTTGATCACATCGAGCAACTCGAGGAACGACATGTTCGGGTTCAGATCCGTAGCCTTGTAATTAACAAAACTGCCCTCGGCTTGAGGACCCGCTTGGCGCCATACGCGCAAGGTCAGGGAAATGTTTTTGGTGGAGGAGGTGTCAGCGACCATGATTTTAAAGTGGGATTTACGAATTACGATTTACGATTGGCTCGCGAAGTTCGTATCGCGGCTACGACGATTGAAAGGAGTTCGTTGGCTTCTTGGAAGAGAAGTCGGACCTTCGAATTGGGGACTAGTTTGGCCGCGACGATTAATTCCATCCAATAAATGGTTTCGTCGCATTCCTCTTCTACTATTTTGAGTTTGTTGATGAAATCTGCTTTGGATTTCGCTCGGCAAGCAGCCCGATAATTTGCTCCCACGGAAGTGCCACATCGAAGCAGTTGCCTCCCCAACACCGATCCGGTCGTGCCCGCTGGCAACGCTTCCACGAGACGAAGACCCGTAGAGCAAACTCCTGAGTTCGTCGTATCATCTCGTCCTTGGTCATGCATTTGCCTCAAAGAAATCGTCATTCGTAATTCGTAATTCGTAAATCTCGCAGAGCTATTTATAGCTTCTTGTGCTCATTTTGACGGTCTCGTAGTTGAGATCCTCGGTGAGTCGGTTCGGGACGGTGCCCTCACCTTGATATTCCCAGGCGGCGACGTGGGCGAAATTCTCATCGTCGCGGAGACATTCGCCGTCCGGATGTTGATACTCTTCACGGAAGTGTCCGCCACAACTCTCCTCACGGGTGAGGGCGTCACGGCACATCAGTTCGCCAAGTTCAAGGAAGTCGGCGAGGCGGCCCGCCTTCTCCAGGGCTTGATTGAGTGATTTGTCAGAACCGGGGACATTGACGTTGGCCCAGAACTCTTCGCGTAAAGCGGGGATGAGTTTGAGCGCTTCTTCCAGACCTTCCTTGGTCCGAGCCATGCCACAATGGTCCCACATGATCTTGCCGAGGCGTTTGTGGAAATGGGCGACGGTTTCTTTACCTCTGGTGTTGAGCAGACGCTGGGTCATTTCGTTCACCTTGTCGGTTGCTTCCTTGAAGGCCGGATCATCGGTTGAAGGCGTCGATCCCGGCTTTTGCGTCGCAAGGTAGTTTCCGACGGTGTAAGGCGCGACGAAATATCCGTCGGCGAGTCCCTGCATCAACGCGGAGGCACCGAGGCGATTGGCCCCATGATCGGAGAAATTGGCTTCACCGAGCACGAACAGTCCCGGGACATTGGACATGAGGTTATAGTCCACCCAGAGGCCACCCATCGTATAGTGAACGGCCGGGAAGATGCGCATCGGCGTCTCGTAGGCGGACTCATTGGTGATCTCTTTGTAGATATCGAAGAGGTTGCCGTAGCGGGTACGAACCGTATCCGCGCCGAGGCGATTGATCGCATCACTGAAATCGAGATAAACACCGAGCTTAGTCGGACCGACGCCGCGACCTTCATCGCACATGCGTTTGGCCGCCCGGGAGGCGACATCGCGCGGAGCCAGATTTCCGAAACTCGGATAGATCCGCTCGAGGTAATAATCCCGATCTTCCTCTGGAATGTCATTGGGATCCTTTTCGCAGTCTACGGCCTTCTTGGGCACCCAGATACGTCCGTCGTTGCGTAACGACTCCGACATGAGAGTGAGTTTTGACTGATAGTCGCCCGAAACCGGAATGCAGGTCGGATGGATCTGGGTGTAACACGGGTTGGCGAAACAAGCGCCCTTCTTGTAAGCCCGCCATGCGGCGGTCGCATTGGAATTACGCGCGTAGGTAGAGAGGTTAAACACGTTGCCGTATCCGCCGGTCGCCATGACCACACAATCAGCGGCGTGCTTCGTGACTTCGCCGGTGATGAGGTCCCGCACGATAATGCCCTTGGCTTGGCCATCAACGAGGACCAGCTCGAGCATCTCGGAATTGGCGTGAAGCTTCACCCCACCCGATCCGATCATTTTCGACAGGGCGGAGTAAGCGCCAAGGAGGAGCTGTTGGCCGGTTTGACCGCGGGCGTAAAAGGTGCGCGAGACCTGAGCGCCACCAAAAGAACGATTCGCGAGTAGTCCGCCGTATTCACGGGCGAACGGCACGCCTTGGGCGACGCACTGGTCAATGATATTGGCAGATACCTCGGCCAAGCGATGGACGTTGGATTCGCGGGAGCGGTAGTCGCCTCCTTTAACCGTGTCATAAAACAAACGATAAACGCTGTCGCCGTCGTTCTGGTAATTTTTCGCGGCATTGATACCGCCCTGGGCAGCAATGGAGTGAGCGCGACGCGGGCTATCGTGAAAGACGAAACAGTCTACTCGGTATCCCAGTTCCGCCATAGTGGCTGCGGTGGAACCGCCCGCCAAACCAGCGCCAACAACGATTACCTTATATTTTCGCTTATTGGCGGGATTGACCAACTTCATGTTGGCTTTGTAGGTGCTCCACTTCTCCGGGAGATCTCCCGGAGGAATATTCGAATTTAGAGTGGCCATATCAGAAATACGTTAGCGTTGCGCAATGAGTTCGGCGGCAGCAGCAGTGCCAGCGGCAGGTTCAACCAGTCCGGTGAGGATGGCCCCAGGGATCGCCAAGTTTCCGAGGAAATACAGCAGGCAGAAGACCGCGACGACGCGGCGAAGACCGATCTCCCACTTACCATTACGCCACCCGAAGGTTTGAAAAAGCGACTCGGTCCCGTGCCACAGGTGAACACTGAGAAGTCCCACCGCGACGATGTAGAACAAGGAAACGAGAGGATTCGCAAAACCAAGGAACACCATCGAATAAACGTCGTGAACTTCGGTGCCGGCGGTCGCGAGGGGGATACCAAACTCACGCACATCGTGCTGCAAGATGACTGGATCCAAGGTTCCTTTGAAGGTTTCAGACCCCGTAAAGCCCAAGGTAAAGTGCGCCAAGTGATAAAGGATGAAGGCGAGGACCACGAACCCGCTCATGCGCATGTAGCGCGAAGCAATCGAAGCACGTAGCCATTTTTTGACGCCATAGGAAACAGAGCCTTGAGCCGTGCGGCTTTCGATCGTGAGGACGACGGCGGCCCAAATATGAATCGCCACACAAGCCAGTAGAAATAGCCGGATCCCCCACAAAGCGGGACCGAGTCCCTGCACAAAGTGAGCGTAGCCGTTAATCTGATCCGGGTGCGCGAAAATCTGTAGATTGCCAACGAGATGACCGGTAACAAAACCGACTAGGACCAATCCAGTGATCGCCATCAGAAATTTTCGGCCGATGGAGGAGGTAAACAGGTTGCGAAACAGGTTCATCGCAAAAGGTGTAAAAAGTAGAGAAAGTCTAGCCCAACGAGGCCGACAAGAGAGCGAGCAATCTGGAAGCCCCCCCTCCCGATGTAAACGAATCAACCCCGAGAAAGACTGCCTATAAGGCTTGCTGTCATAGCAGAGTAGATACCACCGAGTGGGATAACCTACCCTCACCCCGCAACGGATCACTCAACGAGTGGCTTGAGCAGAGCAAATTTGCCACTGGCCGCCGGGGGAATATGTCGACGTCGGAAAGCAACCACGCGCGCTTGATCGCCCAAAACTGCCGCAATCGCATCGGTCATTCCGGCAGGAGCCGTATGCTCTGCGACATAATGAAAATCCCAGCGGTCGGGTTTGCTTTGAATCAGCGAGTAGTGCCAGCACGTGAAGTCTGTCGGCATGGCTTCATCCACGTCAGTCGGCGAGACGAGGGATCCATCGGCGCGGAAGTGTAAACCGGACTCGCGACCGAGCACTCGGAAACCATGGGCGCGTTTCTGCACGATATCGCCGGTGTGGTAGCGCAATAGAGGCATGGCCTCGCGACCACGGGTCGTGACGATTATCTGGAATGTATCCTCTAATCCGCGATAAGGCACGAGTTCGATGAAAGCATTCGAATCGATCGATTGGGAATTGTCCGCGAAGGCATCACCGACAAACAAGTACCCCGCCTCCGTCGATCCATAGAGATCGACTTGCGGAGCATCGATGACCTCAGCGAAACGGCGGCTATGCTGCAGACTCGCTTTGCCGTAAGTCAGGATCACCGCTTTGACGCTTGGCACTTCGACTTTTCGGCGAGCCAGAGCCCGGGCCAGCAAGGAAAGGTAAATCGGCTCGCCTTCGATGATGTCCGGCTTGACGGCCTGAACCTCAGTGACGATGCGATCCCATTCCGCTTCCTGGAAGACGAACGGATCACTGGTGAGATTGAGATAAACAGTGCCATCCAAGTAACGATTAGGAAATTCGTGATCCTCGTAGGGGCACAGATTACTGGAGCAACCCACTGGGGCCAAAATACACTTGCGATGGGCTTGCCCGACGAACGGCTTCAAAATGGGTGAGGCTTCGTAGGCGCGGGCGGTTTGAGCATCCCACCAACCATCTTCCATGATCACGGTCATGGGACCGGAAGTCGTGCCAGACGTGCTCTCATACTCGAAGCGTTCCTCGGCTAAACCGCGTTCAATTTTGGTGTAGTCCTCAAAAAACGATTCGTGACCATGCTCAACAATGTCGCTTTTGGTTAGGCGCGGGATCTCAGCGTAACAGCTCCATTGCAGCGGTTCATTGTGTAACGGAAACCGTTTACCATACAAAGGACTGCGCTCGTAAATACGTCGTATCTCCTGCTCCAGCGGAGCGGGAATGATATCGGCTAAGGCTGATCCCTGGGTAGCGGGATCGTGGGCAAATTGCGGCGCGGACATACTCAAGATCGGTTAGGTAAGCTGCTCGGAGCCGCAAGTCAAACGGAGGGTCCATCACCACATCGCTGCCGCCACCACGGCTCGAGCAGGAACAGCATGTTCAACATCAAGGCGTGGGTGATTTTTCCTTCTCGCGCCATGGTCAGCACCTCCGCCACCGGAGCGAGCGTGATGGAAAGTTCTTCATCGGCGTCCCAATCGGGTGCCGCGGTCAACTGCACGTCGGGCACGACGATCAGGTGAGCTCGGTTGCTCTGAATCGCGGGATTGGGATGCACACTCCCTAAAACAACCGCATCGGAGCCACGATATCCGGTTTCCTCCGCCAATTCTCGAACCGCAGCGGCGGCGGGATCCTCTCCCGGCTCAATCACACCACCCGGAAGTTCCAAGGAGAGTTGCTGCACTCCAAAACGAAACTGACTCACCAGCACCAACTCACCCTTCGGCGTGACGGGAGCCACCACCGCCCAGTCGGGGGCATCGATGACCAAGAACTCTTTCCCCGCTGCGCGAGACGGATGACGGAACTCACTCGCGCGCACAACGAAAACCCGGGTGTGTAGTAACTCTCGGCTGTTCAAACGCTGCCAGTCGGAAGGGCGATCGGAATTCATAGGGTGTGAAAACAAAATCGCCTCCCTACCAGAAACGGTGGGAGGCGAAAAAATTAAACTTCCAGCGGAGCTTAGTTGCCGGGGATATTCAGGACTTGGCCGATACCAATACGATTCCAGTTCACACCCGGGTTGGCGTTGAGTAGGGCATTGAGCGAGATCCCAGCATTGCGAGCGATCTTCGAACCCGTATCTCCACCTTTAACCGTGTAGGTGCCGGCAGCGGTCGCCGGGGCAGAGGAGCCCGAGGAGCTTTCAGCCGGAGCCGAATTAGCCACTTGTTGAGCGGGTGCCGGTTGAGGATGCATCTCTTCAACAGAGGTGCGAAGTTCGGTGAACGCGTCGCTAAAACTCTTAAAAGCCGCGTTAGTCTCGCCGGCCACCTTATTGATGCGAGCCGTCGCTTCTACGGCGGAGGTCGATGTCTTGCGCAACTCGGTTTCGAGAGCGTCGACTCGATCAGCCACGGCGGACTGTTCAGAAAGTGATTGGTTGATGTTTGAGACCTTCGCCAGCGCAACACCGCCGAGCACGCCGGCAATCAAGCCAACGATAAGAGCGAGGATGGGGAGGTAGCTGAAGGAGTCGTTGTTATCCGAAGAAATGGTATCCATGGCAATTTAGCGAAAACACGATTACGGCCTGACTTCCTCTCTAAGCAAGCCGGTAAATGCACTAGAGGCATGCAAACCAACATCAATTGCTCGAAAGAGTGCCCGATGCGATGAATTCTGGGCGGAATTGACCCCCACTTTCATTTCAGGGGTTCCAGCAGTCGATTGACTGCGTTCTCGATGGTCGGGACGGGGAGATTCGAACTCACGACCTCCTGCTCCCAAAGCAGGCGCTCTACCAGGCTAAGCTACGTCCCGTAACTCGAAGATTTAACAAAGCCAGCTACTCAAACCCGACCTGTCAACTGCCACTTCCGAACTTTCTAAAAAAACAAATCCGATATCGATTCAGATATTCTCAACCAAAGTGATTACGGCGTCTCGAAAGAGATCTCTACGTCGGCTGCCACATCCGCGGCACCAGCGTCGAGCGTGGAGCGCATCAGCATGATGCGTTGGGCCCAGTTTGAAGCAGGGCTGATCGCGTCAATTTGAGTCGCAAGGGCATCGATTTCCTCCGTATTCCCTTCGGAAAGAGCGAGAGCGGCGAGGTGATAGATCGCTTCGCTGCGGATAGCCGCAGCGGCATCGGTGTCATTGGCTAAATTTCGGAGCGAAGATTGTCCCGTAGTCGCCTCTCCGCCTAGGAGTTGCGACATCGCCCGACCCAAATCAACCCGAGCGGCGAAAACGGAGTCAGACAGTTCGGCCGCAGCCGCATCATAACCCGAAAGCGCGGCGCTGTAATCGCCATCAGTAAATGCCTTGTCCGCCATTTGGAGCAACGCCACGCCCGCCAAGACGGTGCCTGAACGATCAGTGGCGAATGCCTTGAGTTTATCATCGGAGTCGGCCGCCGCGAATTCTTCACGGGTGGACTCCACTTGTCCGGCTTCGTAGGCGGCCAATCCACTGCGACCCAAGATGGCCAAAAGGATGACAGCGACCAATCCCAGTAACAGGGAGCGGTTCTTTTCCCAAAACTGACGGACGACCTCTTCGAGTTCAGGAGCCGCAGCCGATTCAAGGTTGGCGACCAGTTCAGGATCGTCTCCAGCAGGTGTGGAAGGGGTTTCGTTTGACTTGGACATGTGTGCGAAAACGACCACCGAAACACAACGCCCGTCCTCCGTAAAGGCAGGATTTGGGTCCAGTAGTAGGATTTCAGGGCTGTTCGTCGTGCACGACGGCCGCGAAGGTTAGACCGGGCGGACGTTTTTGACGTAATCTTGAATCGGTCTCACATCGATCTGTTTCCCCATCTGGGCTTCGATTCCTTGAACCGCCGCGACCGCTCCCATGAGGGTGGTCATGAGGCATACGTTATGGGTATAAGCTGCCGCGCGGATGATATTCTCGTCCTTACGAGGGATCATGCCGCCGGGCGTGTTGATCACGAGATTGATGTCATTGTTCTTCAACATATCGACCGCGGTCGGGCGGCCTTCGTTGATTTTGTGGAGTCGAGTGACCTCCACTCCATTCTCGGACAGCACTTTGGCCGTGCCGCCCGTGGAGAAAATCTTGAATCCGAGTTTGGCGAGACGACGGGCTATATCGACTGCGAGTGGCTTGTCCTCGTCTTTAACGGAAAGAAATACGTTTCCACCGCTGGGCAGTCCGGGCTTGGCCGCGGCTTGAGCCTTGGCGAACGCCACCCCGAGATCGTTGTCCAATCCCATGACTTCACCGGTGGACCGCATCTCGGGACCGAGGGTAATAGTCGCCCCCGGAAAGCGCACAAACGGGAATACCGATTCCTTCACACACCAATGCTTCGGCACGATTTCCTCGGTGAAGCCGAGCTCCTGGAGCGTTGATCCAGCCATCACACGAGCAGCCAGTTTCGCGAGGGGAATACCCATCGCCTTGGCCACAAATGGAACCGTGCGCGATGCGCGAGGATTCACTTCAATGAGGAACAGTTCGTTGTCCTTAATGGCAAACTGGACATTCATCAATCCGATCACTTTGAGCTCTTTAGCGAGAGCGTGGGTCGCATCCCGCACCACCTTCAGCATCTCCTTAGAAAGCGTGTGCGGAGGCATAACCATACCGGCATCACCCGAGTGAACACCGGCATATTCGATATGCTCGAGCATGCCACCAATGACCGAAGTTTTGCCGTCGGAAATACAATCGACGTCGAGCTCGATCGCGTCCTCGAGGAACTTGTCGATCAACACCGGCTTGTCTGGCATCACATCAAAAGCCTGACGCACCACGTTCTTAAACTCGGCTTCGCTGTATACTATGAACATGCCGCGACCACCGAGCACAAACGAGGGTCTAAGCAGGACCGGGAAGCCCACCTCATGAGCTGCCGCGAGCGCGTCAGTCTCAGTCATCGCCGTGCGATTGTCCGGCTGCTTCAGGTTCAATTTAACCAGGATGGCGGCGAAGAGCTTACGATCCTCCGCGGCATCAATCGATTCTGGTGAAGTTCCGATAATGTTGACACCACGGGCCTTAAGGTCGGAAGCGAGGTTCAGCGGAGTCTGGCCACCGAACTGCACAATCACGCCGTCACACTTCTCTTGCTCGTAGATTTCCAGCACGTCCTCGAGCGTGAGCGGCTCGAAGTAGAGGCGATCCGAGGTGTCGTAATCCGTCGAAACGGTTTCGGGATTGGAGTTCACCATCACGGTTTCAAACCCGGCTTCGCGTAGCGCAAAACTCGCGTGCACGCAGCAGTAATCAAATTCGATCCCCTGCCCGATCCGATTCGGCCCGCCACCGAGAATCATGATCTTCTTTTTGTCCGATGGCATCACCTCATTCTCGTCACCATAGCTCGAATAGTAATAAGGCGTGAACGCTTCAAACTCGGCTGCACAGGTATCTACCAGACGATAGGTGGTTTCGATGCCACGCTCTTTGCGAGCGGCCCGAACGGTATCCATATCACTGCCTAGCACGTGCGCCAATTGAGTGTCGCTGAATCCAAATTGCTTAGCGCGCCGAAACTGGACGGTGTCCAAGGTGGCCAAGTTCTGGGTTTTCAGATCCTGCTCCATGAGAAAAATCTCGTGCATTTGGTGCAGGAACCAGCGGTCAATTTTGGTGAGATCGAAGACCTCTTCGATGCTCATACCCGCCAAGAATCCGTAACGCAGATAGTGGACGCGCGCCGCATTTGGAGTGCCCAGTTTTGCGACCAACTCATTGTGGTCGGGAGGCGTATCTTGCCCCCATTTACCACCGCCACCAAATCCGCGAGCGCCGACTTCGAGAGACCGTAACGCTTTCTGCATCGACTCTTTGAAGGTCCGACCAATGGCCATGGCTTCACCGACAGATTTCATCGCCGAGGTCAGTCCTTCGTCCGAGCCGGGGAATTTCTCAAAGGTGAATCGAGGAATCTTGGTAACAACGTAATCAATTGTCGGCTCGAACGAGGCCGGCGTGAGTTGGGTGATGTCGTTGCGTAGTTCGTCGAGCGTATAACCGACGGCGAGTTTAGCCGCGATCTTGGCGATCGGAAACCCCGTTGCCTTCGACGCGAGGGCCGATGAACGCGAAACGCGCGGATTCATTTCAATCACCACCTGGCGCCCCGTGTCGGGATCGAGTGAAAACTGGATATTGGAACCACCTGTTTCGACGCCGATTTCACGGATGACGGCGAAGGATGCATCGCGCATCGCTTGAAACTCTTTATCCGAAAGCGTCATGGCAGGAGCTACCGTGATCGAATCACCCGTGTGGACTCCCATGGGGTCGAAATTCTCGATCGAACAGATGAGCACGCACTGGTCCTTGCGGTCACGCATGACCTCCATCTCGTATTCCTTCCAACCGAGAAGACACTCCTCCACCAGCACTTCGTGCACGGGCGACAGATCTAAACCGTTGGCTACAATGCTCTCAAATTCTTCCTTATTGTAAGCGATCCCGCCGCCAGAACCACCGAGCGTGAAGCTTGGACGAATGATCAATGGCATGGTGCCAATCGTCGCCGCCGCCGCCTTCGCTTCAGCCATGGACTTGACCGTGCGCGATGACGCGACATCCAATCCGATCTTCACCATCGCCTGTTTGAAGAGTTCGCGGTCTTCACCTTTGTTGATCGCCTCGGGCTTCGCCCCGATCATCTCCACGCCATACTTCTCCAGAACCCCCTGTTCGTGCAGTTCCATGGAGAGGTTCAACGCGGTCTGGCCACCCAAGGTGGGCAGGAGTGCATCGGGCTTCTCGCGAATGATGATCTTCTCGAGATACTCTACCGTAAGAGGCTCAATATAAGTAACATCCGCAAACTCTGGATCAGTCATGATCGTCGCTGGATTGGAATTCACCAAGATAACTCGGTAACCTTCTTCTTTCAGCGCTTTGCAGGCTTGAGTGCCGGAATAATCGAATTCACAGGCTTGGCCGATCACAATGGGACCGGCACCTATGATGAGGATGGAGGAGAGATCGTCGCGCTTAGGCATGGCGTAGGCTCAGGAGACGTTTGGATTGCCCCCTGAACTGCGCAAGCGAGAAGTCCCTACATCTGTAGTTTGATCAGTCGAGTTCTGCCTCAGTGACTTCGAGCACACGGGCGGCGATCTCACGATCACTGTGGCAAGCGCGTAAAACCTTGGCAATATAGCTCCGACGCGTTTCGCGCATATAGTCTTCCAGCGAAGCCCAGAATCCAACTTTCTTCAAATTCCCGGCAGCTTATTTCTTCTTCCCGGATTTGGATTTTGAACCACCTGAAATAATCGCCATGTCCGCAGAGAAAACAGTCCGGCGGAGGCCCGCAACTTCATTCCCCACGTCAAAATGCCAATAAACTGTGAAACGACTTCGACCGATTCAAAGAAGGATCTACCTAAAAATCCGTTGGACGACAGGCTTGACGGATCATCAATGACCCCGATGCTTCGCCTTCCCTCGCGCCTGTAGTTTAGTGGTAAAACCTCTGTCTTCCACACAGATGTCGTCGGTTCGATTCCGTCCAGGCGCACCATTTCCCCCCGTATCGCGGGAAATGGGAATGGCAAACCTGCCGTAAACGAGCTCGCGCAAACAACTTCCACGGACCACCTCCAGTGAATATCGTCCTGCTCGAGACCGCCGAGATCGACCGGCCACTCCCCCTGAACGACCCGCGCACCCGACACATTCGCAAAGTCCTGTGTCGTGAAATCGGTGATTCCTTCGACGTCGGTGAGATTAATGGGCCTCGAGGTAAAGCCACGGTCACCGCAATCGACGAATCTGGCCTGCATTTCGATTTCAAATGGAACCAGGGGCACACCCACGCTAGTTTAATCAGACTAGCCATCGGATTTCCTCGGCCTCAAACCGCCCGCGATGTTTTAAGAGACGCGACCACCTTGGGTGTAGCCGAGTTGAGTTTTGTCGCGACCACCCGGAGTGACCCCAATTATGCCGGCAGTTCGCTTTGGTCCGACGGCGAGTGGCGCAGGCAAACGATCACCGGCGCAGCTCAAGCCTTCGATACGTTCCTCCCCGCAGTGCATTGGCATGAACGCCTCGCCGAAGTTCTCGATCGCTGGAGCCAGGAGGGCGTCAACGCGGTCGCCCTCGATCTATACGATTATTCCTCAACGTTGGCCGCACACCTAAAGAGGAATTCCGATACGCCCCCAAACGGGATCCTGATCGGACCTGAACGCGGTTGGGATGACGCTGATCGAGCGCTACTCCAGTCGCACCATATCCCTCGACTCAGTCTAGGAGACCGAGTTCTACGCACCGAAACAGCAGTGACGGTTACTTTAGGTCTACTGCACGCGGCCGCGGTTCGAGCCTGAAGATACCGACCGTCGGCTGTTGCGGGCCTTTGCCAATACGTTTCACGAGTTCGAATCCACGCGGAGTCAAATTCACTTCACCGGGCATCTCAAAAATGACCCGCGGATCGTCTCGATGCCTCAACAAACCCTTCAATGCGGAAAATATCGCCGGAGCTACTTTCTCAATTACTGGATAAGGTGGATCAATAAACACCAAGTCAGGTGCCAAATCCATCGTATCCCAAGGAACCGCGACCGCATCACCGCATCGCACTGCAAGATTCCCCTCATCACGCTGCATGCTTTGGCAAACCGCCGCGATGTTGCGCCGCAACAATTCGAAGGTGCGGCGGTGTTTTTCAACCCAAAGCCCTCCGGATGCGCCGCGACTCAACGCCTCGAGGCCGTAGGAACCGCTGCCCGCGAACAGATCTAGAAACCGGGCTCCCTCTACCCGTCCGCCCAAGCTGGAGAAAACGGCTTGCCGCATACTATCCGTCGCCGGACGGACTGCATCGCCTTTAGGGACGAGCAACGGGACACCTCGGGCTGATCCTCCACTGATTCGCATAACCCGAACGGAAGTCCCCTTACCCCGCTTGGCAAACGTCAATAGCTGGTCAATCCGTCCTAGGGTCGATTCGATAACACTTCCACGCTTCACTCGGCACCGATTTCCACCCAACTTCGCCGACTGGGGTGGCGCAGGTGTCGGCGCCGCTAAGATCGCAAACAACATGGCTTCACAACGTCGATTTCCTAAATCCGATCACTGCGATGGTTTCCGATTTTTCAATCCCGGAACCCACGTAGATCGGTCATTACGGGATATTCTTAAGTGGAAACGCACCTCGCCCGTCACACCTTGGCCCAAAACTGTCGCCATTGACCCTCCTCCGGTTCCGACCACTCCACTCGATGGGACCGTCAGTGCCACCTGGATCAATCACGCCACTGTCTTAATACAATCAAGGCACGCTAATATCCTCACCGATCCCTTGTTTAGCGATCGCACCAGTCCGGTGCAATGGGCCGGCCCCAAACGAGTTCACCCACCAGCCGTCGCGCTCAAGGACTTACCGCAGATTCACGTGATCCTTCTGAGTCACGATCACTACGATCACTGCGACAGTGAGAGCCTCCGTTACTTCGCCAAACTGCCCCACCCACCCATCGTCGTCACGCCTTTGGGTAACGGTAGTCTATTAAAACGTTTCGGGTTCCCAGAGGAGCGTATCATCGAGTTGGATTGGTGGGAGGCCCACGAATTTTCTCACGGATTTCACGTGCGGGCCTCTCCAGCGCGCCACTGGAGCAACCGTCTCTCAGGTCGCCGCAATCGACGACTTTGGTCTGGATTTTATCTTCAGGTGGGTGGTCGCACCGTTTACTACACCGGCGACACCGCTTGGGACGACTACATGTTCGAAGAACTACGCGAGCGCTGCGGAGAACCCGATCTGGCGATCATCCCAATCGGAGCCTACGAGCCCCGGTGGTTCATGGCGGCCCAACACTGCAACCCCGCCGAAGCCGTGCGCATCCACCAAACCGTCGGCGCCAGCAAATCTATCGGGGTGCACTGGGGAGCATTTCAACTCACCGACGAGGGTCGCGATGCTCCGCTGCACGCCCTCGAGGCGGCCCGCGATCAAGCGCTGATCGCACCAGACTGCTTTAATGTGCTGGATCCCGGCGAATCATTGGCCGTCTAACTCGGACGGGCCTCCTCAAACAAGGTCATTTTATCAATCGCAACAATCAGTTGCACCGTGGGAATAATTCGCAGTAGTTAGGACCCTAACTGCATTGTGAACGGCTCCTGTGACTGTTCCTTCGACTAACAAACTAACATCATGATCCTGCGTCTCAATTCTGCTCTGGCAGTATTCGGGGCCGCGTGCCTTTGCGCGGCCACGGCCGCTTCTGTGCAACCTCATGAGACCAATCTGTGGCCGTTGATGGTCACTCGCCCGGCGGATTCCGAAGGTGTTGAACGCTGGAGCTCACTCGGACCACTTCGATTCGGTTCCACCAATGCAGCCGGAGATCGTCTGCAAGGCTTCCGACCCCTGTGGCATCAATTCGATGGGGCCGACGGATCAAAGTCAGTCAGCGTCGCCTACCCGCTCTGGTATCACGTCGCTGACGGGAAATCGGATCGCGAACGGTGGACATTCTTCAATCTCATCAACTCCGATGCGGGCTCAGATCAAGTCGATCGATTCAGTGTGTGGCCTTTCTATTATTCGCGAGATACGGGAGAGGAGGACTCCAGTTACCGCGCGCTCTTTCCTCTCTACGGCGATATCGGGCAACGCTTTGGTCAGGATCGACTTCAATGGCTCCTAGCGCCACTGTTCGTCCGCTACCAAAACAACGATGAGATCACCACCGCCACACCTTGGCCTTTCATAAAATCCATCAACGGTGACGGACATCGCGGATTCGAATTCTGGCCAATCGCAGGACAGCGCGAGGAAATCGGCGTCAGTCAACGGAAGTTCTTTCTTTGGCCTCTCGGATTCCGTAGTAGCAAAAATCTCGATACCGATACTCCCTCGAGTCGATCGGGGTTTCTGCCCTTTTACGCGCAAACCAACTCCCCCGGTTACCGGAGCGAATCCTATGGCTGGCCGTTCTTTGGCTACGTGGATCGCACTTCGCCAGTCCGCTATCACGCGAAACACTTTCTCTATCCGCTTTGGGTGCAGGGCCGCGGCGAAGAACGTTATGTGAATCGCTGGGCACCGTTTTTCAGCCACTCTCGTTCACCCGCCAAGACCCAGACTTGGGTTCTTTGGCCACTTTGGCGCGATCGCGAATGGGACAGCAATCACCTGCATCATCGTCGCCAGCAACTGCTCTACTTCGTCTACAACTCCGAGATCCAACGCAGTCGGCAATCGCCCGATCTCGCTCCCGCCATCAAACGCCATGTTTGGCCGTTGTTCAGTCATTGGGATAATGGCGCCGGGCGCGTGCAAGTGCAGGCCATCAGCCCCATCGACGTCTTTTTTCCTCATCAGGAACGCATGCGTCAAATGTGGTCCCCGCTCTTCGCGTTCTATCGCTTCGATCAAACCTCGCCCGGCGAAACCCGGCATTCGTTTCTGTGGGACGCCATCACGCTAACCGAAAGTTCCGTCGAAGAGCGTCGTGAGTTTCACCTCGGACCTTTGTTTGACTACACCCAAACTCCCGAAGGCAAACGCTGGGGCTTCTTCGCTGGGCTGCTGAGTATCGAACGCAGCCACGCTGGCAGCCTCACCGCCTCCAGCAAAGCCAGATTCCTTTCCCGTCGATGACCCGCATTAACAATTTCTTCGAAGCCTTCGGTGCCGGCGTCATCATGACGTGGCGCGCGTTTGCTATGCTACCAGCCGCTCCGCGAATTCTCAAACGAATCGCTGAACAGGGCTTTCTCATCGGCTACACCTCGATGCCGATCATCGCCATTTTGTGTTTTTTCATTGGTTCCGTTCTGGCTATCCAAGCGGGTATCAGTTTACGCGAATTTGGAGCCAAGGAATTCATCGGCGCATTGGTCGGTGCATCGATGGCCCGCGAGCTGGGTCCCGTGATGGTCGCCATTATCCTCGCCGGTCGCGTCGGGAGTGCGGTCACCGCCGAGCTCGCATCAATGCGAGTAAATTCTGAGATCGATGCTCTCACCACGATGAACATCCCTCCCGAACGACTACTCGTATTGCCTCGGCTGCTCGCGGTTATCCTGGTAATGCCGGTGCTCACGATGATGGCTAATCTCGTCGGTTGGTTCGGCGGTGCAATCGTCTGCGAATACGTTGATTTCATCGGACTCTCGGCCAACGAGTTTTTTCGTAATCTGCAAGCCTATATGAAATTCAGCGACGTCACCGATGGTCTGATCAAAGCGGAAATCTTCGGGATCGTAGTCATGATCATCTCCTGTAATACCGGCCTGCGAACCCGAGGCGGTCCACGCGAAATTGGTCTCGCCGTCACCAAAGCGGTGGTGCTCTCGCTGATCGCGATTCTTACGCTCGATTACTTCATCACCAAACTGCTCGCCTGACACCATGGCTTCTCCTCGAAAATCTTGTATTCAACGCGAAGACCGCAGTCCTGCCTCGGTCAACGTCGATGGATTGTCCAAAACCTACGGTCAGCAGGAGGTCCTGCGCGACGTTAGTTTCAAAGTCGAACCCGGCGAAATCTTCGTGATCATGGGCCCGAGCGGTTCGGGCAAATCGGTGCTCCTACGCCATATCGCTGGACTCGAAGTGCCGACCCGTGGCGCGCTGGACATCAATGGCCTCAGTCCGACCGAACCGGAGACCCGTAACCAATTTGCCCTCGCCCTCGTTTTCCAATCCGGCGCATTGCTCAACTCGTTGTCCGTCTACAACAATCTCTCGCTCTATCCCCACGAACATCAGCTTTGCTCCAAAAAGGAGATCCACGATCGGGTGATGCGGGCGTTGCAGATTCTCTCCATCGAACACGCCGCCAAAAAAATGCCCGCGGAACTGTCAGGTGGCATGCGCAAGCGGGTCGCGATTGCCCGCGCATTGGTGATGGAACCGCAGCTCATGCTCTACGATGAACCCACCAGCGAGTTGGATCCCATCATGGCGGCGACGATCGCCGAAATAATCGCTACGTTGCGCGAGGAATACGCGGTGACGAGTATCGTGGTTTCCCACGATCGCGACCTCTCCCTCACCATCGCTGATCGAGTCGCGCTGATGCAGAATGGCCAGATCCACTCCATCGCGCCCCCCGCCGAGTATCGGCAAGCAACCGATCCGCTGATCACCGAATTTCTAAATCCCCAAATCAATCTACAGAATCCCCGCTTCAAAACACTGGAGGCAACATCATAAACAACGCACAAATGTCAGCCCGCGTCGGGCTGTTCTTCCTACTCGGACTGGCCCTAATCTGGATCACCCACGAGTCGCTCAACGGCAACCGGCTCAACGATGATGCCGCCTACGAACTCACCGCTCGATTCGCCACCATCAAAGAACTCAAAGCTGGTGACGATGTCCGACTAGCCGGCGTTGGCGTCGGCATAGTTAAGGAGACTCGACTCAACGGTCGTCATGCCGAGGTTGTGATGCAAATTACCGATGGCGTCGAAGTCCCGGAGGACTCCGTCGCGACAATCGCGATGTCGGGACTCCTCGGCAGTAACCACGTCTCGCTCACCCTCGGTCGTCCTGACACTGCGGCGCTCTCTGCTGGGAGCACCATGCGCTCGGAAGACACTCCCGATTTGAACACGGTCATTTCTCAAGTCGGTGAGATCGGCCGTAAGGTCGAACAGGCCCTCACTCAATTCACCGGTGCGCTCGGCACGGATGGTTCCCAGGACAGTCTGATGGGAAAAATGAACGCTCTGCTCGATGACAATCGGAAGAAGATCGAAACCATCACCACCAACATGGAGATCGTGACCTCCCGCTTGAAAGACGGCGAAGGCACCCTCGGTAAACTCTTCACCGAAGAGGATGGCTACAATGAACTGATCGCGGCGATTGCCGACATTCGTTCCGCGGCCAAGTCCGCCAATACCTTTATGAGCGAAGCCGAAACCATGGTCGCTCACCTCAAAATCGGCGAAGGCACTCTGGGCACGCTGCTCTACGACGAGGAAGCGAGCGCAAACCTGAAATTAACGATGAGCAATTTGCACGAGCTGTCCGACAAGTTGAACAGCGGTGAAGGCACTCTCGGGCGCTTGATCAACGACGACAGTCTTTATCTCGAAGCCCAATCTACGGTGCAAAAGGTAAACCGCGCCGTCGATGGATTGGCCGACCAAGGCCCCATCACCGCCGTGGGAGTCGCGGCGAATACGTTGTTCTAGATCGGGGATTAATTTCAGAGTGATCCGCTAGCCGCGCGGATCATTGCTTAACCGCTTCGAACTTCCACGTAACATTGGTCCGACCTGTCGTTTTGGCCGTGCCGGCCCAAACGATATCGCCGGCCTTATTGCGTTTTACCGTGCCGCGATGTTCCACCCGTTCTTCCTTCCGGTTTACCCAACGATAGGTGGTGATCCAAACGCGCCCCGTCTTGAGACTATAGTAACCGCGTTCAGGCCGAGGTTTGGTCGACCATTTCATGAAGAAGTATCCATCCGCCCATTTACTTTTTCCTGAAGTTGCCCGTAGAATATTGAAGTTGGGTTTGTTCGATGGATAGAGCAGTGACGGGCTCATATCATCCATCTGCCAATTACCGGCCAGTTCGTCTGGCACCTGCGCGGCGAGAGGGCTGGTCGCGGTCAATAATCCTGCGATCAGGCCAAGCATTGCGGTGGTGAAACGGTGAGGCGCAATTCTCATGGGGATATCTTTACAAGTGAGAGGGGGGTTGTCTCGGGAAATTTTCCTCCAATTCTGCAGGCCCCTCTACAAGCACATATTTGCCATCGAAGAGGGTGCTCCAACTCACGCGACTATCAGCGCTCACTTCCCAGTGTTGGCGCACGCTACCATCGGCGTTAGGTGTCCAGGTGATGCGATCTATCACGGTTTCACCGTTGGGATTAACCCGTTCGCCGGAGAGAATCATCTGTCCGTCATCGTCGAGGCCACCAACGAGGTGGAGCGCCGTGCCCGAATTATCCACCCAGAATTGCTCCCAGCGCTTCTTGCCCGCATCGTAGCTGTTGTAGCTGTGCCCGGCAAATAGCCCAGGGGTGGTGTAGTTCTCCCGCACCACTCGGCCAACGAGGATCGACTTAATATCATTATGGCCGGCGATCTTCCCGTCGGGCGTCGTCACCTTCCAATGGCCCACCCAAAAATCAAATTGATTGGACTCGTCAGGAACCGGCGGGAGCTGCTGAGCAGAACTCACCAGCGCTGCCACCGTAATACCAAGAAAAAAGGGTAAACGCATGATGCGTTTACCCTTCAGAAATGAGCGAATTTTACGAGCTAGAATCAGATCTTCGGGCCACCCTGGGCGATATGCCGGGCGCGAAGTCTAAGTCCGTTCAAACGAATGAAACCCGTAGCATCGTCCTGGTTATACCAGCTTTGAATACCTTCCATCGATGCGATGTTTTCGTCGTAGAGCGAATACTTCGATTTCGTGCCGCACGTGGTGATGTTGCCCTTGTAGAGCTTCAAACGAACTTTTCCCGAAACGAACTTCTGACTGTCATCGATGAACGCCTGCAACGCCTCGCGTTCCGGAGTGAACCAGAAACCATTGTAAATCAGTTTGGCATACTTGGGCATGAGCTCATCGCGCAAGTGCATGAGATCGCGGTCCATGGTCAGAGCTTCGACCTGACGATGACCGTGCATGAGAATGGTTCCGCCTGGAGTCTCATAGACGCCGCGGGACTTCATCCCGACAAAACGGTTTTCCACGATGTCGACGCGACCGATGCCATGCTTCCCACCCAAGGTGTTGAGTGTCTTCACCACTTTACCGGGAGACATCTTCTTGCCGTTCACGCGGACGCAGTCGCCCTTTTCAAAATCGAGTTCTAAGTATTCGGCCTTGTCAGGGGCGTCCTCCGGATCAGCCGTTAACTTGAACATGCCTTTGTTGGCCTTCGTCGTCGGGTCAAACCAGGGATCTTCGAGAATTCCCGCTTCGTAGGAAATATGCAGAAGGTTCCGATCCATCGAGTAGGGCTTCTTGGTCGACGCCTCGACGGGAATCTTGTGCTTCTTGCAGTAAGTGATCATCTCGGCGCGGCCTGGAAAGTCGGCGCGGTAATTAGCCATCCGCCAAGGCGCCATGATGGTGAGATCGGGAGCGAGTGCCATGTAGGCGAGTTCGAAACGACATTGATCGTTTCCTTTGCCCGTCGCTCCGTGGGCGAGTGTATCCGCGCCTTCCTTACGGGCGATTTCGACGTGAGCCTTGGCGATCAAGGGACGAGCGATCGAAGTGCCCAAGTAGTATTGGCCTTCGTAAATGGCATTGGCGCGGATCATCGGGTAGATGTATTCGCGAGCGAATTCCTCCACTAGATTGAGCGTGTAGTGCTTCGAGGCACCGGTTTTACGGGCCTTTGCGCTCAAGCCCTTGAGCTCTTCCTCCTGCCCAACATCGGCAGCATAGGTGATAATTTCAGCTCCGTAAGTTTCCTTGAGCCATTTAACGACGACGGAGGTGTCTAGACCACCAGAGTATGCGAGGACGATTTTCATGCGTATATAAACGCCTGTTCTACGGGTTCCGACCAGTCAGGGGCAAAGTAAAACCCTCGTGCGCTAAAACTAGGTAAAGATAACGCTCCGGAGCATTAGGAACTTGGGCTAAACGCGAATCCGTTTCATCTCGAATACATCAGCCATTTTAGTCATGTCAGCCCATTCCCTCAAAATGCATTCGACCCAAACCAAACATCGAGCTTTCACGTTGATCGAGATAATGGTGGTTGTGGTCATCATCGGTTTATTGGCCGCGATTACGATTCCGGCTTTCCAACAGATCCGCCTCCGTTCGCAGGTGAGTTCGTTCGCCAACGATCTCAGAATTGCCGGTAACGCCTTCGAAACGTTCGCCACCGAAAACGGAACTTGGCCATCCGATGGCATATCCGCGATTCCAAATTCAATGAACGGCTATTTGAGCCTCAGTAAATTCAACGCCCCCACACCGCTAGGCGGGGTCTGGGACTGGGACTATCAGCAATTCGACGTGACCGCCGGGTTGTCCGTGCGGAGCCCAACCGCAGATATCGCCACCATGACAAAAGTGGACGAATCGATCGACGACGGTGATCTGACCACCGGAAGCTTCTTAGCTAGAAGCGGAGGATATATCCTGGTGCTAGAGAACTAGGTCTCTCCCTCAGGCCCGCGCTTGTTGGGCGAGGACAGCCATGATCGCTTTCTGGGCGTGAAGCCGGTTTTCCGCTTGGTCGAAGATGATGCAACGATCGTGATCGAGCACCTCCTGCGCAACCTCCTCGCCCGGGTGGGCCGGAAGACAGTGCATGAAGAGTGCATCCGGTTTGGCCGCTGCGAATAAATCCGCGGTAACCTGATACGGAGACATCTGAGCGATTCGCGCCTGAGATTCCTCTTCTTTGCCCATGCTCACCCATACATCGGTATAAACAACATCGGCATCGCGAACCGCCTCAAAAGGATCGGTCGTGAATTCGTAGACATCACTAAAGCCCTCTGCTTCGGCAACGGCCTTAAACTCCGCTGAAGGTTCGAACCCAGGGGGGCCAGACAGCGCGATTTTCATGCCGAATAGTCCCGCACCCAATATCCAGGAGTTTGCCATGTTGCAGGCAGTATCACCGAGAAAGGCTATCTTGCGGCCCTTCAGCGAACCCAGCAAATCGCCATCCGGTCCGACCCAACGTTCCGCCATGGTAAAGGCATCGGTGTAGATCTGACAGGGGTGCAAGAAGTCGGTCAGCGCATTGATGACGGGCACGGTCCCCGCGGCGGCGATTCGCTCGACATCGCTGTGATCGTGGGTCCGCACGATCAGTCCGTGCACAAAGCGCGAAAGCACCTTTGCGGTGTCCTCAATTGATTCACCCCGGTCCAACTGAATATCATTCCGGTTAAGGAACATGGGGTTGCCTCCGAGCTCGTGAATACCGACTTCGAAGGACACCCGCGTGCGCGTGCTGGATTTAGAGAAAATCAGGGCCCACGTTTGGTTAGCCAAAACCGGTGGGGTATGACGGCCGCGCTTGGCTTTAAAATCGCGAGCTAGGGCGAACACCTCCGCCACTTCAGGGGGACTCAGGTCGGTCTCTTTGAGGAAGTGTTTCATAGGGAAAAGAGGATCAAATTAGGAAATAACGGTCCGGTGCGGCCAGATTAAAAGGGGCTGCCTTAAAATCGTCACAACTCGGACGGACGAGCCACCCGGCCCACTTCAATGCGCATCTTCATCAGGCGGACTAACTCAGGGCGTTCCGCCGCCAGATCCTGTTGCTCATACGGGTCTTCGTAGAGATTGAAGAGCTCCATTGATTTGCCGGCCTCGACATAGGCTTTCCATTCCCCAGCTCGAACCGCTTGGGAAAACAGCTTCTGCTCCGACCCTTTGCAAAACTCCCAATACAAAAATGGATGCTCAGTCTGGGCGA
Source organism: uncultured Verrucomicrobiota bacterium (assembly GCA_913058185.1). Lineage (GTDB taxonomy): Bacteria > Verrucomicrobiota > Verrucomicrobiia > Opitutales > Opitutaceae > Actomonas. The sequence goes on from CAJXQX010000005.1 coordinate 59,093, forward strand.
GCGGCCGGCCCAAAAGCGTCGGCATCATCGAAATCCCATCGACCGCTGCCGGCACGGGCTGACTCAATAACTCCGCGACGGTGGGCACGATGTCCTGAAACGAACTGATATGATCCGATGAGGCGCCGGCCTCAATCGTGCCGGGCCAGCGAGCCAATAACGGAGCCCGAATGCCGCCTTCATGCATGTCACGTTTGTGTCCACGCAAACCTCCGGAGGAATTCCAGAAACTCGGATCGTGGCCGCCCTCGAGATGCGGACCGTTATCGCTGGTGAAGAGAATCACCGTATCTTCGTCGATGCCGAGATCAGTCAATAGCTGGAGGATAGCTCCGACTTGATTGTCCAAGTTCTCCATCATCGCCGCGAATCCGGCGATCGGGTTCTGCACGTCTGGACAGTCTTCATCGCCCGCGCGATATGTGCCGACGACATCATCGAACTGCGGTAAAATTTTGCGCCACTTCTCGTGCAACTCAGTCGGGGCATGCATCGCCGCATGCGGCACCGCGGTCGGGATATAGCAGAAAAACGGCGTATCAGATTCCGCATTTTTGCGCATGAAATCCGTGGCACGATCCATGATCAAATCATGAAGGTAACCACCAGCGGGATTCGGCAGCTCCTGGCCATTTTCAACATACGTGGTCGGATAATACGTGTGAGCAATGGTCTGACTTTTCCATCCCACAAACTCATCAAAACCATGCGCCAACGGATTATTGTCTCCGGGCACGTGAGTATGGCCCAATCCCCATTTACCAAATGCTCCAGTGGCATAACCGGCGGCCTTGAATAGTTCAGGTAACACGATCTTCTCCGGATCCAAGGAAGCTCCCACTTCTCCCGACAAATTGCCGCGGATGTAACTTCGACCAGAACTTATTCCAGTCATCAAAACGGCCCGTGACGGAGAGCACACGGTGTTCCCTGAATAGTGATCCGTAAATTTAAGTCCCTCGGAAGCCAGGCGATCGATATGGGGCGTGCTCAGCTTCGTTTGCCCGTAACTAGAAAGATCCCCGTAGCCCAAATCATCTGCCATAATGAGGATCACATTGGGCGACTTGGCGTTAACACCGACCAGCCCACCAACGAGCGCTAGAACAAGGGTAAATAGAAACCGAATACGGGGCATGGCAGAACAGAGTGAGGGGTGGCCTAACACGGAAGACTCCGTGAATTGAGAGTCTGCAAGGTTTCAGAAACACCACCCCGTGGCAACGTCTCTTACCCTGCAGCCAAAACGCGCCGGAAAATCTCAACCGACTCCGTCAGTTCTTCCGCCGTCGCGTTAAGCGGAGGCAGTAACCGAACGACGTTGCCCCCAGCGGGAGGAGCCAACATTCCGGCGGCGCGCAACTTGCCCACCCAACCGAGCGCGTCTCCGGCCATTTGTAGACCCACCAAATACCCGAGGCCTTTTAGGCCGACCACATGTTGAGGAAATTCGGCGACCAATGCCTTGAGCTGCTCATGCCAGGCGGGAGTGAGTTGTTGCACGCGGGCCAGCAGATCTTCCTGTTCCATGACATCGAGCACCGCCAAAGCCGCGGCGCACGCCAACGGCGTTCCGCCAAACGTGGAGCCGTGCGATCCGGGCTGAAAAAGTTCGGCCGACGTCTCGCTTATCCAAATCGCGCCAATGGGAAAACCTCCGCCGAGACCTTTGGCCATGCCGATCGCATCGGGCCGCACATCGGCGTGTTCAAAGGCGAAGAACGCTCCCGTGCGCCCGATCCCACACTGCACCTCATCGAGCATCAGCAACAGATTGTGTTTCGTGCACAGCGCCCGCAGGCCCCGGAGAAATTCGGGAGTCGCCGGATTGATACCGCCCTCGCCCTGCACCGTCTCGAGGAAGATCGCCGCGGTGTCTTCGTCGATCAGATCGGCGAAGCTCTGGAGATCGTTGAGTTTCCCGAAAGAGAAACCGTCCAACAAAGGTCGAAACCCCTGCTGGATCTTCTCTTGGGGCGTAGCGCTCATGCCGCCAAACGTGCGCCCGTGAAAAGCATTTTCCGCGCCGATGACTTTGAAGCACTTGCCCTCTACTCCGCCAGATTTACGAATGCCATGCAGTCGCGCGAGCTTGAGCAAACCATCATTCGCCTCGGCTCCACTGTTGCAAAAAAACAACCGACCCGGCCCCGCCCGGGCCACCAGTCGCCGGGCAAGTTCACCTTGCAACGGGTTGCGGAAAAGATTGCTCGTATGAATCAACTCGCCGGCTTGGCGTTGCACGGCCTGCACCCATTTCGGATGGCAGTGCCCAAGCACGCTCACCGCAATTCCTGAAGTGAAGTCGAGGAACGACTTCCCTTCGTCGTCCCACACTCTGGCTCCGCGCCCTCGAACCAACGTCAGCGGGGCGCGCCCGTAATTATTGAGCACGTGGGCGTCGTAGAGGTCGACGGTGTTGAGGCGCGTAATTTCAGAACTCATATCGAATCATCAGAGAACGGACCAGATGGCTCATCCGTCCAATCGAATTCTTACTCCGATCGCCAAGTCGACCAATCAACCGTGCACAATCTCAGTGCCGATACCGCGATCGGTAAATATCTCGAGCAACAATGCATGGGGCAATCGACCATCGATGAAGTGAACCCGGTGCACTCCATCTTGAAGCGCGCGCATCCCACCGCCGACCTTCGGCCGCATACCTTTGCTGATTACACCGGTTTCCTTGAGTCCTTCGACTTGAGAGATCTTGAGCGTCGAGATGAGGGAATCGAGATCGTCAGGATCACTCAACAATCCCGGAACGTCACTCATGTAAACCAACCGGCGAGCGCGCAAGGCACTGGCTACTCTTCCGGCAGCCATGTCGGCGTTGACGTTGTAGGGATGACCATCGTGATCCAAAGCCACCGGCGAGACCACCGGAATCAATCCCTCGGCGATCGCCTTTTTGATCAATTTCACCTTCACCTCGGTGACTTCGCCCACGTAGCCCAAATCAATCGGGTCACCCTCATCGCTTTGTTCGAGTTTGCGGCAACGCAGCACTTCATCACCCGGCAACCCATGAGGTTTGCCTTTCGCCTCCTTGATCGCCGTGCACACATCCGGATTAACCACTTCGTTGAGGGTAGATCGCACGATCTTAACGGTCTCGGCATCCGTCACGCGCATCCCGTTGATAAATTTCGCCTGCAAACCCGACTTCGTCATCGCTCGCGTGATCGCTTTGCCACCGCCATGCACGACGACGGTGTTGATGCCACACGCGGCAAAAAAGGCGATGTCGTAAGCCACCCGGCTTCGCACGCTCGGATCTGGATCGTCCATGAAACTCCCCCCGTATTTGACCACAAACGTAGACCCTCGGAAGCGTTGGATATACGGCAGGGCTTCTAGCAGCACCTCGGCCTTGGCGGTGATCTCATCCATATTCATGACATTATATTGCTTGAGGATGAGCTAAAGGAGCGTCGGGCGGAGACGCAGGATTCGTGCTTAGAATCGGACATTAGATAGATACGGAAAGCTGGCGATTATGGTTATCCTACCCGGCATTTCCACGTAAATCTGATATTCAATTATAATTCGAAGCAGAATCAGCTTCACACAACGCCCATCGGACCCCAGTTGTGCCGAGTGCCAAGCACCGATCTGATCTTCTCTAATCGCGACGAACACCTCACCTGGTTGCGCGAACAATCCGTCTTACCGCCAGGATTCAAGGTCGGCACCACCACGTTTGATTTCACTCCGCAGGAGGCGCTTAAGCCGGCCCGGATGACGCTGACATTGATCGCACTCGATGAACCCTCCGCCGATTTTGGGGCGGTCTTTACCCAAAATGCATTTCCGGGTGCACCGGTCATCATCGGTCGCCAACGATTGGACGAACCCACGATGGGCGCATTGGTGATAAATAATAAAATCTCCAACGTTTGCGCCCCCGACGGCGTCGCCACCTCCGAACAAATTTGCGCCGCGACCGCTGAAACACTGAAACTGAAACCCGGCCAGGTTTTCCCCAGCTCCACCGGGGTAATCGGATGGCGACTGCCGGCCGAGGCCATGATTGCCGCCCTGCCCGCCGCAGATTTAGCCCTGCAATCGGAGTCGATTCTTCCTGCGGCCGAGGGAATTGTAACCACCGACCTCTATCCCAAAGTCCGATCCACCCAAATTGGCGAAGGTCGCATCGTTGGCATCGCCAAGGGAGCCGGGATGATCGAACCGAATTTGGCCACCATGTTGGTTTATGTGCTCACCGACATCGCGATTCCCCGGGATGTGCTGCGGGCTGAACTGACCCTGGCCGTCAATGAGAGCTTCAACCGGATCAGTATCGATAGTGATACGAGCACTTCGGATACCGTGGCAGTCGTTTCCAGTGGCCAAGTCGAAGGGGTCGCACGCTCCGATTTCGCCACAGGACTACGCCAGGTCTGTCGTGATCTAGCCGAAGACGTCGTGCGCAACGGCGAAGGCGTGCGTCATGTCATCCGCGTTTTCGTGCAGGGTGCTCCGGATACAACATTCGCGACCCAGCTTGGCCGTGCCGTGGTGAATGCCCCTCTTTTCAAATGCGCAATTGCCGGTAACGACCCGAATGTAGGTCGACTGGTGCAGGCCATCGGCCGTTTCGTGGGCAACTCTGCTCAGCCGATCGATGTCAGCCCGATGCGGCTTTCGATCGGAGGCATCGAGATCTTCGCCAACGGGGAATTTATGCTGGATCCGGCTAAAGAGGTCACCCTCCAATCCCATCTCGAGGCCGCTCAACTCTATGCCAGCCAACCCACCGAAAACGGGGTCTTTCTCCCACCCGTTGACTATCCGACCCACGAGCGCTGCGTAGAGATTGAGATCAATCTCGGAGTAGGCACCGCCGAAGCGATCGTCCTAGGTGGTGATCTGACGCACGAATATGTCACAGAAAACGCTGACTATCGTAGCTGAAGTCACGCGGTAACCGGCGTCCCCGTCTACCCACAATCGCCCACCGCTCTCAGTGTCACGTATTACGTGACAATCGTGGCTGCGGTAACGTTGGACGTTTTCGAGTAGAAGAAGACCTCGATTTTCAGCGCGAACGAATAATGGAGTGATCGATTCTGCCGTGGTCGGAGGGCGAGTTGCCCAACAGGCACAAAAAAACCGCCTCGATAACGAGACGGTTTTGAAAGTGTGAGCTCTGAAGGCGAATTAACGCTTGGAGAACTGGAAGCGCTTACGAGCACCAGGTTGACCAGCTTTCTTACGTTCCTTCTGGCGGGGGTCACGTTTGAGGTGACCGGCCTTCTTAAGGGTAACGCGAAGCTCGCCATCCATCTTCTCGAGGGCACGAGCGACACCGTGAGCAACCGCACCGGCTTGACCAGCAGTTCCGCCACCGCGCACATTGGCAACGATATCGATCTGGTCTTTCATCTCAACGGTGAGAAGAGGAGCGAAGGCCGCCTTGCGGAAGTTCTCGTGGGCGAAGTAAACTTCGAACTCACGGTCGTTGGCGGTGAACTTGCCGGTGCCGGCAGTGATGCGCACTCGGGCGGTAGCAGTCTTGCGACGGCCAGTTGCGGCGAAAATGGTAGTGGTTTCAGCAGTCATAGGTGACTATTAAATCGGGAGCTCAGTCGGGTTTTGCGCCACGTGAGTGTGCTCAGGACCAGCGAAAACGCGAAGTTTCTTGAGCATCTGACGGGCGAGACGGTTCTTAGGGAGCATGCCTTTGACAGCGTGCTCAATAATGAATTGTGGATTGCGTGTGCGTTGCTCAGTGAGGGAGCGGTAGCTTTCGCCACCTACGTAGCCGGAAAAGAACATGTATTTCTTCTGTTCGTCCTTTTTACCGGTCACGACGAACTTCCCAGCGTTGACTACAATGACGTAGTCGCCGGTATCGACGTGTGGTGTGTAAGTGGTTTTATGGCGACCGCGCAAGACATTGGCGATCTTCACCGCCATGCGGCCAAGAACCTGCCCCTCGGCATCGATAATATGCCACTTGGGTTGCACTGTTTCCTTTTTGGCGAGGAATGTTTTCATGGGAAAAGGCGCTGATTGCTAGGTTTTGCAGAGGGGCTGTCAACCCGCATTTGATAAGTCGAAAAAAAATCCCGGCCTCACCCAGAGGCGAGGACGGGAAATTGAGAAATTATTTTTTTGAGCAGACTTAGAATCCGACGCTCAAACCAACGATAACGTAGACGAATCCATCTTCAGTGCCGGCACCGATGTCATTATCAGCGTAAGCAACGCCGAGATAAGAACCGGCAACATCATTAAGAGCGTAGTTGAGCGTAGCACTCATGCCATAATAGTTGTAATCACCTCCGCCATTAACGCTAACGGTACCAAAGTTGCCTCCGATGTCGAAAGTCGAGGTGTCCGTCATTTCGAAACTGTAAGCCAGATCGAATTGGAAGGTGGAAGCTTCGAGGTCGATGTCATGGTAGAAGTAGCCTGATCCGCTGAACCCACCGCCGAAGTCACCAGCAATGCCCACAAAGGGCTCAAAGGTGGAACTTCCGCTCGGGAGCTCGGGATAGTAGTAATACGCGGCACCGGCATCAACTGACCACGTGTCGCTCAACGCCCAGCCGTAGCCGAGGTAGAAATCGAATTCGTTGGCCACGCCAACCCCGGTAACCGGCTGGCTGGTCCATACGCCGGCGTAGAAGTCGCCCGTAGCGAATTCGATGGAAGGTTGAATGGACTCCTCAGCGAGCCCGACACCACGGAAAACATATTCCGTGACATAAGGGAAATCCATCGTGATGGAATAGTCGGAACCCTCTTGGGCACCGAGGTTCGCGCCCGACACGGCGGCAGCGAGGACAATAGCAGCAATTTTCTTCATTTGTGTTAGTGGTTTGTAGTTACTTGGTATGTCTCTGGGGCCCAGCAGAGGCCGGTCAGCTTAAATGAATAAGATTCATGGATAAATCCACCAACCTAAAAATTTAACCTGGTCCAAAGAACGACATCCAAGCAGCAGGCTCCGGGCCAACTTTACCTTTCACATGAATAAAATCACTTTTTGCGCCGCAATCCTCGCTTCGATCGGAGTCGCCCTCGGCGCTTTTGGCGCCCACGCCCTCAAGGACACCCTCCTCGAATCCGGGACGACAGACACTTGGAAAACTGCCGTGTTTTACCACCTAATACACGCTGTAGCGGCCTGGGCGTTGTTCCTCGCCTCCCCTACGACCCAACGACGTCTCGCCAAAGCTGCTACCGCTTGGCTCATCGGTATCATTTTGTTCAGCGGGTCGTTATACTGCCTCGCTTTAGACGGCCCCCCCTGGCTCGGTCCCATCACCCCACTCGGAGGACTGGCGCTCTTGATCGGATGGCTCTTGGCCGCTCGGGCGGCTTGGTCGACGCCTAACATTCCAACCGATGATTGAGCTACCGCATAGACTTCAGCCCGTTTTAGAGGCGATTAGACCCATCGGACGGCCCCGACTGGTTGGAGGCTGCGTGCGCGACCATCTACTCGGACGCCGGGCCGGGGATATCGATATCGAGGTGGCGGGAACGACCTTCGACGAACTCTTAAAAGCACTGAAGCCTTTTGGGCCCACCGATGTGGTAGGACGCAGTTTTGGAACCATTAAATTGCGACTAGATCAAACGGTCACCGATTTCTCACTTCCAAGGAGAGAATCAAAAACGGGAGCCGGACATCGTGGATTCAAGGTCGAACCCGATCCCCACCTCAGCGATGAGGAGGCAGCGGCGAGACGAGATTTCACGATCAACGCCATCGCTTGGGATCCGATTGAGACCCGGCTGATCGATCCATTCGGAGGACAAAAGGACCTCGAGCGAAAAATCCTGCGCCACACGAGCCCCGCATTTATCGAAGATCCTCTCAGAGTTTTGCGAGCAATGCAGTTAGCGGCGCGACTCGACTTCGAACTCGCCCCTGAAACGGCCGAGTTATCTCGATCAATATCAGCCGATTTTGCTGAACTTCCGCTGGAGCGAGTTTGGGGCGAATGGGAAAAATGGGCAACATTGAGCACCAAGCCCTCCCGGGGCATTCACGTATTGATTCAGACCGGATGGCTCGCGCATTTTCCCGAAATCGCCGCACTCGTCGGCGTCGAGCAAGAACCGGAATGGCACCCCGAAGGCGACGTATTTAACCACACTTTGCATTGTCTGGATGCGTTGGCGACCGATCCGGAGTGGATCCAATCTTCCAGCGAGAGACGGCAATTGCTCAGCTTTGCGGTGCTCGCTCATGACTTCGGTAAACCCGCGACTACGGAGCGCGTCGAAAAGCGGGGGCACATGCGTTGGACGAGTCCTCGGCATGCCATCGTCGGGCTAGAACCCACCGATTCATTCTTAGGGAGAATCGGAGCTCCCAATCGGGTCGCGCCTGTCGTGAAACCTTTGGTGCAATACCATTTGGCCCATCACGACGCCGGCGATCACTTACCGTCCGATAGCCAGATTCTTCGGCTAGCGCGCAAGCTCGTCCCAGCCAACCTGCAAGACCTTTTGATGGTCATGCGGGCCGATTGTCTCGGCCGCCCCCCCCGCGAGGATCCTGACACTCTCGAACGAATCGCTCTGATCGCGAATCGAGCCCAAGAGCTCTCCGTCGCCGACCAAGCCCCTCAGCCGCTCCTCGAGGGGCGTCACTTGATCGAAAAAGGACTCACTCCAGGCCCTGAATTCAGCTCAATCATCGCGGCAGCCTACGAAGCTCAGCTCAACGGCGACTTCGACAGTCTAACGGAAGCGCAAGATTGGTTGGATTCTCATTTGAAGAACTGACGCGACTAACTTAGGATCCGATTCTCATGGCTAACCAACTCGATCGACTCAAAGCCCTCACCACTGTCGTCGCGGATACCGGCGACTTCGAAAGCATGAAGGCTTTCACCCCTCAGGATGCGACGACTAATCCATCGCTGATTCTCAAAGCCGCCGCCTCTCCGGCCTACGCTGCGCTCGTCGACCAAGCTATCCAGCAAGCGGGAGCAGGAGCCTCCATGGATGCAATCATCGATCGTCTGCTGGTGACATTCGGCAAAGCGATCCTCGAGATCGTGCCAGGCCGGGTCTCCAGCGAAGTCGACGCCCGACTCTCTTTTGACACCCAGGGCACGCTCGAACGCGCCCGTGGCCTCATTGCCCTCTACGCCGCAGAGGGTATCTCGAAAGACCGGATATTGATCAAAATCGCTTCGACCTGGGAAGGCATCAAAGCCGCCGAGATTCTCGAGCAAGAGGGGATCCATTGTAACCTCACACTCCTGTTCTCCTTCGCTCAAGCCGTGGCCTGCGCCGAAGCCAAAGTTCAGCTCATTTCCCCGTTCGTAGGCCGCATTCTCGACTGGCACAAGAAAGCTACCGGCGAGACCTACGAAGGTGCTGCTGACCCCGGAGTCATCTCCGTCACCGAGATCTACAACTATTACAAGAAGTTCGGTTATAAAACCGAGGTGATGGGCGCTAGCTTCCGCAACACCGGAGAGATTCTAGAACTCGCTGGTTGCGATCTGCTCACCATCTCCCCCGCCCTGCTGCAAGAACTGGCGGAGAACGATGGAGCAGTGAACCGGAAACTCGATCCGAGCAATACCTCCGATCTCGATCAGATTTCGCTCGACGAAAAAGACTTCCGCTATGCCCTCAACGAAGACGCCATGGCGACGGAGAAGACCGCCGAAGGCATTCGGAATTTTGCGGCTGATATCGTGAAGTTAGAAAAACTCATCGCAGAACGCATCGGTTGATTTTCAACCCTTTACTTTCTGCTTTTCAGCCGGGTGAAAACCCGGCTTTTCTTTTGCCCACATGATACGAGCCTTCCAATGGGATCTAGCCCGCCAAGTTGAACGCCACGACTGGTTGCTCGCTCAGCTACCCTGCTATGCCAAATGGGGCTATCAGGAGCTCCATCTGCACCTAGAAGACGCAGTGGACTACCCCAGTTTGCCAGGTGTCGCTCGCCGGGATGCCTATAGCTGGAAACAGCTCAGGCAACTCGTCGATGTCGCGTCTGACTGCGGAATCAAGGTCGTGCCCATTGCCAATCTGCTAGGGCACACCCAATACCTGATCAAAACCGCGCAATGGCGGGACTTGAATGAACTGCGCGCCTCCGATGGTTCAGCGCTGGAGACTGGTCAAATCTGCCCAAGCCACCCCCAAGCGTTGGAAGTGGCTCAGAAACTGGTCGAAGATCTGGCGCCGCTCTGCACCGCCGGAAAAATCCATTTCGGGTTGGATGAATCTTTCCATCTCGGGAAACACCCCAAGAGCCGCACCGAAATCGATCGTATCGGACTGGGGTCATATTTCGCACGATGGGTGAATCAGCTTCATCGTCTGGCGCAGTCGTATCATTTGGAGACGGCAATTTGGGCCGATATGCTGATCATGTTGCCCGAAGCGATTCGCGAGCTTCCTCCCGGCTTGATTGCTTACGATTGGTATTATCACGCTTTCCGCCGGCATCCGCGTTTCGAAATTTTTAACTTCGCTGAATATGACCTAGTGCCGGCATTGAAGAAACGAGGCATCCGCTATTGGGGTTGCCCGATGAACGGTGCATTTCGGTTCGAGCCGATCCCCGTTTTCGGGGAAAGAATAGCCAACGCAGTCTCTTGGTGGAACCGCTGCACTCGCACGAAAGCCGAAGGCTTTTTGGTTTCCTCGTGGGAGGCCAACCACCTCACCCCGGAAATGACCACCGTGATAGATGCCGCCATCGCCAGTCTTTGGCTTGATGGTGATGCCACCGATGCACCCACCCTGCTTCGGAGAGGTTTCGAACGGGTTCATGGTAAGCGAAACGCTTCTACTCAGGCGCGGTTGGCCTTAGCCTGCGACGAGCGAGCATTCGCCGGATACGCTCAAGCTGAACGTCACCAATTTTGGGATACTGCCCACTCGGACGACGGGCCAAAGCGAGCTGCAGCCGAAACTCGATTTTTAAAACGCGCTACCACCCGAGCGATTGCCGAGCCCTTCCGACTCAGCATCGCGTGGCGACTCTATCTCTCCCACCGAGAACTCTTCGTTAAGAAAACAGCTGATAATATCCTTAAAGGTCGGCGACTATTGGCCCGTCAAAAACCCCGCAAGCTGGAGCAGCTGTTAGATCAGATGGAAACGGATACGAGGGGCTTCGAAGTGCAATATCTCGAGGGCAAGAAGTCGGCCAATGCATTGAGTAAGTTGACCCGGAAGGAATTCACCCGCGGAGCCAATCAGACCATTCTCAAGGATGATGGAGAAAAGTTAAAAGCGTGGAAACGGTGGCTCTATTCAACGCGCCGCAACGTAAACCACTTGCTGCAGACGTCACCGATAGCAGGTCGTTGGCAACTTTGCCTCACGGTTCACGCCAGTCGCCCGACGGCCAATCTCGTGGTGGTTCAGCAACAGAATAAATCAGGCGACTGGATCGACCTACGACGCCGTCATACGATCGAGTTTCGGGGACACTCGGCCAAAGCTTGTTCGCAAATCAAACGGCCTTGGTCCGCCCCCATCGAAGATCCTCAGCGACCCATCCGGATCGTGCTGCGGGGCTTGGGGGAAGTCGCCATCAGCCAAGTCAGGCTAACCGACGGAATCACCATGAAAACCAATCTCACCTGGAAAGCTGCCCTCCGGAAACGACTAGGGACTACCGCACCGACCACGGGCTGGCCGGACTTGGATTGGGCCAAGAATATTAATCACGTCGACTTGGAATTTTGAGCGTCGCCTAACGCACCCGTTTCACCGCCACCCACGCTCCTTTGTCGTCGAGAATCTGCAGGCGATAGTAACCCGATTTGGATTTATAGACGACGACCGGAACGTTCTCGGCAGTTTTGGGGTAATAACGATCATCGCCCGATTGGCGCCACACTTGACCGTTATCTAGGAAAAATGAGGTATTGCCCTCCCATCCTCGGAACTTGCCCTGAAGCACGCTGGTGAATCGCTCCTGCTCTTGCTTTTTCTCCGCCTCTTGCCGTTTGGATAGCTCCATTGGTTTGGCAATTACACCGGGTTCCTCACGGTTTTTGTATTTGTTCACCGCCTCGTTAGTCGCGACTTCCACCGCCTCGACACGTTCGACTTCAGCTTTCTTCTCAGCCTCGGCGACCGCCGCGGCTGCACCAGTTTCCTTGTAACGTTCAATCGCAGCGAAGAGGGCTGCTCGTTCATTTGCGGTGAGCTTATCGAGACCAATTTCAGCCTGCTCATCCACGCTCAATTGTTTGGAGAATGTCTCGGCGTAAGTCGTGCTGCCCCCAAACAGACTCACCAATAATCCACACCACACACCAAGCAAACTCCGGGTCATTTTCATGACGAAAACCCTACCCGCGACGACTCAATACCCAACAAAAAAGCGCCCGCCGGATTAACCGACGGGCGCTGGAATTTTTTGAAGTCCTAAGACTACGCTATCAGAGCTTCTTGTTCAGGCGAAGGTAGAAGAGCTGACCTTCCGAATTGTAAAGGAACCCAGGGTAGCCCGTGGAGTTACCAAACAGTGCGGAGGCGTATGGAGGATCTTGGTCGAACAAGTTACGTGCACCCAAGCTTACGCGGGTGTCTCGCAGGATCGAACCGAATTGATCGCGGATATCGTAGCTGACCTGAGCATCGAAAATCCAGGTGTCATCACCACGGTAGTCGAACTCTTCCCAGTTAACGGTATCGACATAGTCGGAATCATCGTTACCATCGGTGCAGCTGGCGCCGAGGTAGATACTGAAGCCACGGTAGCTCCAGTCGACCGAGTAGCGACCCTTCCACTCAATGTAGAAGTCATCCCCCGGGCCAGTAGAGTCGGTGCCGATGAGGTCGTTGAGTGCGCCACCGACGGTGAACGAACGATCAAAAGTATCGAGCAAAGTCGCCTGTGCGCTGAACTCGAAACGACCCATGTCGTCGGTGTTGAGAACGTAGTTAGCGGTGAAGTCAAAACCAGAGGCTTTGGTCTCACCCACGTTGAAGAACACGGAGTTCACGAGCGCAATATCGCCGTTACTCGCCAATAGCACGCTCTCACCAGGGAGGAGTCCGCCAGGAGCGAGGACACCATCAGGATCAACGCCGAAGTGGCGATCAACTATATCTTGAGGGGATTATTCAACCGTGCCCAGACGGGAGATGTCCCAGTAGTCCACCCCGAGGGTGAGGCCACGCAGGGAGTCGTTTTCTGGAGACCATACAAAACCAAGATTAATGTATTCGGTTTCTTCAGCGGCCAAACGGCGGTTACCCGCGAAGGTAATGTTTTGCTCAGGCTCGCGGCGATTGTTGCGAGGATCAGTCACAGCGGAGAACGCTTGAGTTGGGGTCGCGTAGAGCTCAAACGTCGATGGCTCGCGGAAACCTTCGGACCAGAAGCCACGAAGAGTTAGCGTGTCATCCAATGGCTGCCAACGCAGACCAATCTTAGGCACCGTGGCGTCACGGTCGGAAGTGAAGAACTGCTCGTGACGGATAGCCAGATCAGCGCTAAGGAGGTGAGCGCCTTCAACACCAGAGAGCAAAGGAAGTTGAGCTTCTGCGAAGAAACCAGCGATCTTACGTTGAGCATTGGTCGTAGCGTTAGCTCCCGAACCGATCAGGTCACCGGAGAGACCCGTTGGATCTGGGCATTGGTCGAGCTCTTCCTGACGAGCGTCAGTTCCGATCGCGAATCCAACAGGACCAGCAGGCATCTCGAACAACTCACCCGTGGCAGCCACGAAGCTGTATTGGAGGAGGGATGACTCATTGAGGTCCTTGGTGATCACCTTAGCGTAGTCCGCCACGGCGTTATTGGACTCAACAGGAGTAGCCCAAAATCCGAAAGGAATGTAGGCGGTAGTCGTGCCAATGAAGGTGTTGCTAGTAGGATCGAAGATCGGGTCGGCTTGATTGACGACCTGATTGAAACGGCTGGAAGAAACGAGCGTATTGCGGGACGTGTCTTGAACCTCAGAGTAGTTGAAGTTCGCGTCGAAGTTCCACTTATCGAATACGTTCTCACCCTTCAAACCGAAGCCGAGCATCGTGGCATCAGTTTCATTACGGAAGATACGATTGCCGAACTCGTAGAGACGAGCGCGGGTGCCACCGGAATATCCACATTGAAGGGATTGAACGGATTGTAAGCACCTTCAGCCGCCTGCCGAGGAGTGCCAGCGGCCATACCTGGGAGTGGAAGTGGGTTAGGTATGCGAGAAGGGATCACCAAGGAGGCGCCCGATGGATTCGCCCAGTTACCGGTAGCGGAAGGAGCGAGCTCATTCTGCGTGAAGGCGTTCTGGAAGGACAGATCGACGTAAATCGAAATATTGTCCGTGCCGAGGATCTTGCTCTCACCGAAGGCGAAGAAACCCTTGTTCTTACGAGCAGGGTAAGCCATCGAATCGGCGTTGAAGTTGAACGTGTGGATACGTCCTCCGGAGAAGAGGTAGCTCCCCACAGGTGTGTTACCCGTGTTGCTCGTGTCCGCAGGAGATGCCGCGAAGATCGGGTCGCTCGGGTCACCAGCAGGAATCGCGCTGGCGGGAACGCCGGCCTCGAGAGCAGCTTCACGCGAAATCTGAAGATTCAGCGGGCTGGAGTTCGAGCTGAGGAACGGAGGAATGGCCGGGCAGGAACGGTCAGCATTGTAGATCGGGCTCTTCTTGTAGTAATTGAAGCTGATCATAACGCTAGCCTTGTCGCTCTGAGCACCCGTGATGATCGACGCGTTGAACTCAGAAGAGTCATGATTCGACGTATTACCATACATGAGGTTCATCTCAGTGCCGACCATGCCACGACGCATCTTGATATTGATCACGCCGGCGACAGCATCAACACCGTAAAGTGCGGAAGCGCCATCCTTGAGGACCTCGATCGAATCAACCGCGGCGAGCGGGATCGAATTGAGATCGACGAAGGCGGTCGTGCCACTGGTGCCCACAGGATAAGGAGCAACCCGGCGGCCATTAATCAGCACGAGGGTAGCTTCTGGTCCGAGACCACGCAGGGAGGCGGAAGTGCCAGCTGGAGAGAATCCAGTAGCATTATTGGAGACCGGAACCGAACCCGCATTGGAGATGGTGATCTTTTGGAGTAACTCAGCGGCGGTGGTGAGACCGACCTGATCAATGACCTTGCGGTCGATTCTGACGACAGGTGAAACGCCCGCGTTAAACGAGGTTTCAGTCGTAGGAATATAGGAACCCGTAACGACGAACTTTTCTAATTCTACTGATTCTTCTTAAGCAGATGCGTTTGAGCTCGCTTGCGCGAGGCCCGAAACGGCGAATCCGGATACGCTGAGTAACAGCGCAGCCCCGGACGCGAGCTTACGCGATCGGAGGATGTTCATATTTGTGTGTAGTTGTATTATAGTTGATCTAAGATTTGCGACTTACGCCGCGTTATCTTGACGTCACCGGCACGTGCCACCGACGAATACACAAGACCGAAATTTAGGATATTTCTAAGTATTGGAACGATTTTTACGGGATAAACCGTGGTTTTCATCACTAAGAATATTCATTTTGCAGGACCCAGATCATCGCTCAAATAATCGAAAAATCACGTGTCTGAAATTTCAACAATCGCTCAATCGCTGCTAATCGAGACCACATACCCCGTCGTTCTTGCTACTCTGGTGCACGTGGAGGGCTCATCCTACCGCCGCGCCGGAGCACGAAGACTCATAGCTTCCGATGGCTCGGCCATCGGCTCAATTAGCGGTGGTTGCCTCGAAAATGACATTCAAGAACGCGCCGTCACACTACTAGAAACCGTTAATCGTTTTGAGTTAGTTATTTACGATACAAAATCTGAGAATGACATTCTGTGGGGAACGGGAACGGGATGCCACGGAGTGGTCAAAGTTCTATTGGAGAAGATGGATCAATGCCCTTCGTGGGCTGAAAAGATATGGGCGGCCGAAAATTCGCGCCAAAACGTTGCCATTAATACGATCTGGGAAATCTCCGACCAAGAAACTTCCCGTCTGGGCACCTCGCTGGCCGAAAATTCTGGATCGGCGCAGACCGGCACGTTCGGCCAGACCATCTCACCCTCCCCTCATGTCATTATTTTTGGGGCCGGCGACGATGCTATCTCCGTAAGTCGGTTGATTCGGGCCACCGGTTGGAAAAACAGTATCTGCGATCCCAGAGCAAATTTTGCGACCTCAGGTCGATTCCCGACGGCAGACAAGGTGCTGTGTATTCCCGCGGAGGAGGCAGTCTCTCAATTCGACTGGGATGACAAGACCATGGCTGTCGTGATGACCCACCACTACCGCTTTGATCTTCCATTACTAACGGTGTTGGTGCCGATGAATCTCCCGTTTCTCGGTCTGCTGGGCCCTAAAGAACGAGGCGCTCGATTACTCCGAGATGCCAAGATTCCCCTAGAATCTGCCAATCTGCACAATCCAATCGGCTTGGATCTAGGCGGCGACGGCCCCGAGGCTGTCGCCCTCTCCATCGTGGCCGAAATTCAAGCCAACCTGCATGGCCGGGATGGACAACCCTTACGAAATCGGACCCAGCCTATTCATGAATCCTGACCTCAATCGGCCTGGACCCATTGTCGGCGTAATTTTAGCAGCGGGTGGGTCAAAACGCCTGGGCCACCCGAAACAACTGATCGAAATAGGCGGTGTTCCTTTGATTGTGAGAACCGTGGAGGCGGCACTGGGAGTAGTGGCCATTGATCAGGTAATCGTCGTTTTGGGAGCCAACGCCGATCGGATTCGTCCCCTCCTCGAGCCGCTGGAAGTAACCCTAATTGAGACCTCGGCCTGGCCTGACGGTCTTTCCCAATCGATCCGCACCGCAGTCAATACCATCGAAGCCAGACTTCCCGGGACTGGCGCGGCGCTGTTCACTTTGTGCGATCAGCCCCATTTGGATTCAGCGGCGTTGACTGAGATCACCGCCGCCGGCTCGGCGTCAACCAGCAGTGTGGTTGCAGCCAAATACGACAACCACCCCGGGGCACCGTGCCTTATCGATCGACGCCATTTCGATTTCCTCAAGAAACTCGAAGGGGATGAAGGAGCCCGCTCACTTTTTCAGAAAATCTCGCCCGAAGATCTCACGTTGGTTGACCTGCCTCAACTCTCACTAGATCTGGATACCCCGGCTGATTTAGAACGCTGGCATCGAGATCAACCCGACGACGACTAGTCGTTCAAAGCGGTCTTAAGTTTCCGAGCTAGATCGAACGTCTTGGCCATGCTTTTACCGGTAACCGTGAAATGCCCCATTTTGCGAGCCGGCCTTGGTTCGCTCTTTCCATAGAGGTGCAGTTTTGCGCGCGGTTCGGAGAGCAATTGTGCCCAGTCGGGAGCTCCCACCATGTGGTCGCCATCCCATTTCCAAGCATCCCCGAGAATGTTTACCATCACCGCCGACGGCACCGTCATTTCCGTGGACCCGAGCGGCAGGCCCGTGATCGCCCGCACCTGTTGCTCGAACTGCGAAGTCACGCAGGCATCGAGCGACCAGTGTCCTGAATTGTGCGTCCGCGGGGCCATCTCATTGACCAGTAACTCGCCTTCGTGGGTCATAAACAACTCGATCGCCAGCAGTCCCACCAAATCAAAAGCCGTCGCAATGTTCTCGGCCAATTTTGCCGCTTTCGCGGCCACCGTTGCGTCGATCCGAGCGGGAACGATTGAGAAATCGAGAATGTGTTTGGTGTGAATGTTCTCCGCCACTGGGAAGGTGCTCATCTGCCCTTCCGAATTGCGCGCAATTACAACTGAAAGCTCGCACTTAAAATCAATAAAACCTTCCACGACCGCCCGGTTCTTCGCAAATGCCTTCACGGCTGCCGGGATGTCCCCCTTTGAAGCGACCTTAAGCTGACCTTTGCCGTCGTAACCGAAATCGGCGGTTTTCACGATACAAGGCATTCCGATCTGGCGAATCGCAGTTGCCAGATCCTCGCCTACTTCGGCTTCTGCAAACGGCACGACGGGAATTCCGTTCCGCTTCAACCAGTTCTTTTCCCGCGCCCGGTTCTGACAAACCTCTAAAACATCCCAATGCGGCCGTAACGGCACCATCTCCTCGATGGCCCACAACGGTTTCACTGGCACATTTTCGAATTCGTAGGTGATCGCTGAGCAACCCGCCGCGAAGTCCTTCAAGCGCTCCTTATCTTCGTAAGCGAAATTAAATTCCCGCGTCGCGACTTCTCCGGCCGGGCAGTTCTCCTGCGGCTCATAAACGTGCAATCGATAACCCAAGCGCGTTGCCGCATGCGCCAGCATGCGACCTAGTTGGCCGCCGCCGAGGACGCCGAGAGTGCTGCCGGGAGGAATCATGAGTTAACGCTGAAAGGCTAATACGCTTAATGCGGAAAGCCCAAAAAGTCTTATTCAGGCAGTTTTTGCTTCAGCACCGTGGCCGTCTGCTTGGCCCGGAACCCTTCGTAGGCGGTTTTGATCCGCTTGTTGGTGGTCGCCAATTGCGCCGCCGCAAACAGCGCCGCATTGATGGCTCCGGCCTTACCGATGGCAAACGTCGCCACCGGCACCCCACCGGGCATTTGCACAATCGAGAGCAGTGAGTCCTGCCCCTTGAGCACGCGTGACTCTACGGGCACCCCCAACACCGGTAACGGCGTCAACGCAGCCGTCATACCGGGCAAATGAGCCGCCCCGCCCGCTCCGGCGATAATCACCCGCAGCCCACGCCCATCCGCTTTCCGGGCATAATCATACATGCGGTCCGGCGTGCGGTGCGCGCTGACAACATGCTTTTCGAATGGGATCTTCAGATCACGCAGTGTGTTCGCGGCGTGCTGCATCGTCTCCCAATCGGAGGTGCTACCCATTATGATTCCTACCAGTGGCTTGGCCATGGCACAGAGCTTTCCAGCGACAGCATTCCACTGTCACCTTTTAAATGAACTAGGCGGCAACCGCCGGACGCCATCCCAACAAACGAGCTGGGAGCAGGATCAACCCCTGCAGAGACCGAAATACCCCGGTCACGATCACCCCCACCAGTCGAAATGGCAGCAGGAACAACCAAACAATCGGGTAGGCGATCAACGCCAGGATCGCCAAAGGCCAGCACACGATGAACAGCAGGCACCACAGTATAAAAGAAGCGAATGAACTCATTATATTACCTTTCAGACAGTTAGATTAACGAAACGCCATTGGGCATTTTCACGACGATCGTGCCGGCGATCTTATCATGCCAGGACTGGCGTTGGGGATCCCAAGCCACCCATAGAAACCCGAGGCCCATCACAAACAATGAGAGGAATGAACCCAAGCCGCGAACCAGCGCGACGGACCAATCCACCGGACGATCATCCATCCGCACCACTTTGATGCCCAAGACCACCCCACCAAGCGTCGTGCCCCGTAGAGCCCAAAAGGTGATAAAGTAGGCCGTCGCCCAAACCGCGAAGTAATCGCCGAGTCCTAATAGTCCGACCACAATCCCGACTACGATCACATCAAGGAACGTCGCCGCCAATCGCTCCCAAAATCCTACTCGAGGCAACGTGGAGAGTTGCACTGGAATCTCCGCAGCAGCTGGTGCGGGTGGTGGCCGCAATGGGGGCGGAACGTCAGACGGAACCTCGGCGGTGGCCGGATTCTCATTCGTGGGTTCAACGGATGCATCGAGAACCGGAGGGATCGCCGCACCAAAGTTAGCGGATTGACGGGGATAACTCTCCGACGCCGCTGCTGCCGTTACTGACTCCGGCGATGAAGGCGGAGTCGAGGGTGGCGTTGACGGTGCGCCTCCCACCACGGCTGGAGCTGGCGGTTTGGTCTGATTCGCCTGCATCGCTAGGATTATGGTATAGACCACGATGCCGGTGCCAATGAGTCCACCGAGCTTTTGGAAGGCAAACCCCACAAAAGGCACCAGATAAATGGCGGTGGAAATCAAGCCGCCCAAGAGAACGGCCAGGGCGGGGAAATTCCATCCCGCGGGTTCCGTGATTCGGCGGCCTAGCCAGCCGAAGAATACAACCTTACCAAAGATCGCGACGAAGAAAATGAGCAGTCCCAATATGGGCGGACCGACCACCGTCACCGATAGCACAATCATCGCGATTGGAGTGATCAATAGCGTCAACACCGCTGAGAGCACCGACATCCCCGGTTTCTTCTCCATCGTCTTGGCACACTGCGTGACGAGCGAAGGCATGAGTAAAGCGATCAAGCAATAGAACCCTAGGAAACAGGCGGCGATCATCCAAGCCCAACCGAGATTGTCCGCCACCGCCAAAGGACGACCGAACAACAGGCAGTTTTTGATCCATGCTTTGAGCCAATCGAGATCGACATCCTTCTCGCCCATGAACGCGATTTGGTTGGTAGAGCCTCTCACCACCGAACCCGGAGCCTGATCGATGGTTCCGCCGACCGAAACGATCTCACCATCGACCACCGCCTCGGGTCCTAATTGCACGCGGCCAAGAACCGAAACAACCTGGCCATCGACCCGACCGTTGATCGTTACATCACCCAGAACGGCGACGACATCACCTCCGACCGAACCTTGCACGGTGACATCACCGAGTATGGCGACAACCTCTCTTTGGGCATCTCCCTCGATGAGGGCGCCCCCTAAAATAGAAACAATTTCACGCGAGGTCTTACCCTCAGCCAGGTGCACATCACTGCCGAAGTTAATGATCTCTCGCGAATGACTGTTCCCGCGATTAGACCGACCCTTCTCGTCACTGTTATCCATGGCATCGACCATGCCTTCATGGATCGCCGTTTCGATTTCCTCGGTCACCTGTTCAAGTATCGCACCGACCGTATCGGGGACCTCAACCGACGGTGCATCCGGAGCATCGTCGGCCATCGGGGGTACTGGGGCCTCATCGTCAGCCCCGAGTTCGCGCATATCGTCGTCGCGACTCGTTTCGATCTCGGCCTCTGCGGTGTTAGAAGTAACCGCAGTTTCGGCGGATTCAGGGGTGGGCTCTTGCGCCGGCAGAACCATCACGAGCGTGAACCCGAAGACAATACTGGCCCCGATCAGAGTGGTTGAAATTCGAACGATTTTCATGTGATTAAAATGGGTTGGAAAATTTCTTAAATTAACGGTGTTGCCACAGGATGCGGTAGGCCGTGGCAACCAATCCCAGCATCACCGCGTAGGCGCCGCCGAGGACGGCTAAGCCGGCGTAAAGCCAGATGGAGGAGATTTCTGGTATCGATACCGAGAAGAGTCCGGCGATAGCGGTGCCGGCGACTTTCAGAGTCTGCCACGCACCCACCACCGGTTGGAAAACGTTCTGCACCGCGCTCTCTCCAGCGATACCCATGAGTTGTATCGAAAAGAGTAATGCGACGGCGACCAGACCACTCGCTATCACGAGGAATGCGAGACGCACCGGAGTCGGCCAGAAAGAGAAACTTTGATGCCACCAGGGCAGAGCCTGACGACGCGTGATTTCACCGAGCACGCGGTCTTCGAGCGACATCGGAGCACGACGCATCGGTTGCTCACGCAACACGGCGTGGATTTTCTGTTCAAGTTGTTCGGGAGTGAGACGAGCCATGGTCTTCAGCGTTGAGGGGTTAGCGATTCGTGTTCCGTGCCGCTGCGCATTAATATCTGCGCTAGGGCGGTGCGTCCACGAAGGATGTCGGTTTTTACTTTTGAAAGAGAGACGCCCAATCGACGCGCGATCTCGTCGTAGGGTTCGTCTTCAAAATGGTAGAGTACGAGTGGAACGCGCTGGTGGTCGGGTAATTCTTCGAGCGCGCGATCCACCCATTCGCGGCGATCGCCTTGATTAAGATCAGCGAGAAAATCTCCATCCGGTGCGGCAAATTCCACTTCGCCCGAATCTTCGCCGTCACCATCACGATGCACGAGGTCCGAGAAAAAGCTCCAGCGTTTGCGGTATCGTTGCAGGTGATTGATCGCCATGTTGGTGGTCACGGTCTTCAGCCACCCACCCGCCGTCGGACTGGAGCCCAGGTCGTCGTAACGCTCGTAGGCCTTAAGGAACACTTCCTGAGAAATGTCCTCGGCTTGGGCGTCATTGCCCAACAGTCGAACTGCCGTTGAGTAGACCATGTCCTGATAGTTTCGCATAAATATTGTGAAATCGACCGGGGTCATAATCCCGGTGGTTTCGGTTTGAACTGGAGTTTCATTGTTCATGCGAAGAACACAGCTGGAACGGATCTAGTTGCAGAAATTCACAACTAAACCCGGTCGTGGCCAGCGAGCGAATTCAAGCTACTGACTACCAATAACTTAAACTAGCACATTTTTAGTCTATTCCCATAAAAATTTCGGGTCGCTGCGACTTGAGAGCCTGTCAACGTGTGTTCGCTGCATGGAAATCACTGTTTGGTTCTTCACTTCCCTCTTCGTTCTGGCCGGTTTGGTCGGAGTGCTGGTGCCCCTGATTCCGGGCACGACGCTAATCCTACTCTCCTTCGTGATCCACAAGCTCATCCTACCGGGCTCACTGTCATGGGGCGTGCTGGGATGGATCGGACTGGCGTGGTTTGCGTCCGTAGTGATCGATTTTCTCGGCGTGCTGATCGGAACTCGGTTATTCGGTGGGACTAAGTGGGGCATGGCCGGCGCTACCGGTGGAGCCTTCATCGGTATGTTCTTTTCTCTTCCTGCGCTTCTTCTCGGCACGATCTTCGGCGCCGTAGTCGCCGAAAAATACGCCGCCAAGCGCACCCGGCGGGAATCCCTGCGAGCCGGAATGGGGGCAGCCATCGGTTTCATCCTCTCCACCGGCGGAAGGCTCATTTGCGCCTTCATCATGATAACGATCTTCTTGGCTTACGCCCCCTGGCCCACGCTACCCGATTGGGTAACATGGCCTTGGTAGGGAGGAGCCAAGGTAGGGTCTGCTCGCCGAGCGCGCCTCCCCGTTCTCGGTCGGCCCAGCGGTCCGACCCTACCTCAAATTGACCCGTTGTAACCGGGGTCGCCGACCCCGGTCCTGCATCCCTCCCCTCCTAAATCCGGCAGATGAGTAGCTCGCGTTCATAGATCATCTCCTTCGGTAGGTGATCATGTAAGGTGAGAAACAACTCCTCGTGACCGATGATTTCTCGGCGCCATGCATCGCGATCAACCTGCTGTAACGCGCGAAACTCTTCTTCGGAGAAGTCGAGTCCCGTCCAATCGATATCCTCGTATTTCGGCTGCCAGCCGAGCGGAGTTTCCTTCGCCGCCGTGCGACCATGAGCCCGGTTCACGATCCATTGTAGGATGCGCATATTTTCGCCGAAGCCCGGCCAGAGGAATTTGCCATTCTCGTCCTTGCGGAACCAATTTACATTGAAGACTCGGGGCGTCTCGGAAAGCGACTTTTGCATCATGATCCAATGGCGGAAATAGTCCCCCATGTTGTAGCCGCAGAAAGGTAACATCGCCATCGGATCGCGCCGCACTTCGCCGACCTTGCCTGCCGCTGCCGCGGTCTTCTCCGAACCCATCGTCGCACCCATGTAAACGCCACCCGACCAATTAAAGGCTTGGTAAATGAGCGGCATGGTCGTGGCACGACGGCCTCCAAAAACGATGGCCGAAATCGGCACGCCCGTCGGATCTTCCCACGCTTCGTCGATCGTGGGGCATTGCGATGCGGGTGCCGTGAAGCGTGCGTTTGGATGGGCGGCGGGCGTCTCGCTTTCGGGAGTCCAGGCATTACCCTTCCAATCGGTCAACTGCGCCGGGGCATCGTCGGTCATGCCTTCCCACCACACGCCCCCTTCGGGCGTCAGGGCGACGTTGGTAAAGATCGCATTCTTCGCGAGCGATTTCATCGCGTTAGGATTCGTCTGTTCCGACGTGCCAGGAGCCACGCCAAAGAACCCCGCCTCGGGATTGATCGCTCGAAGGCAACCGGACTCATCCGGCTTAATCCAAGCGACATCATCACCCACTGTGGATACCTTCCACCCCTTCTCGGCCAAGGGTGCCGGAGGGATGAGCATCGCAAAATTTGTTTTGCCGCAGGCACTCGGAAAAGCCGCCGCGACATAGGCCTTCTCTCCCTCGGGATCTTCAACGCCCAGGATCAACATGTGCTCCGCCATCCAACCTTCGTCACGAGCCATATTGGATGCGATACGCAGTGCGAAACACTTCTTCCCGAGCAGGGCATTCCCACCGTATCCAGAGCCATAGGACCAGATCTCACGCGTCTCCGGGAAGTGCACGATATACTTCTCTTTATTGCAGGGCCATGCCACATCTGCTTCGCCCTCCGCCAACGGCGCGCCTACGGAGTGAACACACGGCACGACGCGTTTTTCGTTCTTATCAATTTCGGCAAAAACGTCCTGCCCGATCCGGGCCATGATTCGCATGTTCACGACCACGTAAGGTGAGTCCGTCAGCTCTACGCCCAGTTGCGACATGGGCGAGCCGACCGGCCCCATACTGAAAGGCAACACATACATCGTGCGACCTGCCATACAGCCTTTAAACAGCCCCTTCAATTTGCGCCGCATTTTGAAGGGATCCTCCCAATTATTGGTTGGTCCGGCGCTGTCTTTTGACAACGAGCAGATGTAGGTCCGGTCCTCGACTCGCGCTACATCCAATGGATTGGAACGCGCATAAAAACATCCTGGCCACAGGTCCTCGTTGAGTTTCGTGAACGTCCCGCCCTCCACCATCGAATCGCAAATGGAATCGTATTCCGTTTGAGACCCATCGACCCAATGAATGGCGTCGGGCTTACAAAGAGTTGCCATCTTTTCAACCCACTTGAGCAGGTTCTTGTTGGAGCTGAGAGGCTGCGCGTTTTTCGAAGAGGTCATGTTAGTCTTACGTTGGAACATTGCAGGTTCGAGTAAAACCGAATCGGGCCGTTATCGCTCTTCATTCTGTGTTCAACGCTGCGTGCCTTTTGTGGTTTGTCTCCAGTGTTTCCCCGCCACTGCGGCCCACGATTGACCCAAGCATTCCAGACGCTTTAACTGATCTCTATGTCGGAGTTCACCACCGCGATCGCCTTGGATCCCGTTAAACAATTCTCGGTATTTGCCGAGAATCGGGTTGGACGGCTCTACGATCTTTGCGACGTCTTCCAGAACCACGATGTCCACATCATCGCACTCACCGTGCTGGACACTACGGATAGCTCGATCTTGCGCTTTATTGTCGATGATCCGGACAGAGCCCGAGAGCTGATGATCAACAACGACTTCCCCTTCACCGAGGTCACCGTGCTGGCCACCGAAATTGAAGGCGAACATCGGATTAAGGATGTTTTGGGCGCGTTGCTTGAGGCCGAAATCAACATCCACTACGTCTACAGCTTCCTCGTGCGGCCTTCCGAAAAAAACGGACTCGTCCTCAATGTAGAAGACTCCGATGTCGCCGCGGAATCATTGAATAACAGCGGATTCCGCATTCTGACCCAGGCGGATATCTCACGGTAGTTTCCACCTCTGCGATGATGATTGGATCATGGGCCAACGAGCTCAGCTGACCTTCTCCGATATACGCGATTATCTAATACCGCGTAAAATTTGTGAAACTATTCCTAATCTTCTTTGTGACAGATAACGGTCGGTCTTGACCACGGGCATTTGAAGGAGCACGCCAGTTGTACTACAAACGAACTCCGATCGGGATCACTCACCTGACTCGGCCGGAATTTCGTGATTTAAACACACTACTATAAACTACTACAAACGGGCTATTGCTCTTACCTCATTTGCTGCCACGGCAGTATATCCGGTTCTTGCTCAGTAGATTAACCACACCGAAACTGAAGCAGAGACCGTTTAACTAGAGCCATTTATTGTCGAAGAACTGTCGGATTTCGCCGACTTGGCCATCGCCGGCGAAACGCCAGTCTCATTCACTGCCTTGGACAAGGCCGCTATCACCGATCAGCTCGGTTCACGCGACATTCCTCTGCTCCTTAATTCCGCCCCTTCCGTCTACGCTACGACGGACAGCGGTGGTGCCGGTGACGCCCGCGTAAACATCCGCGGGTTCAACCAACGTAACGTCAACATCATGATCAATGGTGTGCCGATCAACGACATCGAAGACGGTTGGCTCTACTGGTCCAACTGGGATGCGCTCGGCGACGTCACCAGCACGATTCAGCTCCAACGCGGACTGTCCAACATGACCCTGCCCACGCCTTCCATCAGCGGCACGATGAACATCATCACCGACCCTTCCGCCTCGACCCGTGGCGGTTCAGTTAAAGCAGAGTTCGGCAGCGATGGCTTCACGAAGTTCACCGCCGCGCTCAGCACCGGCCTGATCGACGACAAGGTCGCCCTCACCGTGGGTGGCGTCACCAAGACGGGTGACGGCTGCGCCAACGGCCTTTGGACCGAAGGCCAAGGCTACTACCTCGGCGCGACCTTCACCTTCTAATCGATAGCTCGATCTAGAAATCGAAGATAAGCCCATTTATGCGGCCTCGCCTTAACCGGCTGGGCCGCTTTTTTTTGACCCCGGAGACAAATCGATTGAAAGATGTCTGTTCTCTCGTGCGATTCTCCAACTCCCTCCGGGCCCTAAACTCGACCAACTACCGGTTATTCTTCGCGGGTCAGGGACTGTCCATGCTGGGGAATTGGATGACGCTCACCGCCTCGGCATGGCTCATCTACGAGCTCTCCAATAATCCGTTCTACCTCGGGTTTCTGCCGTTCGCTAATCAGATCCCCGTCCTGCTCCTCGCTCCTCTCGGAGGACTCCTGGGCGACCGTTTCCCGCGCCAACGCCTCATGTGGTGGCTCAACTGCGCCTGCGCCGCCCAAGCCGCCACCCTGGCCGTCCTGACATTGATCGGCGAAATCACGGTCACCCGTCTGCTGATTCTCGTCACCATCCGGGGCTTCATCAACGCCGCCGAATTCCCCACCCGGCAGGCGTTCATTGTCGATCTGGTTGATCGCAAGGTCGACCTGCCCAACGCCATCGCGCTCAACTCCTCGCTGTTTAACGCGGCCCGTCTCGTCGGACCGGCGATCGCGGGTATCATTATCGCTACGGCCGGGCCCGGAGTATGCTACCTGATCGATGCCACCTCCTATGCCGCAATTCTGACCTCTATCCTCGCGATGCGCCTGCCGCGTCGCCGCACCAAAACCAAACGCCGTAACTCCCCCCTCACCGATCTCCGTGGCGGGGTCGACTACGTGCGCCGCACTCCGAGCCTACAAGCCTCCCTGATCATGATCCCGATGATCGCCTTCGCCGGTTTCGCCTCCAGCACCCTTGCCCCCATCTTCGCCCGCGACGTGTTCGGCGGAGACAGCAAAACGCTAGGAATTCTTTTCTCATCCGTGGGCGCCGGCGCCCTGATCAGCGCCGTGATGTTGGCCCGCCGCCCTTCCCCCGAAGGTCTGCCCAATTGGATCCTGCTTGGCTCGTTCTCCCTCGCTTTAGGCCAACTCGGCGTCGCGCTCAGCCCCTGGTTTTGGTTCACCATAATCTGCATGATGGGCACCGGGTTTGGCACCGTGCTATGTATGGCGGGAAACAATACGCTCATCCAATCGCAGGTGGCAGACGACAAACGTTCCCGCGTCATGGGACTCTTCGCCATGGGCCAAGGGATGTTCCCCCTCGGCAGTCTAGCCTTTGGCGGAATCGCCGCGACTCTCGGCCCGCGCTGGGCCGTCGGCATAGCGTCAGTTGCAACCGCCGGCGCCGGCCTGCAATTCATCCGCGCCCGCCGCCAACTCCACCGTCTGTCTCTTATACACATCTGACGCTGCCGACGACTCC